>CASCGD010000054.1 GCA_949132985.1 uncultured Lachnospiraceae bacterium
TGTTCCTCCTTTTCTACTACGAATGGATATATAAACCATACTTCTGTGCAGAGAGAACATCTCCTTCTGTCAGTGCATAGTTATTGATGCCTGTAATTGCATGCTGGTTAAATCCCCCTGATACATACACGGCAACAGCAAGTGTCTCGCCGTCCGCGTCCTTCACTACATTGTGCCCGAGAATACTCATGGCGTCACCGGAGAGCGACTCGGAGTTATCACCTACATCGCCCGCCGCAAAATAGCTTCCATCCGCTGCTGCCTTAATCAAAGTTCCGCGCCTGAGCGCGCATTTCGGGTTTTTCATTACAATTGTCCGCATATCCAGCGGATGCGCCGCCCCGCGCAACAAATTGTCGGGGTCACCTTTATAAGCCTTACGATTCAAATTCATACCTGATTACCTCCTGTCTCAAAGATACTTTTTAATGGATGTGCTTGCATCCTTAGCCATAGAATCTGCCGCAGCACCCTCACTGCCAGCCGCACCGGTCAGCGGATTTTTTGCCGGGCTCTGCAATGACGCCGCATTGCTAAGCGCATAATCCGCTGCCATCTTCGCAAGCTGCTCCAGATTAAGCGTTCCTGCATTTACTTTGGGTTTATCATGCAGTGTGTCCGGCTCCGGGGCTTTTCCGGGTTCGGTTTCGCCGCCCGCGTTATTTGCGGCCGCTCCGTTTTTGAGCGCAGCCAGAGCAAGTGTCTCTGCACTCACAGGCTCCACATATTTGGCATTGTGCACCAGCTCCCGTGCTATGTTTCCCGCAATCTCATCGATTGCCGAGATTCTGGCACGCTCCGATGCCACACCCTCCTGTCTTGCCTCTTTTTTGGCATTTTCAATGAGTGTCTGATACTCATTGTCCGCATCCTTGTTGGATGCCAGAAAATCTGTTAATTTTCCCATGCTTTCCTCCTTTTTTTGTAAAGATATATTTTCACCAACTACAGCCGAAAGACCGCGCACAGCGGCGGCGAGCGCCCTGCGCTTCTGGTCTGACAGATTCGCAACCGGGAGCATGCCCCCGAATGCGGCGGCCACCATGCCCCGGTCGTCGATCTTCGACTCATAGTTGGAGTTGGCGCTGATCTTGTCTGCAAAGCCCAGGTTCACGGCCTCTCGCGCGGACAGCGTTGTATTCTTATCCATCATCTTCTGAAGCTGCTCTTTTGACAGCCCGGTTTTCTCCTGATAGGCAAGAATGATGTTGTCATTGGTCTGCAGCAGCTGATCCTTCGCCTGCTGCATCGCCCGGTAATCGCCCTCAACACCTCCGCTGCAATTGTGTATATAAATCTCGCCAATCGGTGAAATCTCGCAGTACATTGCACATGCGATAAACGACGCACAGCTGCACGCCTGGCCAACAACCTTCCCCGTTATATTTCCGGAATAGTTTCGGATTGCCTCATAAATTTCAGCCGCCTGCGCCACATACCCGCCAATGGAATTGATCAGCACGAGCACGTCATCCCCATCAGCCTCCTGCATCTGTGCCAGAAAGTCCCCCGGGGCTGTACAGGCAACCCCGAAAAAATCATATATCCATTTCTCATCATCCGATACGATCGGACCACGAACATTAATCTGCTTCATGCATACCTCCGTCATTCATTTCTTTCATTTTGATTCCCAGCTTGTCCATCGTCTGACGTTCCGCTGCGATCTGCTCCAGATTTTCTTCATAATCCGTCCCGTTCAGCTCAATGGCCTCCTTTTCCCCGTTTGAAAGCCCGGAAGTGATTTTGAGGATTGACGCGTCTACCTCCTTCGTCGGGTCAAGCTGCCCCTGGGAAGGGCCCGGCCATTCTGCACGGCTGTAAGCCTCGCGGATATAGCGGTTGTCAAAATAGCCCGGAAGGTCAATGATCCCCTTTGCCACCGCCTCACTCAGCCAGCGCCGATAGATCGGATTGTTAAAGGAATCCGAGAACCATGTCCGGTTCATGGAAAAGAAATTCCACGCTTCCAATAAAGCTCCTCTGGATGCACTGTACGATGCGCTGAAACGCTTGAGCAGCAATTCATTCGGGATGTCTAAGGCGGCTCCCGTCGTCATGCACACGCTCTGAATAAAAGAATCAAAATTACTGGACGGGCGTTTGCCATCCACAACCTCTATGCTTTCACCCGGCCGCAATACGTTGATATTCCCGTTTCCGATATCAAGATCAAAATCATTACTCTTTTTCTCTTCCGGAAGGCGGCTTCCTGAGGATGTCTGCACACTGAATTTCGTCTCATCGATACCCTCAAAAGCAGGCGGCTCCCCATTGTCCGTCTTGATAAACACAGAGAACAGCCCGTTGATCACAGCCGCCATAATTTCGGCGTCTTCATATCTGCGGAGCTGCTTGATATCCTCGATTACCGGCGCAAGATACGGTATGCCGCGGTACTGCTGCGGCCGGATGGCGTTAAATACATGCAGTACATTCGGAAATCCCGTGCTTTCCCCAAATGCAGGTATCCTCACCCATGATACGGAGGCCAGCGGCCGGTCCGAATAGTCACTTGCCACATGATAGGCAACTACGCGGTCATTATCACCAATCTCTATCCCGTTATAAATTCGGTTTTTCGTATCCGGATTGATCCTGTAAATGTCCACAAACTCAGCACTTGAACCCGGATTGTAAACCAGGTCACCTTCCAGAAGCTTGATCGTAAGGTCAATATCCGAATCCGGATTTTCCACATACATGGGGATCGCAAAGCACTCCCCGGACATGAGCCAGGTCATGAGCGCGATCTGCTGCAACTCATAAAACGTGTTCTGCCCGGTGATACAGCAGTTCTTACTCGAAGCCCACGTATTAAACTTAAACTTGATGTCGCGCTCCAGCTCCGACGCCTTTTCACGGGAAATCCCGATAAACTTGTAGTCTATTTTCGGCACGAGCTTCAACCCGGAGCCAATCACATGGTCGCGGTTTGTATTGATCGCGCTGGTGGCAATCGGCGATGTATAATAGGACGACCGCGACCTGCGGCGCATCAGATCCAGATTCATGTCGATGTCAGACTGCGGAGATGCCGACTCATTCCGCCAGTTTTTCATCGTTTTTTTCCTGCGCGATGCTGCCCCTTCCGAGTAACCGTAATTTTTGACTGCATCCATCGCCGCCCGCGCAGCTATGCGGCGCACCGCTGCCTCGGGATTAAAAAACGCGACGGTTCTGTCAACTATATTCATCTTCATCCACCTCAATCATCCAGCGGGCATACGCGGTATACCGGCCTTCGGGTCGTTCCCCTTGTCTCCAATGAACGAATTTCCGCTTCCAGCTGACTGATCATCCCACGGATTTCCGACAAATTTGCCCGCGTCAGCGACCGCCCGGCAATCGAATATGCCTGTGCCTGCAATACCTTTGTCTCCGCATCGCGGTACAACTGCAGCCGTTCTCTCGCAATCTGTAGTTCATTTGTCTGCACTATAGTTCCACTCCTCTCCTGATCTGTCCATATTTTCTGTTCTGATTTCCATTCGGGCTGCGCTGCATGTAGTTGATGCCAAGCGATAGTTTCTTTTCCAACACCTCAAAATTCGGGTTGATCAGCTTCAATGCAGCATGGTTATAGTTAAACAAATCCAGCGGCTCATTTCGTTTGATGCCTTTTTTCTTTTTCCACCTGATTTTTGCGCCGCCGTTTCGTTTAAATTCTTCCACTTTTACCTCTGATAAAAGTCCCCTGAAATACATCCGGTCATAGCCCGCATCCTTATCCAGAGGGAAATGACAGTAACACGGGCCCGGCTCCCTGACATCCAGCCATGTCTGTATGTCGTCCTTCCCGGAGTCTACGCCGATAATATAAATATGGGTCGTGTCAATGGCCTCTCCCCGCTCGTTTCTAATTTTTACCTCCGTTCTCCTGTATATCAAAGGAATGCCAGGCATATTCGCATATCCTTTGATCCCATGGAACGGTTTCCCGAGCCTTTGCATATCCCGGATGAACTGAAACACCCGGTTCGTATGGTCACCACCAGTATCAACGCATGTCCCGGCTACATTCAGCCCGCATCCATTTGCAAAATAAAAAGTCCGGCCCATCAAATCAACCAACGTATTCCATGCGCCGTCCAATCCCGGATTTTCCCATATGATCCCTTTTTTGATGCCCCAGTTCTCGTAGCCCTTGCCCCATCCCTTAACCTCATACTCCAGACGGTCGCCCTGCACATCCACTGACCCGGTAAGCAAAAGTACGCCGTCCGGAAGCTCCGCCGTGTATGCTTCCCGCCGCGCAAGCAGTATCTCCTCGTCTACATCCCGTTTGCCCGCAGCCTGATATTCCGTATCATCAAACGGCAGCCCAAGCTTCGTGTTGATAAATGTCTTCAATTTTTCTACCGAGTGGTGCGTCTTTAAATAGTTCCAGGCTTTTCGGAACTCCTTTACAAGACTTTCCCATGAAGTAAACGGCGACGCGAGCGCATTCAGGTGAAACGACCGGATATCTGATCCCGGATTTTTTGCAACCCACTTGTGCGGCTGCTGCGAAATCTCCTGCCGGGTGAGATACCAGTCGCAGTGTACGCACCTCATTTTCATCGTCTGAAAATCCAGCTGCTTAAATTCATAGGGCTGGAATTTCCCGCATGCCGGACATTGAAACTCCCATTCCTCCTGCGTCCCTTCCATAAAGTTCTCATAAATTTTCGATGAATCTTTCAGCGTCGGGCTGGATACCATGAGGCTCCTGCGGTTCCAGAATGTTGTGGAGCGCGTAGCCGCAAGCTCCACCGGATCACCCTCTTCACCGGCAGACGCAGGATAACGGTCCACCTCATCCATCAGGACCACCCGCACCGGACGCCCCGCCAGATCTGACGGCGTATTCGCACCTGCAAACGCAATAAAACCGCCCGGAAAGTCCTTGCTGAATACCGTATTATCGCCTTCCCCGGACTTTTTCTCAGATATTTTCCCTTTCAAAACCGGTGTATCCCTTATCATGTATGCAAACCGGTGCTTCGAAAAATCCTCCGCCATCGGCTTTTTATTCGGCTGTACGATCAGGATTGTCGCGGGGTCCTCCGATATGTAATACCCGATAACATTCAGAATGATCTCCGTCTTTCCGACCTGCGAAGATGACATGACGACAACCCTTTTCACAGACATATCACTGATCGCGTCCATGATCGCGCGCTGATACGGCATCCTGTCCGTGTTCCATCTGCCTGACTCTGCGGACAGACCCTTTGACAGCACGCGGTACTGATCCGCCCACTCCGAAACGCTTAGCTTTGGCGGCGGCTCCAAAACCTTCGCCACACGCTGAAACAGCTGGAACGTATGGAGCGCAACATTCTTATATTCCATCAGCGCTTCACCTCCGTGTCAGATTCTGACACGGCTTCATCTGTCTCAATCAGATTGCCGTCCTCATCCAGCATCAGATCCGCTCCATAAAACATTTCCGGCGTGTACTCCGTGAGCTCATGCAGTGCATCAAACATATCCGCCTGCAATATCGCCATCACCTCTTCCGGATCATCTGCCTGCGCCACTCTCGGCGCAACACGGCTTGGCAGGGAAAGCAGCTTTGCACGCATGGATGTAAGCATGGCTGTCATCACACGCTCCACATCCTCCGACTTGTGCAGTTTCCCTTTCATGAGCTTCAGCTGCATCTCTGACATTTGAAGCTTTACCGCCTCATGCCTTGCCTGCATTTCCCGAAGCTCCGGTTTTTCGTTATCAGCTCCGGAATCAGGTGGCCTGGACTGGATTCGGAGCTGCATTACATAGTTGTGCACACAGTCACGCATCTTATAGCGTCCCGACGATACACGCGGCATGACCCCGCTTGACGCCAGATGCCTCACAGTCGTCTGCTTAATCCCAAGCATATCCGCCAGCACACCTGCGGAACATATCAGCGTACTCACATCCGTCTCTTTTCCCACACCCCCGGCCATCTCATCACCTCCCACTCATGGCATCGGCACTAAAAATTTTTCCCCAGAAAAAACTTCGCAGTTTCCGGGCTCGCAGAACCGCTCTGGGTCGGGGTCGCTCCCCAGTACCTTGGGATTTATACCGATGCCTGAAAAAGTATTTTCAGTTGTCATATCTTAAATTTTGTTAACCAAACCCGAGCCGGATAGTTTCTATATAATGCCACATAATGCCACCCGTCACGGACCATACAGGTTTACACCGATTGTATGAGTAAACCCATCCACAAATACAATCCCTAGCTGCCGCTTCACTTATACGAAAAAAGCTTCATGGCGCTCATCATATCATCCTGCGCAGCTCCGATATATGCCAGCGTCACGGACTCGCTTGAATGATTAAATATCCTCATCAGCAGACCAAGATCCCCGGTCTGCTTATAGAAGTGATACCCGAATGTCTTGCGCATCGAATGAGTCCCAAGCCCCTCCACACCAAACCGGCTCCCTGCTTCGTGCAGTATTTTATACGCCTGTTGTCTCGTGATCGGCCTGTTGTATACTCCAGGCATCGTCGATTTAATCAGATATTCATAGTCTTTCTTATCCCGCACATATGCTGCAATCACCTTCTTTAACTCGCTTCCGACCGGGAAACGCTTTTCCTTTCCAGTCTTTTGTTCTGTAAGCGTGATCACTTCCGCCCCGCGGACATCCCGGACACGGAGCCGCAGGATGTCGCCGATGCGCAGCCCCGAATAGATCCCGATCATGTACATCACATAGTTGCGCATGGATCTCTCTTTTAAATAGTCCCCTATGTCCATGACGGTCCCCTTGTCCCGGATCGGCTGCACTGTGTTCATGATTCACCTCCTTTTTGCACACAAAAAGAGCAGGCGGCTGACCTGCTCTAAAAATTATACTGATCGATTATAAAAAGTATATCACAACGAATATGCTATGAAAAGGACAAAAAATATGCTATGAAATATGCTATGAAACGGACACGAAAATTACCATAAAATCTGCATTATGTCAGTGCATCCGAACCGAAAAGATGCACGGAAATGCGCTCTACTGCTGACCTCCGGTGCCTTGATACAGTCCGCGGGTCCATGTGAAGACGCTGCGCCACATCCTCATTCGTCGGACGGTGCCCGTCATCGGGAATATAAAAATACGCTGCCTCCACCACTGGCATATAAGGAACAACATCCGGTTTGCTGATTGCCTTCTCGATGCGCCGGAGATCCGCCCTTGAGCGCTGGAGTGAATCGAACCTCGCATGCAGCGCCTCATCTTCGTGAAACTCGCCGGGAGTCTTTGACCACGATGTGATACTTTTACTTTTTCCCTTAAAAATCATCTCCATATATTCGTTTTCATCTGACACATGATCCTTCAGCGCCAGATACGCCCGCAGCAGCTTCTCCGTTTTCTGATAGACAGATTCCTTTTTCCTCTTCATTCCATACCCCTGACCTACTGTTTGTTACAATTTCTCAGTTCCCCGATAAGATCCTCTTTTGAAATCTCAAATGTGTTAAAGACATTGTTTATTCGGTCGAACCTCGAAACGTAGTAATATACCACATAACATACAGAACCGAGATCATTTTCATAAGCGGCCGCCGCGATCTGACATCCGTCATCCAGCACGACCCGGTAATACACCGCGCCGATCTGCGGTAACCCAAACCACTTTTCCCATTTCGGATATTCCTCCACAAACGTTTCCTCTTCCCCGGCCTGCGGACGGTACCTTACGAACCGCATCTCCTCATCATCGCCGAAATATCCGACCGCAACAGACCTGCGCAAAATCTCAATCACTGTATGTATATCATACATGATTTCCTGCACATTGGTCAACTCACCAAATGCGTAACATGCTTTGTACTGCCCCCTGCCTGCCGCCTCCGAACGAATCCAGCATGGATGCGCCGCCAGCTCATCTTTACCCGGCTTTCTCTCTGACTTCAAACAATCCAGAAAGCCCGACAATCCGGAAAACTTTTCCGGATTAATCTCATACGAAGGAGTATCTTTTAAGTAGAGATATGCGCGGTTCGCATTTTGTTTTGACATCAGTGATTTGACTGCAGCAACCTCTTCCTCCTTCGGTATCGCAAATCCTGATTGTGACTTTTCCTCCGCAGGGGCATCCTGAATACCGGCGCGCTCCCTGATGATGCTCATGTCCTTGCGATTACACGCGTAACTGCATGCATCAGACACCGTGCACCGCATACAACACCCAATACATTTCTCATACAAATCCGGCGAATCCTTTTTCAGATTTCCGAACACATACCTGACCGTGCAGTCAATCTGTTTAAAAAATAAACATTTGTCACGCGGTTCCTGATAAGAATTGCACGCTGTATTCCTGCAATTGAAGCACTTCCCGTCACATGAACCCTTCTCCGGTATAATCTGCTCATACGGATCGTCTTTGTCATAATCATCGATCTCCACCTGCTTCAATTCCTCACCTGCGATGGCATTATTTAATATTTCTTCCCGATATACCTCGCAGAATACACTAAAAAATCCATGGTAGCTGAACCGCAGGTTTATCCGATCCTGACTGTTGTATCTCAACATCTCCACGCGACGGGCCCTGAAAATATACATTGCCGCATTTTTGCCAATAAACTGACGGGAGTCTCTATAGTGCAGCAACATTCCGGCTATCTCTGCGGCATACGCTTCACCATCAGTCTCACCAGAAAGCCAAAGCTTTCCAAATTTTTCTATTGCATCCCTGTACTTTTTCAAATCTGTATTGAGCAGCAGATCATTCAGTATCAGAGCTGCATTTTTCTTTTCATGTTCGCTCATCTGACTGTACGACCCGATCGTTTTCAGCTCCTGTTTAACTGCCCGTACATCAGACATTACAGGGGCGATTCCATCCTTTACAAATTCTTTCTGTACATCCTCCGGCAGCCCTGCAAGGTCATTCGCCGTCGAGACATTCATTTTCTGGTTTTCGAACAGACTCATTGCATCATCTACCAGATGATTACTGATATTTTCATATTGCGCCACTTTTGTCTGCGAAACATGTAAGGTCTCTGCAATCTTCTCCCGCAGCTTCCGCCCTCTAAGATCGTCGTCCCCCAAAAGCTCGGGTAACAAATCCTTAAGATGCATGGTAGAAGTCATCTTCTCATGCTCGGTAAGCGGCTCTGTAGAAAGGTTTGCAATTAACAGATTGTAATATGACATCGCATCTGATTCTTCCGTAACCTCGCACGGAAGCTCGGAAAACCCCTCATGGCCTGCCCGCGCATTCAGTTTTGATGCATAATATCTTCTATGCCCGGACAAAATTAAATATTTTTGCCCGTCATCCATTTTCCGGACAAGCAGATTTTCCAGCACACGGCCGCTGATCAGAAGCTCTTCAGCAAGCACATCGATGTTCCGCCTCTCACGGTCTCCAAAGGAGCGCCTGTTATCCTCATTCGGCACAAGCAGATCAATCGGGATCATAACCGTCGATCCCCGCTTCATGCCTGTTTTCTTCTCCTTATTCGCTTTTCCGTTTATGATATCATTCAGGCTTCCCATCGTTCACCCTCCCCACATACTCCTTCGTAAAATCTTTGTAATCCTTTGCAGCACTGCTTCTGCTCCGGTGCAGCGATATCGGTTTTCGCCGTTCAAGCGCCGTATTCACCGCTTCGGAGTCTGATATGCATGTGTCAAATACGGGAATCACATTTTTTTCCATGATTTTTCGGATTGTGCGAAGCTGGCTCGCGCGTCCATTGAACATTGTTGCAACACATCCAATGACACGTATCCCCTCGTTGTATTCCCGCGCCTGATCAATATAATCCTTGATCTTTTCCAGACCTGCCGCCCCGAATGCATCCGGAACCAGCGGTATAATTACATCGTCGGCCGCGACCAGCGCATTGACTGTCAGCATCGTCATCCCCGGATTGCAGTCGATGATACAGTAATCATAATCCTCCCTGCACTCGTCCAGGATAAACCGGAGGTCTATGTAATTAAGCTCCAGGCTGTCCATCCCGTCTGCCCCTGTCAGCAGAAACAGATTTTTTGAAAAGACACATCGCTGTATTGCTTTTTTCACATTCGCTTTCATGGTAATCGCATTCTCCAGATTTACTTTGCGCGGCTTTGCCCGCAGAAGATAGGCCGCGTTCTGCTGCGGGTCCATATCCACCAGAAGCGTCCGATATCCGGCGCAGGACAGCTCATACGCCAGATTTGATGCAGTCGTTGTTTTGGCCGTCCCGCCTTTATAATTTTCTACAGCTGTTACATGCATTGTCATTTACCCTCATCCTCCTTTTTCTGGTTCGGTTCATTTCCCCGGCCAAGGACACCCTTTTCCAGCTCCTTCATGTCATACGTTCTCTGAGAAAAATCATTAAACGAGTTCTTCCTGTTCTGCGGAACACCCACGTTACTTCTCTGCCAGTTTCTTACTGCCGCTTTCCAGTCCTTCATCTTGGATTTACCGACCATCCATCCTTTTGATTCATAAAAATCGACAAATCTGGAAGGATCGACGGAATAGCCCTTCTCATCGCAGTATGCTCTGACTTCTTCAACCGTCGGTGGGCGGAATATATTATATATATTTCTTTTCCCTTCTTTCCTTTCTTTTGTCTGTCCGTTTTGCGTCCGGTCTGTGTCCGTTTTGTGTCCGTTTTGCGTCCGGTCAGCATCTCCGGAACCCTGATATTTATCATAATTTACAATGGTTAAGAGCGTCCGTTTTGTGTCCGACGCTTTTTTTATGGTTCCATCAGCTTCTAAATCGTTCAAAAACCGCAGTGTTTTGTCTTTTGACCAGCGCCAGCGATCCGCCAGATAGCGGACACTGGTGATCATGCTCCCGCGTTTCAGCTCAATCATTCTGCCCTGCGACATGACTTTATGGTCTGCATATGCGGCCATCAGAAGCAGATCGATAAAAGCCTGTCCGCGGGAAAAACATTCGCCTGACGACCAGAGCCAGTGATCCGTTATTGATCGGTTTAATTTAATCCAGTTATTTCCAT
The DNA here is from genome assembly GCA_949132985.1 of uncultured Lachnospiraceae bacterium. Lineage (GTDB taxonomy): Bacteria > Bacillota > Clostridia > Lachnospirales > Lachnospiraceae > W0P33-017. Next base: position 10,967 of record CASCGD010000054.1, read on the forward strand.
TTTCTGCCATATAAGCACCTGTTTTTGGGTGCACTTAACTAAGGTATGCTATTTCCCTGCGAAAAACGGCGCCTCATACCCCGGTCAAATGCTTTTTATTTTACTCTCGCTCAAACGACACATCCGGCCCCCGACAGTTCGCCGGCACTTTTAATGCGGCATATCTGTATCGTTTTATCGCACATCCGACATTGATCTTATTCAAATCCAAATCAAATGCCATGTTATCGGCTCCTTTCCCTTTTTCAACGGTTTAGTTCCAGTTACTAATCAGATTCATCATAAATATGTATACTCAGCTGCTCACCTAACCAATCCAAGCCGGCACGGGTCAGCCAGTAAGTATATCCCTCATGCTGATTCTTTTCTTTATCCCGATCAGCATATCCGGCATTTCTCATTGTTTCCCAATTTTCATAATCCCTACCAGCCGCAAAGAAATTTCGATATGGACGATAAAATTTCTTACCATGTCGAATATACGGTTTTTTTCTATCAAGACCGATGCAATGCTTTGCTAAGTCTATATAAAGATTTTCATTTTCCATATTTCCCATCCTTTCCCTCTTTCTTATCAGAACCTTTGTTTGTATAATATGATTATCTTGATAAGAGAGGAGAAAATCATGACTGCGTGTGCATCCTACCAATCCTATGACCATCTGCCGATTACTGTTATCCCGGTGATCGCTTCCTTTGACACGGACGGGCATATCAAACCCCTGTATGTCCGGATTGACGGCCTGCCGCTGAAAGTGCATTCCTGCTGGCTCAAGCCATCTTTTTCCGGGGTGATGGAGTTTCACTGTAAAGTCATCGATCATGATTGTTTAAAGACCCTTGTGCTCTCTTTCCACATGGCCGAGGGCGTCTGGACGATCCCGAGCATCCTTGCGCACGCGTCAGACGGTCCTTAGTGTGCACTCTGTACAGAGCATTCCATCGAAGGCTGCTCGATCAAATCCTTCCGGAAGCGGACGCTCCCAGCACTCCCGGCCACATGCCGGGCAGGTTGTCCGTCTCCATCCCAGATGTTTCGGTTCAGGGATGTTTTTTACAAGCGGCATCATCAGATAGCCGTCCCGATCTGATGCCTTTCTTGGTGTTATACTCATATGCCCTCCCTAAAAGCTTGCATCTCCAGTATCTTCTCACGTCCCCATTCATATAGCCCTTCATGTTCATGAGGATTAAAATTAAAGCCATAAGTTTGGAAAAAATTATCGTTGCTCATGGTGAACCAGTCCAAACACAACCTTTTCTTGTTATACTCTTTCCCGCCTATCACAATCGCATCATTTGTAACAGCTTTATCCGCGCCTTTGTTTCTTCCTGTTGAAATCTTTTCGGGTGCTGCATGATCGAAAAACACGCTCTGACCAATCTGCTCAACTGCGCGGTTGATATACTGCTTATCTGACGGGACATAGATGCGCAGCGACGCCCCATGTGCGCCGATTTTGATAGATGCGACCTCACCTGTGGTATACCCGATCCTGTTTAAACTGACGATATATACCTTCTGTCCGATCCTGCAGGGCAGATTTAAGGCGTTGTCCTGCTGCCGTGCTTCTGCCAGCTCTTCGCATTTTGCTTTGTAGAGGCCGTCCAACTCTTTGATCTGCTCTGGTGTAAGGCCAGTGTCCTCGTATGCGCCGAGCCGGTTAAAGCATCTGTCAATCACACATCCCGTACAGTCCACTCCTTCATCTGCATTTTCCAGCGCTTTACAGTATTCAAGACACAGGTCACAGTCATCCGCCCCTCCCAGCCTATCTATACTGCATAGCTCCCGCGGCACGTATCCGCCGCAATACTCAATTGTTAATCTGTCCATACCTTTAACCCTCCTTTGGCCGTTCACCCCGTTCCTCCACATAGCCCTTTTTGAGCCATGATGCAGGAACACTGTATTCAAACCCTCTGACCGGCTCCCCGGCCTGCCGCTCCGGCTTTACCAGCTCCGGCGTCTTTTCATATCCCTTTTCTGTAAGTACAAAATGATTTCCTGCTTCCGCGCTTGTGCAACACACTGACATCTTTTCCACCTCCTACCAGTCTGGCGCCTCATTAAACTGCCGCATCTGTTCTTCCCTGCTCAATTTCAGATAAATTGATGTTGTGCTTACGGATGAATGGCCCATCAGATCGGCCAGTAATGCGATATTGGAATTACGTTTCAGAAATTCAATTGCAAACAGGTGCCGGAACGAATGCGGATGCATGACTTCCTTCCGTATCCCGTAGCGTCCGGCCCATCGCCTGATATTTTCCGAAATCCCCCGGTTTGTCATCCGTTTGCCACTCCTGTTCGGGAAGAGATATTCCGAATCCTGTCCCGCAAAATAATCCCTACTCTCTTCAATCAGCGCCTGCGGTATATAGATCCTGCGTATTTTCCCTTTCGTCCACATCTCGCAGTATCCGGTTTCGAGGGAATCCTTCGTCAGCCTTATGAATTCGGACACCCGCGCCCCGGTCTTTGCAAGAAATTTGATCATGAAATACCCTCTCTCATTCCCATCCCTTTTCAGGCCCTCCAGCAGCGCCCGGTATTCTTTTTCGGTTATCACGTTTTCCACACAGGAGCTTTCATGGATTTTGACTCCCTTGATGCAACATTCAGGGTGCCCCGCAAAAATGCAGTACTGGTTCATTGCCACGATGCGCAGGTTTGCCGTTTTGGGGCTTTTCTCTTCCAGCAGCCTCCGCTTAAAATCCATCATATTTTCCCGGCTTATTTCCCCGTATTCCGAAAAGAAGATGCGGGCCGACTGCATATATGTGTCTACCGTTCCCTGGGCGCGCTCCATGTCTAACAGATATTCCTTAAATTTTTCTAAATGTTCCATTCCGCACCCTTTCCCTGATCTGTTCGATCCGCGCATGTTCCAGATTTCTGATATATTCCCTGTGCTCCAGCATTGCGGGCGTCGGGTTGGCGTTTCTTTCCCGCATCAGCCCGGCGTACAGTTCATAATGCTTCCTGCACAGCGAAGCGCTTTCCTCACAAACCGGCTGCGCGCACACATAACACAAACCGTACTCCGTCCTTTCGTTCCTTTCGATTTCGTTATTGTAGCGCCTGTCTTTCCTCCTGCGGCTTTTTACCAGACAATCGATACACAGAGTCCTTCCCGCAACGGACTTCCACTTCCCGCATTTGACACAAACGCCTTTTTGTTTTCTCTCCGCATACACTCTTCGGAACCGCTCGTTATTCCTCCGGTACCGTTCCTGTTTTTCCTGTTCTGTCATCTTTTCCAGCGCACGCCTGTTTTTTATCCTGCTTTTTTCCTGGCATTCCAGGCACAGCGTTTTTCCCGGCTCCGCCTCCCTTGTTTTACAGTTCACACAGATCCCATGCTGTTTTGCAAACAAATAGTCTAATTTTGTTCTGCTAAAGCTCATACTCTCATAATCCCTCATTCTCCATCACCAGATCTTTCAGTTCCATTTGTATGACTTCCAGATAACTGTGGTGTTCTGGAAAATAGCTGATGATCCAGTCCGCAATGCTCCCTTTGCTTCCCGGATATTTCATAATCGCTTTCATCTAAACTTTATAAGTCCTTCCCGTGTCAGAATCTGACACGAAGTTTTTCACCCTGACATTCCGATCGGCTTGTCCCACAAGCCGCAAATGCGGCTATTTTTCTCTCTCGTACCCTGCGCCTAGTGCAAAATTATCGCAAAGCTCTACGATCTTCTCGTGTGGAATGTCTTTAATTTCAATTTGTTTCCATTTCCCGGTCTTACTGTCAATCACAAATGTCCTGTAGATTACTTCTTTCGGATATCGAGCCATAGTCACCCTCCTCTATCTACATGATATTGCAGACGCATGTACTTCTTTCTTTTGATTCTCTAAAATTCTGATATCAGTCTCTATCCGCTCCGTTGCCTCAAAAAGCAGCGCCGCTAATACAGCCTCCGGTTTTAAATTGGCTACAATATCCATTTCTTCTGCGCCCAGAAGCTTTGCTTTATCAATACGCGCATTTAAATACTTGTTGTACAAACGCTCTAACAATTCATCCTTAAATAAATATGTATTGCCCATAAAAACCTCCTGATCTGTCTCGCATTTTTTCAGAACTATTTATTGTGGTCATACTTTTCCGCCAAAACAATTCTTAAGATTCATATAAGTAAAAAATTCTCCCATATTGAAATTTATTGCGTATTATTGTAAAATCTTTCTTAAAGAATTATTTTTGAAAGGAAATTTTTATGATAAACAATTTTTTTAACGATTCTCTTTACTCGCTAATAAATTCTATCCAATCTATTCAGCCACAATTAGACAAAATTAATGCACTCCAACCTCAATTGGAACTTATTCAATCAGTTCAGCCGAAGTTAGACCTCGCCGTTTCATCACAGGTTCTGAGGTCTTTTTCCGCATCCCTTGGAACTATTTACGAAAAAATGGATATCCTCAAGAGTCTTGAACCCTTTTATTCGGTTCAAGAAGAAATTACACGTTCTTTTTACTCCCTGCCTCGTTACCATTTAGAAACCCCAGCATTTTCTAAACTTGTTGAAAATATATCCCTTATTAGCAGAAGTGTTGATCTCCCTATTCAGCAATTATATGAATCCTGTCAGAATATCGCTGACGCTTTGCAGCGCCGGGATGATATTGCTTCAACTTTTGCCTCCAACCTTGAAAATATTTCTATTTCGTCCGAATCAGAATCCAACGACTATATTGATTTACCGGAACCAGTTGCGGAATTAATTTCAGATATCGATGATTCAATAGAGCTTCCATCGCCAAACTCTAACCAGGTAATCCGTATTGATAAGTCTAATCGCGATACACTGTTTGCTGTCCTTGGCCTTCTATTATCCATTTTCTCTCTTTTTTATAGCATGTTTTCGGACAACGCCTCCACCGCCTTATCTAAGCAACAACATGCTGAACGTATCCAACAATCCGAAGATCAACATGAAGAACTTATGCTTGAGGAACAGCGGCAAACAGAACTATTAGAGAAAATATACAATGCGCTGGATTCCATGCTACATAACAATACCCCGCCTACGGAAGACACAGATAAATGTGTACCCTGTCAACCAAAAGGAGAGTGGATATAATCACTAGAATCCACCATATATTAAATAAGTCATGCCGTATGTGATCATATGGAAATTCCTTTCTATATTTCCATATGGTCACTGTAAGGCAAGTCAACAATACGATAAGCCCAGCAATATATATCCACGGCGTAAGTTTTATAATTTTCATATCACATCACCTTTCTTCCCATGCGTTACCATCTGAAGCAAATAAATAATCTGGATCATACTCGGGAAATAATTCTTTTTTCGTTTTCACTGCCTCTGGGTATGTCAAAACAGTTTCTTCATTTATTTTGTTCCACACTGATTTTTCAGAAACACCAAGGACAGCTGCATATGCCCTTAATGAAATACCTTTTCCATCTAATACTTTTTTGAGATTTGCAAGCATTTTTCTCACCTCCCCTCTTTATTCCAGCGGAATCTTTTGCACATATCCTCCACGATATGTCTTATGACAAATTCCCTACAGGCTTTCGCTTCTTCATCTGACGGAAGCTTGTAGCCTTTTTTCAGTACATAAGTTACCATCATCATCAGCGCCAATTTATTACGAATCCATCCAATCCCACAAATAACCGTCAATCCCATAAAAACGACTATCCACATATATCTCATCTCCTTTTTCAAATCGAAATTCTGATATCAGTCTCTATCCGCTGCTCTAACAGTTCATCCCTGAATAAATATTTATTGCCCATAAAAACCTCCTGATCTGTCTCGCACTTTTTCAGACCCCCGCCTGCGGAAGACACAAATAAATGTGTACCCTATCAATTAAAAGGAGCGTGCACATAATCGCTAGAATCCACCATATATTAAATAAGTCATGCCGTATGTGATCATATGGAAATTCTTTTCTATACTTCCATATGGCCACTGCAAGGCAAGTCAACAATACGATAAGGCCAGCAAGATATATCCACGGCGCAAGTTTTATAATTTTCATATCAGATCACCTTTCCTTTCATGTACTACCATCTGAATCAAATAAATAATCAGGTTATTGTAATTTGATTGGCATGCTACGCAAAGTTTCTTTACTATTCTCTAATATATAATCAAAAACTTCGATAGAATGAGCTTCCGCAGGAAGTTCATCCTTCATTGCTTTAATTATTGATGAGCACGCCCTCGAAATTTGCATATCGGTTATTTCTGTTACATGTTGCGTTTCTGTGCAAAACGTCTTTATAATATTAAGTGACATTATTTTCAAATTGCTTCCTAAATACTGATATGCTTTCCGGTAGTTCATGCAGCCATGCGTTGCCGCGCGTGACTGCATTTCCCCTTTTACACCACCTTTTCCCGCTTCTTAAAAGCCTGGACATAAGCACCATACCCTCGCCAAACGCAAGCAATTTTTCCATAAGCAGCCATTCAGAACCTGCTACCACGGGCGATATTAAGAAAATGTTTCTTTAATTAGTTCTCTTAATATCTCAAATTCATGAATAATCTTCTCCTGCTTTGCCTTTGGCACATCGCGCATATCCAATTTCAAAGTAATCTGTTCTGATTTACCATCGCCATCAATAACGACCTCGTAAGAACAAAAATCTAATTCGTTCATTCTCTCCTGCCCCCTCTCTGTATTTTTTTCACCACTTCTCTGAATTGCTGCTTTTATGCGAATTTTCTGCATATTCTTTTATGCACATTTTCCATCAATCGACTTTCTGCGCTTCTTTTTTTGTGCTATGATGATATTAAACAAACGCACAAAGGAGAAACGCCTATGACAAATGATTTATGGAACAAATGGTCGGACTGCCATAATGCACCTGATCAGCAAAAACGCATTGCCAGTGCCAAAAAATCCGCCTGCACTCCGGTCTCTTTGGAGCAGCCATCATGCACCGGAACTTTTAAGGGAAGTTCCGGCACACATACAACTGCATTGGATCATTGCTCATGTGTAGACTTCAACCGTCGGCACCTGCCATGCAAACACATGTACCGGCTTGCTATGGAGCTGGGGTTCTTCCAGTCAGATTTTGAATCAAACAAATCTGCAATCATTGAGCCGACCGGAAAGCGTGAGAAGATTTCTGAAACCGTAAAAGTAATTGAAACTCTCACTGATGACCAGCAGCTCCTGCTGTTAGAGACTATTCGCAGCGTCAACACCAACAATCCAACCACCTGCTGTAAATCGACGCCGGATCTCGACGCACTCATCGATGCACGGTTAATCGAACCAGTTTCTGATATTGTCCAGTGCCTGTCAAAGTACAAGAAAACGGATCTGATCACACTTGCAAACTCGCTTGGCCTGACCCCTGAAAAGAAGCTGCTAAAAGCAGATCTGATCGACTACCTTGCCACAAACGCCCGCAGCAAGCTCGAAGCATGTACACTGGCCTATACCTCAGTACGCCCTTGCTCACACATTAAATACGGGAAAGTCAGAATGTATTTGCATCGCAAATTTGATACCGACGATTATTATGATGAATACGCAAATTTTAGAAGCGATCGCCTGCTAAACACGATACTCCCCGATGATGATGTCACTGAACTACTGATCCAGTATGGGTATTACAAACGGCAGTCACAATAATACTTCCTTAGGATGTATGCAGCCATGCGTTGCCGCGCGTGACTGCATTTCCTCTTTTACACCGCCTTTTTCCCGCTTCTTAAGAGCCCGGACATAAGCACCATGCCTTCACCAAACGCAAGCAATTTTTCCTTTTCAATCTCTGTCATCTGTGGCAAAAGAATCGAAAACGTGTTCAAAATTGCGCTTGAACGTTCATCCTGTTTCAGAATTTCTACTACTTCAACCATTATTGTTATCTCCTTTCTATGCTTCCCATCTTTTGTGCCCTATGCCTACACTATAGTCCCCTTTGCCATCTTTGTCAACATATTTTTGTTGGCAAAGTCAACTTTTTATTGACTAATCATTTTATAGGTGCTACGATAGACTTATTCACGGAGGTAAAAATTGATATGAAGGAACGAATTAGAGAACTGAGAAAGTCACTTGGCTTGACATTAGAAAAGTTTGGCTTGCCACTCGGTGTTGGAAAAACTGCTATTAGCAAAATTGAAAATGGAGACCGTGGTATAACAGATCAAATGGTCAAATCTATTTGCCGTGAATACAACGTAAATGAAGAATGGCTCATAAACGGGACCGGAGAAATGTTTTCAGAGATTGATCGCGAAGATCAGCTTATGCGCTGGGCTGCGTCTGTTTTAAAAGAAGACAGTTCCTCCTTCCGCAAGCGGTTCGTTACCATGCTTTCCTCACTTCAAGAGGAGGACTGGTGTTTTCTGGAGGAAAAGGCCCGAATGCTGATTGATCTCCGCGACCACTCTGAAAAAGACTAATTTTCTTTTACATATTCAGATATGAATGCGTAAAGTCTTTTGAGCTGTTGTAAATTTGCATTAATCAGCTGATTTACAATCGCTCCGATGAGCGCTATGTATTCGTTTACATCATACATGATATCCTCTCCTTTCTTTGATTATTGAAACATAGCTCCATAATTAAGAATGGAATTTCAACATTGACTAAGAATCGAAAAACATATTAGATAACGAAAGAAGGATTCTATGAACTTTCTTAATTCATTAAAGGATAAAATCACAGATTTCGCACAGAATCGCAAGCCCAACGAAACAATTATTATCCCATTAAATGACAGCGTTACAAAGAAACCGAACCCGTTAGACCTGCTATCTAAAGAAGAAAAAGAGCTATATTATGAATTTGATGATAGCCATTATGACGCTGCTTACCGTTGGTTCGATAAATACTATGACGAAACCGCTAATATTGAAGATGACTTTTATAGTATATTTGATTACAAAAAAAGAATATCCGCTCTTAAAAAAGCGATCAAAGCATATGACCGTTTTTTTGGGAATTTTTCGAAATATGGCAGGGGTGGCGAACTCTTTTTTCAAATAGAGTTTCCGGAAGTAAATAAAGAATATGAACCAACCGACTTTTGTAAGGAATATCCGATCAGCTTCGAAAACGTAAATTGTACGAAATGGCTGCTGCAATATTACACCGAACATCAGGAAGAGGTCTCCCAAATCATTCAGGACGAATATATTGAACATGAATATGGTAGTTATGAAGAATATGAGGAAGAAATGCAGTACCAAAAGCATATAAAGGAATTGAAAGCCAAGGTTACCACCCTTATTAAGAAAAATGATGGTATTCTACAAAAGGATCTCTTCAAACAATTCGATCCGGATGACGTCAATTTTATCCGAAATTATATTAAAAATCTTGCTGATGAAACTAAGGTCACAAGGGTAAAATCCGGAAACACCTATGCTCTGCATTTTAATAAACCTGTTAAAAAATAATTCCTACACCCACTATCGCAAAATTTGTATAATATACACATGATTAAACCGTTGCAACGTTTACTAAACATCTATAAGAAAAGGGGAAATGATAATGAAGAACAAACTTTTAACATTTATGTTAGCGCTCTCACTCACGACCAGTGTGACAGCCTGCGGAGCAACCCAGCCAAAGGATGAAGAGCAACCGCAAGCATCCACAAATGACAACGCTGAAACGGATGATGCGGAAAATGAATCGTCCGAAGATACCGAAAATGATATGGATGAACTGGACGCGCTCGGAGATATCGAGGTAGATAAAGGAATTTTTGACGTCGAGCTTACCCTGCCCGCAGATTACATAGGCGAACAGACCCAGGAAGATCTGGATAAAATCGCGGAAGAACACGGTTATCAGTCAATTACTCTCAACTCCGACGGCAGCGCAACCTATAAAATGACAAAATCCCAGCACAAAGCGCTCATGGAGGAATACCGCACCACAATTAAAGACGGCATGAATGACATGATAGGCTCCGAAAATTACCCTAATATAACAAAGGTCGAAGCCAATGATAATTTTACAGAATTTACAGTAACTACTAAATCTACGGAATTAGACCTGAACGAATCACTCTGCCCCATCGTATTTTATACATATGGCGGCATGTACAGCATTTGCTCCGGTGAAACCGTAGAAAATATTTCCGTCACATTTGTAAATGAGGACACCGGGGAGGTTATTTCAACGGCAAATTCAAAAGACATGTAATATTTACTATAAAATGATATGAAATAATATTTTTCCGGGGATATTGCAAACCAGATTTGCATATGCTATAATGCCGATAGGCAAAAAAAGTGGTAATGTAGTCCATGTGGACGAAGAATGAAATCCCCGAACCGTATTGCAGTACAGTCCGGGGATTCTTCTTTTCTTTTATAGTGGCAAAGCACCCACTAGGCTATTTGTCGTCCTCATGGTCGCCATCAAGCCATTTGATGATGTAGTGGCAAGCTACACCAGCCGCAACAGCGACTAAAAAAGTA
>CASCGD010000055.1 GCA_949132985.1 uncultured Lachnospiraceae bacterium
CAGCTTGTCTACTTGTCGGCGATGAATGATTTGTTAAATAAGAAATTGATTTTTGGAACAAAAGCCTCGATGTTAAAGCTGGTGGACGGCAGGGAGTTTGAGGTCGGGAAGCGGACGACTGCTGCGACGAAGCTTTCTTTGGGGGACGAACTGCTTTTTGTCGGTGTGGCAAAGCCGAATGCGACGCTTGTGATGGAGTCGGTAAAGAGTGTATTCCTGCGGATTTCGATCGACAGCGTGCCGGAGAAGAAAAAGACGGCGCTCGGCGTCCGGGGCATGCGGTTAGCTGCCGGAGATGAGCTGGCGGCGATTTATGATCTGAGCGGAGAGGATGCGGAGATGAAATACGGAGGAAAGGATGGGCAGGTGGTTCTTAACCGTCTGCACGTCTGCAATCGAGACACAAAAGGGGTAAAGCGATGATGAAAAAGGTATTGTTTGATCTGGACGGGACATTGATCAATTCCCAGGAGGGAATCACAAAGGCGGTGCAGTACGCTCTGAGAGAGTATATGGGAATTGAGGAGTCGGATTTGGAGTCGCTGCGCTGTTTTATCGGACCGCCCCTGTCGCTTATGTTTGATGCGAAATACCATATTCCACAGGAGCATATGGAGCCGATGGTTGAAAAATACCGGGAATATTATGACGCGGTTGGAATGAACCAGTGTATGCTCTATCCGGGTGCGAAGGAAATTTTACAGCATTTGCGGGAGAAGGGTTACACGATTGCCATTGCTTCCTCAAAGCCGGAAAAAAGCTGCAGGGGGATTTTGGAAAACCTTGGCGTGGCGGGATATTTTGACTACATTGTAGGGGCATCCCAGGGGCCGGAGCGCAGGGAAAAGGTGCTTGTCTTAAAGGAGGCGTTTTGCCGCATGGGCGTGACGGATCTGAATGAGATTGTGCTCATCGGAGATACAAAGTATGATGTGCTGGGCGCAAAGGCAGCGGGGATCGACTGTGTCGGCGTGACCTTCGGTTTCGGCACGAGAGAGGAACTCTTGGAGGCGGGTGCCGTTGCGGTGTTTGACACGATGGCGGAAGTGGAGGAATATCTGGACGCGGCAGCTGCTAGTCCGTGCTGAAAACCCTTGTGCAAATATTTCGGGCTGTTTTCCCGATTGCAAAAGCTCAGAATGCGCAGCGCAGCCCGCTGGGCTTCTGTTTCTGAACTTGCACACTCGAAAAATAGACTCGAAAAGCTGCACAGGAGCTTCAGGTGCGGAGTACATCGAATATTAAGTGACTGGCAGTTTGACTTGCCTGTTTTCCCGATAGCGCGACTTCCCAAGCCTCGACGCAGCCACTGCTACGCCTGTGATTGTGAAGCCGCACTCTCTGAAAATATTCTGCGTCAAACGATCCAAAACTTAATTTTCGCTGTACCGGTGTACGAGAGTGCGATTCATGGGTGTTTCCTCCGATGGGAAATAATCCGGCAGGGAGGTTTGGCTGAATGTCAGGGAGACAGTACACGAGGGGTATGCGGCTGTGGCCGGTTATTTATCCGGTCCTGTTCTATTTTGCAGTGTGCCAGATTTTAGACATGGTGCAGCAGATTCTGCCGTTTACGGCGGGATTTGATGCGGTGATGCGTCAGGGTGTGGACACGCTCGGTGGTCTGGCCGCGCTATATGTATATGAGCATCAAAAGGAAAAATGTCAGCGGGAGCTGACGGGCGTCCGGCACGCAGACAGGAGAAAGCTTGCCTGCTCGATTGTGGATTTTCTGAAAGGCGCTCGTCCGGGTGAGAAGGGACTTTCCATGAAGGCTGGCAGGGAGACGTATATGTCCTCTGACGGTTCTAAGAGCGTGGACAGCTCAAAAACGGGCGGGAGGATTGCGTCCGGCTGCCTTGCCGCGGCGATTATGCTGGGCTGCGGCAGCTTTGCGCTCAACAATCTGATTGCCATTACAGATCTCATGCAGCGCTCAAGCGGATATCAGTTTGTCCAGAAATCCTTTTACTCGTCGGGCCTGTTCTGGGAGATTGCGGTGCTGTGCGTCTTAACGCCAGTTACCGAGGAGCTTTTATACAGGAGCATTGTTTTTTCTGAGCTTCGCGGCTGGCTCGGGCGCTGGGGCGCGATTTTCGGGAGTGCGCTCCTTTTTGGCGCGATGCATATGAATCTCGTGCAGATGATCTATGCGTTTGGACTTGGATTTCTGTTGGGGATCCTGATGGAGCGTTACGGAGATGTCCGTATTGCCATGTGCGGGCATATCGCGGCGAATCTGCTTTCCGTGCTGCGCAGCGAGATGGGGCTTTTGACAGGGCTGGAAAAGGGAAGCGCGGCGTTTTGGGCGGCTACAACCGGTACGCTTTTTATTGCCCTTGCACTGACGGCCTGGTGTGCAAAGAAAATGCCTGCGGTAGATGGCGCGCAAAACCTGTAAACGGACCAAACCCCGCCCGGCTCCGTGGAGGATGCTGCGGGTCTTCTGGAGGAGAAAAAATACGATGAATGGGAGAAGCACACCTTCTATACAAGGGGAGATATCGTAATCTGCAGGGGGCAGCTCTGCCGTGCGAAATGGTGGACGCGGGGCGAGCAGACGGGCAAAAGCGACGTGTGGAAGAGCCTTGGCACGACGGAGGGGGCGGCCCGGGTAAAGCCTGACATACAGCAGGATTCTTGAAAGAGAATTTTTGGATGAATGGTTTATGGTTCTATCTCGTTTCTTCGCGGTTATCTTTTGTATTTTTATATGAATCAAAGGGCATACTCTTTGATAAGAAGGGTATGCCCTTTTTTGCCGGAAAATTAGACACAATTCAAAATTCACGTCACAATTAGACTTAATTTTCTTCGTTTTTTTCTTATTCCAGTTCGCAGAATTGTGCGCATAAATGATTTTAAGAGAAAAAATTTCGCAAACAATCAGATAATTTTGCAGTATCAAACCATATTTTAAAACAATCAGACGATTTTGAGCGGAGCGTGGGATAGACGCGCCTGTTATTTTGGGGTATATTATTAAGAGCATCAGAAAAACCTGTCGTTTCAAACGTAACGGATACACAAAACTGTGTCTGACGGCTGGAGGGGAAAGCTGTGACAGGGAAAACTTCTGAACTGTTATCGAAAACCGGAAGGGGGATGTTTGTATGAGAGAGCATGTCGTAGACGAGGCAAAAGTCCGGGCGAAGGGAATGTACGACCCGGCGTTCGAGCATGACAGCTGCGGGATCGGTGCGGTGGTAGATGTCAAAGGACGTAAAAGCCACGGGACCGTGGAGCAGGCGTTGAAGATTGTGGAAAACCTAAAGCACCGGGCAGGCAAGGACGCGGAAGGAAAGACCGGAGACGGCGTGGGTATTCTGCTGCAGGTGTCACATAAATTTTTTTCAAAGGCAGTAAAGCCGCTTGGCATTGAGCTTGGTGGTGAGCGTGATTTTGGCGTGGGTATGTTTTTCTTCCCGCAGGACGAGCTAAAACGTAACCAGGCGAAGAAGATGTTTGAGGTCATCGTGGAAAAGGAGGGGCTCGTACTGCTCGGCTGGCGCGAGGTGCCGACCCATGCCCAGGTGCTCGGGCAAAAGGCGAGAGATTGTATGCCCTGCATTATGCAGGCGTTTATTAAGCGACCGGAGCATGTGGCGCGCGGGCTGGATTTTGACCGGATGCTCTACATCGTGCGCCGTGTGTTCGAGCAGAGCAGCGAGGTGACGTACGTTGCCTCGCTCTCGAGCCGCACGATCGTTTACAAGGGCATGTTTTTGGTTGACCAGCTGAGGCTCTTCTTCGACGATTTGCAGGATCGGGACTATGAGTCGGCGATCGCAACCGTCCACTCGCGCTTTAGCACGAACACGAATCCAAGCTGGGAGCGGGCGCATCCGAACCGTTTCATCGTCCACAACGGCGAGATCAACACGATCCGCGGAAACGCCGACAAGATGCTGGCCAGAGAGGAGACGATGCGCTCCGGAAAGCTGTACGACGCGCTCACAAAGGTGCTCCCGGTCATCAACACGGAGGGCTCGGACTCCGCGATGACGGACAACACGCTGGAATTTCTTGTCATGAGCGGGATGCCGCTGCCGCTGGCGGTCATGATCATGATCCCGGAACCCTGGGCCAACAACGATCTGATGAGTCAGAAAAAGAAGGATTTTTACCAGTATTATGCGACGATGATGGAGCCATGGGACGGCCCGGCGTCTATTCTATTTTCCGACGGGGATGTGATGGGCGCGGTGCTTGACCGCAACGGCCTGCGCCCGTCGCGCTATTACGTGCTCGACAACGGTCAGCTGATCTTATCGTCGGAGGTGGGCGTGCTTGACATCGATCCGGCGCACATCGTGGCGAAGGACCGTCTGCGTCCCGGAAAAATGCTGCTCGTCGATACGGTTGCCGGGCGCATTATCGACGATGAGGAATTGAAAAATGACTATGCGGGACGTCAGCCCTACGGTGAATGGCTTGACCGCAACTTAGTTCAGCTAAAGGAGCTTCGCATCCCGAATGCGCGCGTGCCGGAGTACGGCTATGAGGAGCGTCAGCGCATGATGAAGGCGTTCGGCTATTCCTACGAATCGCTGAAAGAGGTTATTCTGCCGATGGCGCTAAACGGCGGCGAGTCCACGAGCGCAATGGGCATGGACATCCCGCTGGCTGTGCTGGACCAGAAATACCAGCCGCTTTTCAACTACTTTAAGCAGCTCTTTGCGCAGGTGACGAACCCTCCCATCGATTCCATCCGGGAAAAGATCGTCACCTCCACGACGAGCTACATCGGCGAGGACGGTAACCTGTTGCTGGAAAAGCCGGAAAACTGCCATGTCATCAAGGTGAACAACCCGATTCTGACGAACACGGATCTGATGAAAATCAAGGCGATGGACAAAGAGGGCTTTTCGGTGAGCGAGATACCAATTACCTACTATAAAAATACGAGCCTCGAGAAAGCGATTGATCGTCTGTTTGTGGAGGCGGACCGGGCGTACCGCGACGGCGCGAACATCCTCATTTTATCCGACCGGGGCGTGGACGAAAACCATGTGGCGATTCCATCGCTGCTGGCGGTGGCGGCGCTGCACGAGCATCTGGTCGTGACGAAAAAGAGAACGGCGCTGGCGATCATATTAGAGTCCGGCGAGCCCCATGAGGTACACCATTTTGCGACGCTGCTGGGCTATGGCGCGTGCGCGGTCAACCCGTATCTGGCGCAGGATACGGTGAAACAGCTCATAGACGAGCACCTTCTGGACAAGGATTACTATGCGGCGATCGAGGATTATAATCAGGCGGTGATCGGCGGCATCGTAAAAATTGCGGCAAAGATGGGAATTTCCACGATCCAGTCGTACCAGGGGTCAAAGATTTTCGAGGCCATCGGTATTGATAAGTCGGTTATCGACAAATATTTTACAAATACGGTCAGCCGCATCGGAGGCATTACAATCAAGGATATCGAGGAGCAGGTGAACTTTCTGCACTCCGAGGCGTACGATCCGTTGGGACTGGAAAATGACCTTACGCTGGATTCGGTGGGTCGGCACGCTATGCGAAGCGGCGCGGAGGAGCATCTGTACAACCCGCTGACGATTCATCTGCTGCAGGAGTCCACGAAGCGGGGGGACTATGGACTTTTTCAGGAGTATGAAAAGGCGGTCAATGACCTGGAAAACCGCAATTATATTCGCGGAATGCTGGATTTTTCCTGGCCGAAAAAGGGCGTGCCCATCGAGGAGGTGGAGAGCGTTGATTCCATCGTGACGCGCTTTAAGACCGGTGCGATGAGCTACGGTTCCATCTCGCAGGAGGCGCACGAGACATTGGCGATTGCGATGAACCAGCTTCACGGTAAGTCAAACACCGGAGAGGGCGGCGAGAGTCTGGATCGCCTTGTGATCGGACCGGACGGCAAAAACCGCTGCTCCGCAATCAAGCAGGTGGCGAGCGGGCGCTTCGGTGTGACGAGCACGTACCTTGTGAGCGCACAGGAGATTCAGATTAAGATGGCACAGGGTGCAAAGCCCGGCGAGGGCGGACATCTGCCCGGCGCGAAGGTGTATCCGTGGATCGCAAAGACGAGGCATTCCACGCCCGGCGTGTCGCTGATTTCACCGCCGCCGCACCACGACATATATTCCATTGAGGATTTGGAACAGCTCATCTACGATTTGAAAAACGCCAACAAAAAGGCGCGCATTTCCGTCAAGCTCGTCTCGGAGGCAGGCGTGGGGACGGTGGCCGCGGGTGTGGCGAAGGCGGGCGCGCAGGTCATCCTAATCTCGGGCTACGACGGCGGAACGGGCGCTGCTCCGCGCAGCTCCATTCACAACGCAGGGCTTCCCTGGGAGCTTGGGCTTGCGGAAACGCATCAGACGCTGATCTTAAACGGCCTGCGGGAAAAGGTGCGTGTGGAGACGGACGGCAAGCTGATGACCGGACGGGACGTTGCGATCGCGGCGGCGCTCGGCGCGGAGGAGTTCGGGTTTGCGACGGCCCCTCTCGTCACGATGGGATGCATCATGATGCGCGTCTGCAACCTGGACACCTGTCCGGCAGGTGTGGCTACCCAGAATCCAAAGCTGCGAAAGCGCTTCGCGGGCAAGCCGGAGTACGTCGTCAACTTTATGCGGTTTATCGCGCAGGACCTGCGCGAGCACATGGCCAGACTCGGTGTGCGCACGCTCGACGAGCTGGTGGGCAGGAGTGATCTTCTGCGGGTACGCGACGATCTGAACGAAAAGCAAAAGCGCGTGGATCTGACGAATATTTTGCAGAACCCTTACGCGGGCACAGGAGAGAAGTTTACGTTTAACCCGAAAAAGGTTTACGATTTTGAGCTGGAAAAGACGAAGGATGAGACGGTGCTGCTGCGCCAGCTCTCCGGCGCTCTTGCCGGCGGAAAAAAGCGCGTGATCGAACTGGAGGTCACGAACACTGACCGGACGCTTGGCACGATGTTCGGTTCGAAAATCACAGAGCTGTGCGGGTGTGTGCCCGGGGACGATACGTTTGTTGTGAAGTGCAGGGGCGCGGGCGGTCAGAGCTTCGGCGCGTTCATCCCGCAGGGGCTTACCCTTGAGCTTGTGGGTGACTCGAACGATTATTTCGGAAAGGGCTTATCCGGCGGAAAATTGATTGTTTACCCGCCTGCAGGCGTGACGTACAAAAAGGACGAGAACATTATCATCGGAAACGTGGCGCTCTACGGCGCGACGAGCGGCAGGGCGTTTATTAACGGCGTTGCGGGGGAGCGCTTCTGCGTCCGCAACTCCGGCGCGGTGGCGGTAGTTGAGGGCGTCGGAGACCACGGCTGTGAGTATATGACCGGCGGGCGTGTCGTTGTGCTCGGAAAGACCGGGAAAAACTTTGCGGCGGGCATGAGCGGCGGCATCGCTTACGTGCTGGATGAGGACAGCGATCTCTACACGCGCACGAACAAGGAGATGGTGTTTACGGAAGCGCTGACAAACAAATACGACGTGCTTGAGCTGAAAGAGCTGATTAAGGAGCATGTGACGTACACGAACTCCGAGAAGGGCAAGGAGATTCTGGATCATTTTGCGGAATATTTGCCGAAATTTAAAAAGATCGTTCCTTACGACTACAACCGCATGATGATGGCTATCGTGCAGATGGAGGAGAAGGGGCTTAGCTCCGAGCAGGCACAGATCGAAGCGTTTTATGCAAATGCAAAAAGATAGGGGAGGAAGTCAAAATGCGAAGCATTTTTCTGCTTGACTTTCGACGACATGCCCGGGAGCGAAGGCAAACAGGCAATACATTGGAGGGAGGAAGTAAAAATGGGAAAACCGACCGGATTTTTGGATTATGAGAGAAGGACTGCGTGTGCCCTGGAGCCGAAGGAGCGCGTGAAACATTTCCGTGAGTTCCATGTTCCGCTGCCCTTAAAGGAGCAGCGGGAGCAGGGCGCGCGCTGCATGTCGTGCGGCGTGCCGTTCTGTCAGGCGGGCATGACGATCATGGGTATGACAAGCGGCTGCCCGCTTAATAACCTCGTGCCGGAATGGAACGACCTCGTGTACCGTGGCAACTGGGAGCAGGCCTACCGGCGCTTAAAAAAGACGAATAATTTTCCGGAGTTTACGTCGCGGGTGTGTCCGGCGCTCTGCGAGGCGGCGTGCACGTGCGGACACTATGACGAGAGTGTCACGACGAAGGAGAATGAGCGGGGTATCATCGAATACGCTTACGAACATGGTTATGCAGATGCAAAACCGCCGGAGGTGCGCACCGGAAAGCGGGTGGCCGTCATCGGCTCCGGCCCCGCAGGGCTTGCCGCTGCAGACCAGCTCAACAAGAGGGGGCATTCGGTAACGGTCTACGAGCGCGATGACCGCGTCGGCGGACTGCTTATGTACGGCATTCCGAACATGAAGCTGGAAAAACAGGTGATCGGGCGGAAGGTGAAGATTATGGAAGCGGAGGGCGTGACCTTTGTGACAGGTGCCAACGTTGGAAAGGACATAAAGCCTGCGAAGCTTTTGAAGGAGTACGACCGTGTGATCTTAGCGTGCGGCGCGAAACATCCGCGTGACATCAAGGCGGCGGGCCGGGACGCGGGCGGCATCTATTTTGCAGTGGACTTTCTCGGCGGCGTGACAAAGAGCCTGCTGGACTCTGACCTGAAGGATAAAAAGTTTGTGGATGTCAGGGGCAAAAACGTCGTCATCATCGGCGGCGGAGACACCGGCAACGACTGCGTGGGAAGCTGTATCCGTCTCGGCGCAGCGTCTGTGACGCAGCTTGAGATGATGGAGAAGGCGCCGGACGTGCGCGCCGAAGATAATCCCTGGCCCGAGTGGCCGCGGATCTGTAAGACGGACTACGGCCAGGAGGAGGCGATTGCGCTCTTTGGGCATGATCCGCGCATTTACACGACGACCGTGAAGGAATTTTTGAAGGATAAAAACGGCAGGGTAAAGGAGCTTGTCACCGTTCGGCTCGAAAAAAAGCAGGACGAGAGCGGCCGCACGCTCATGAGCGAGATTGCGGGGAGCGAGAAAAAGCTGCCCGCGGATATCGTGCTCATCGCGGCGGGCTTTCTCGGCTGTGAGAGCTATGTCGCAAAGGCGTTTGGCGTGAGTCTTGATGCGCGCACGAATGTGGCAGCCGCACCGGGGCAGTACAGGACAAACGTGGAGCGCGTCTACGCAGCCGGAGACATGCGCCGCGGCCAGTCACTTGTCGTCTGGGCGATCCGCGAGGGCCGGGAGGTGGCGCGCGCCGTGGACGAGAGTTTGATGGGGTATTCGTATTTGTAGGAGGGGTTTGTGGCCGGGGGTTGTCGCAGTGCCTCGGCAGTCTGGGTCATACAGGGAAGGTTTCACCGACGGGAGCGTGCAGAAAGGCGTACGTTTTCCCGTCGGCTGCCGTTTGTGTAAAGATTAGTCCTTTTCACATTTTTCTGCGTGATCATTCCTTGCCCATTTTCCTGGCGGGGGTTATAATACCATTGTTGAACAGGTTATTTCTGTGAGGAACCTCAAGTACCGGGCAGCTTTCGGGCTATGAATCGACGGAGGTGGAATTATGTTGTATCATTACACGGATTTTGTGGCTTTTGACGGCATCGTCCGATGCGCGGAGCTGAGACTGAATAATATTTTGAATATGAACGATGCCTCTGAAATGAGATTTTTTATGAACGGTATCTGCCGCGCCGTCACGGAGCGTCTGCGCGCAAACGGAGAGGAAGAGAAGAGCCATGTGATAGAGGAGTTTTTCCGAAAGGAGCTGGAAGAGGAATTTCGCTATTCGGCGTATGCGGCCTGCTTTTCCAAATACCGGGATGACGCTGCGCAGTGGGAGCGGTACGGGCATCTGGGGCAGGGCGTCTGTATTGCCTTCCATGAGAATTTGATGCAGAAAATGACGGGCGGGGCAGTATCGCTGCAGACCGTGTATTACCAGAAGGATATGCGGGGGCATTCTCTGGTGGACGAGTTTTGCCGGCTGACGATGGAGGAACGGCGGTTTTCGGAGATGCAGCAGCAGCTTCGGGGGATTATGAATGAGGCGTGGATACAGTCGGCGGCTTTCAAGCACCCTTCCTTTGCCAGAGAGAAGGAGCGCCGGCTGGTGATCTCTCCCTTTGTGCTGAATGAATTTGCCGTGGAGCCGAGATACCACGTATCCACGGGGCGGATCAAAAAGTATTATCCCCTTGACCTGAACCGGATGTGCGGCAGAATGGGCCTGCATATTTCGGAGTTAATCGGGGAGATCATTATCGGTCCGACCTCCTCGCAATCCATACCGATTTTGCAGGATTATCTGGTTGACTGCGGACTGAATGTGCTGAAGGACAAAATCAGCATGTCGGACTGTCCGCTTCGCAAGCCGACTTCCTGAGTGCGGATGATAATTTCCAAAACTAAAAAATCCCCGCAAATGATGGAAAATTGATTTCACGAGGATATGTTTCTCATTTTTACGGAAACAGAAAAGGTGTAAAGCTTTTGACCATATCAATAGCTTCACACCTTTTATTTGTAGTAATCTAGTCGATTTTTTCGTTTGGCTCCGCAACCTCCAAAAGGATGCTGTCAAATTCATTTTCAAACGCTTCCCGTTTGTCCTGCGGAACAAGCTTTAATAGTTTTCTGACAAAAACTGTCAATCGGTTGATATAACGCAGCTGTTTATCTGTCATATATTCACCTGCTTTCTTTCTTGTGATGTGGTTTGTATCTTAATAATTCAAGTGTATCACAATTACGATGTAAAGTCTATTCTAATCAGGTAATAATCCCTGTTTCCATAAAAAACGCCGTTACTGTTCACGGCTCGGGAGCCGCTCATAGTAACGATTCGGGGCGATATTTTGAATTTTGCTGCGCAAAAAACGCCCCTCACTCCTGAATCATGTTCTCACGGAACGTGCAACCAGTGCGCGTTCCTGGGGCGTGAAAAGTAACAAAACGCCCAAACGAAAAAATTCTGGCAATTGGAAACTTTCTAATGTACAATTAAATATAAAACATACTATAACGTTATGAAAGGGAGAAAAATGTCCATGGTGCTAGACAAAAATTCGCAGGAGCCGTTGTACGCGCAGTTAATAAGAGTCATTAAGGACGCAATTCAGAACGGCCGGTATAAGCCGGGCGACCAGATTCCTACGGAATCGGAATTGTCTAAGATGTACGGGGTGAGCAGGATCACTGTGCGCAAAACCATCGAAGAGCTGTGTGTGCAGGGGTACCTGATCAAGCGCCAGGGGAAAGGGACCTTTGTGGAAGCTCCGAAAATCTACCGAAAGGTTGAGAAGGACAACAACGTCAGCTTTTCCGAGTCCTGCAGGGCGAACGGAAGAAAGCCGTCCTCCCATGTGATTTCCTGCTGCACGGTGGAGGCGGAGGAATGGCAGATGGAATTTTTCCGGTTGGAGTGCAGCCGGACACTATATCACATTGAGCGGATCCTATCGGCGGATGAGCTTCCGGTGATCTATGAGCACATCTATTTTCCGGTTGACAGATTTCCGGAATTTCAGGTGCAGAAGCTGGAGGGCGGTTCCATGTTCCGGCTGCTGGAGGAGGAATATCATGTGGAGGGTTCGAAGAAGGTGCGAAGTACGGTGGAGGTGCGGAGTGTTCCGCAGGCCGTGGCCGGGTATCTGAGAATGAATGTGGGCGAGCCGGTTATGATCTTAAAAAGCTACATGAGCGATGACAGGGAAAATCCTCTGTATATCAGCTACGAAATTATTGTGGGTTCCAGGTACAGCCTGTCCATTTAGCAGGAGATGTGTGACGGCAGGTCAACCTGCGCGTATGCAGATAAATGTACCTTCCTGGCCGTTACCTGCTGCGCAGGATTTGAGGCGCGGCTGTGAAGCAGTATCCGCTGTCAAAAAGGTTATATCAACAAATAAAAGTTCGGATGCATGACGAAAAAAGCCATGTAATCCGGGCTTTTTTTGTGCCTTTTTTTGTGACGGTTCCACAAAATCAAAAAAGTGAAATTGTCTAAAATGTCCAAACTTTCGCATTCTGCTCCTTTGACGGGGACGACGAGGCGGCGCGAGAGCATTTGAAGTTTATTCACTCCCTGGGACCGGAAATCGCATCCCTGACGAGAGGCTCCAGGGGCTGCATCATGTATGACGGCGGGCAGTTCTACGTACAGCCGGCGACCTTGATCGACCATGTGGTGGACACGATGGGAGCGGGGGATTCCTTCCTGACATCCTTTATTGTATAAGCCGTGCATGAAGCTCTCGGCGATCCGTCCCCGGGCAGGGAAGCGGAAGGTCTCGGAAAATTTAAGCTCACATTCCAGCATAATTGCGCGGTTTCGATAATCAGAAATGATAAACAGATCCCGGCTGTTTTTGAAAACATCCCGCCTTTTGTGATAAAACCTTTCCATCTGCTCCGGGATCGTATCCATGAGATCGATGCATGTTCTCAGACGCTGATCCAGCTCTCTTAGGCTGTCCCCTTTCAGATATCCGCGGACAAAAGCATAGCGTATGCCGAGAACTATCAAGGAGAGCGCGGTAGCGGTGAAACCCTTTGTGGTGGCGCCGGCATCCTCAATCCCGCACACAATATACGACACCGCATCTGCGTGGCGCGTGATCTCCGTGCGGTATTCGCCGGTCATGGCAATGGTTCGGGAACCCTTCTGTTTTGCCATATCCAGCGCGCGGATCACGGATTTGCTTGTCCCCTGCTGGGAGATTCCGATGCAGGCAGAGGAGGGCGGAAGTGTTTCCGGCATACTTTCCAGTTCCTCTGGCAGCAGGGCATAGACTTCCCGGTGCAGCAATTCCCTCAGAAAATCTACCGCCGCTACCGCCGCATGATAGGAAGAGCCGGCTCCCGTCAGGTAGATGGTGTCTGTATTTTCTTCGAGTATCCTGATGCTGTCCCGGAAAATGGTCTCCCGGTTTCTCCATATTTCCCGGAGGACTTTTGGGGTTTCCAAAATATACTTCATTGCGTCTCCATGGTAAATCATGTGTGTCTCCTTTCAATGTAACGCCCGTTCGCCTTCGCTCTCGGGCATTTCGTCGGAAGCCATCCTTTAAAATGCTTTGCATTTTGGCTTCTTCCTCCTTTCCTGATTACGATTCCTCTTTTATAATCTAAATTATTTCCGTATTCTCTGCTGAAATTCTTTGAAATAGATTACATCATATTATTACGTAATAATACAATATATTTTGTGATACATTTAAAAAGAGACAAACAGATACGGGGTGCATGGACCGGTCGAGGAGGGCAGCGTCCGACGTCATGTACATTTTGTATTTCAGTTTCTGCAAATGTGGATTCGCTATTGACAGGACTGTTTCTATGCGATATAACTGTATTAACACAACTAGTACGCATAGCACAAAATGGTGCAAATTAAGAGACGCCTGAAATACCAGGACAGAAAAAACTTTGAAGAGATATCTGTCCTTGCTTCGTTAGAGTATACGGGTGATGGAATACAAAGAAGAAGGAAATTCAAAAAATATGCAGAAGATGATGAAAAAGAAGGAAGCATTGATTCCGAAAACAATGTGGCTGCCGTTGTTTTTCACGCTTGCCGCAAACACGCTGGCATACTACGGTTCCCGGCTTTTGACGGCGGATCGGGTGCACTATAATCTCACAAACAGTCTGGATGAGCGAATTCCCTTTGTGCCATGGACGGTCAGTATTTATCTGGGATGCTATCTGTTCTGGATCGTAAATTATGTGATCGGTTGCAGGCAGGAGAGGGCGCGGGCGTTTCGCTTTCTGGGCGCTGATCTGGCGGCGAAACTGGTATGTCTTCTCTGCTTTTTGGTATTTCCAACGACGAACACGAGGCCCGTTGTGGAGGGCGTGGATGTTTGGGCACAAGCCATGCGGTTTCTCTACGAGATGGACGCGGCGGACAACCTGTTTCCGTCCATCCACTGCCTGACAAGCACCTTTTGCTACCTCGCCGTGCGGGGAAATGAGCGGGTGCCGCGCTGGTATCGTCTGACCTCTCTTGTGATCACGGCGGCGATCTGCGTTTCGACGCTGACGACGAGACAGCATGTGCTCATCGATGTGGCCGGGGGCATCGCTCTTGCGGTGGGAAGCTATGTGTTTGTGGAAAAAAGCGGCTTTCGGTCGTGGTATGCCGGAGCAATTGAAAATTTAGAAAGGAGGGGGCTTTTATCAGTAAGAAAGTAAAAATATGGGTCATTGTCATTTTTGTCCTGGTGTGCCTGTATTTTGCAAAGGAATTTTTTGACCATAAGTTTGATTCGGTGGAATCATTACAGCTTTATATGAAGAGTTTCGGCGTTGGCGCGCCGTTTATACTCACGCTGTTTCAGGCATTTCAGGTGGTAGTTCCGATTTTGCCGGGCTATCTGGGGTGTGCGGCGGGAGCCATTGCTTTTGGAAGCGCTACGGGATTCTGGTGTAACTATATCGGGATCAGCGTCGGCTCGATTCTCGCCTATTTTCTGGCGAAAAGATACGGCATTGATCTGGTGCTTGCGATGTTTTCCAGAGAGCAGTATGAAAAGTGGAGCGCCAGGATTGAAAAAAGCCGTTCTTATGAATGGTTTCTGTTTATCGCTACGCTGCTCCCGCTGTTCCCGGACGATTTTCTCTGCTATCTTTCGGGACTTATGAAAATGAGCAGCAAAAAATTTATCTGGATTATCATATTGGGGAAGCCGTGGTGCATTTTAGCGTACAGTCTTGGCTTCGGCCTTATAAAATAAAAATTGTAGTTTCGGAGGGCACGAATGGTTCCGGTTTCGGGCGGGATGCCCGGAGTGAAACGGAGACTTTTTATGTCCGAACGGCCTCTTACTGGTCACGGAGTGAACAGTGATGAAAAAGGAGATACGAGATGAAGAAAAAAATATTAGGATACTATGATTACACGGTGGTGCTTACATACTGCGGAATGCTGTTCGCTTTTCTCGGCATTTTGCGGGTGCTGTCTCAGAATTATTGTGAGGGTGTGTTCTGCCTGATGCTGGCGGGCATCTGTGATATGTTTGACGGAGCGGTGGCTTCCACGAAGGAGCGCACAATTGACGAAAAGCGTTTTGGGATTCAGATCGATTCCCTCAGCGACCTCGTCAGCTTTGGTGTTTTGCCGGCGGTGTTTGTCTATATGATTTCCGACAGGAATCTGGCTGCCGGATTGTTCGCGGCATTGTTTGTGCTGTGCGCGCTGATCCGACTCGCCTATTTCAATGTGATGGAGGAGGCGCGTCAGAGCCGGACGGCGGAGCGGCGGAAAAGCTACCTGGGCATTCCGGTGACGACGATTGCCGTGCTGCTTCCGGCTGTCTGGCTGCTCTATGATTACCGCGTATTCAAAAATACGCTTTGCTTTTCGGTGCTTCTGGTTCTGATGGGCGCAGGCTTTCTCACACCGATTGAGATTAAGAAACCCGGCATTACAGGAAAAATGGGAATACTTCTGATCGGTACGCTTGAAGCGATCGGCATGTTTCTGTTTTTGGGGTGGGGTGCGGTATGAGAGAATCATGGTCTGTGCGTTTTTTGTACCGGACAGTCCCGGGGAGGATGTGCCTGAAAATTCTGACGCTGCCGGCCCTTTCGAGGCTTGCAGGCGGCGTGCTCTCCAGCGGTATGTCCAGATGGTTTATCCCGCATTTTATACGAAGGCATGGCATTGATCTGAGGGAAATCGAGATTCCCCGGGGCGGTTTCGGGTCGTTTAACGAGTTTTTTACGAGAAAGCGGCGCAGAGAGACGCCCTGTCCGGGGAAGGGGAGGCTCATCAGCCCCTGCGACGGGTTTTTATCGGTGGTGGAGCTGATGGGCGATACGGTTTTTGATATCAAGCATACGAGATTTTCCCTCATGGATCTGCTGGAGGATCAAAGGCTGGCAGCAAAGTATAAGGGCGGGACGGCGCTTATCTTCCGTCTGACGCCTGCAAATTACCACCGCTACTGCTATGCGGCGGATGGACGGGTGCTCCGGTGCAGAAAAATCGGCGGCATACTGCACTGCGTTCGCCCCATCGCGACGCGCACCCTTCCGGTCTATACGAGAAACAGCAGGGAATATCAGGTGCTGGAAACAGAGCAGTTCGGGACGATGGTCCAGATGGAGATCGGAGCGCTTTTGGTGGGAAAGATCCGAAATCAGGCGCAGCTTCGGGAGGGAAACCGGGTGTGTGCAGGGGACCGAAAGGGATATTTTGAATTTGGCGGCTCGACGGTGCTTTTGCTTTTCGAGAGGGATGCGATGGATTTTTACCGTCCGCTTTATTCCAGGGTAAATGATGACGGAGAGATGCCGGTGCGTATGGGGGAATGGGTCGCATCCGTGGACGGAGCAGATGACGTATGATAAAAAATAAAGAATCCAAATGGGATGACACAACTTTGTCACATCTTTCATGTATAGTAATAAAAAGCGCTGTTTTTGTGCCATAAACCGGATGACAGGGTTTGCGGAGGGCTGTTGTCATGGGGTTGTCTGAAAATCAGCAGAGAGGTGACATACGGATGAAGGTTTTGATCGTGGAGGATGACGAGGCGATTGCAAATTTATTATACATGGATTTAAGCGACGAGGGCTACGACTGCACCTGCGTTTACGATGGAAAGGCGGCAGCGGATCTGCTGGAGGAATCACCGGACATTGATTTTATCCTGCTGGATGTGATGCTGCCAAAGATCGACGGCTACGAGCTGATGGAGTATATCCGGCCGATGGAGATCCCGGTTATTTTTCTGACGGCAAAGGGTGCGCTGAACGACCGCATCAAGGGACTTCGGCTCGGCGCGG
Source organism: uncultured Lachnospiraceae bacterium (assembly GCA_949132985.1). GTDB lineage: Bacteria > Bacillota > Clostridia > Lachnospirales > Lachnospiraceae > W0P33-017. Next base: position 16,752 of record CASCGD010000055.1, read on the forward strand.
ACGACTACATTGTAAAGCCGTTCCAGAGCAGCGAGCTTTTGGCGCGTATGGAGGCGGTTCTGCGGCGCTACGGTCGGGACAAAAAGGAGCTTGTCTTTGCGGATGTGACAGTGAATCTTTCGTGCAGAAAGGCGTTTCAGAACGGGCGGGAGGTGGATCTGACGGTGAAGGAGTTTGACCTGCTTGTGGAGCTGATGCAGAACAAAAACGTGGCGCAGTACCGGGACAAGCTCTATGAGCGGGTGTGGAAGGAGCCGTTTTTGGGCGATACGCGCACGCTGGATACACACATTCAGCGGCTTCGCAAAAAGCTTGGATGGGAGAGCTACATCAAAACTGTATTCCGTATCGGTTACCGTCTGGAAGGAGAAGGGCAATGAAGCTTGGCGCAAAAATTTTCTGCTGCGTCACGATCTTTTTCAGCGCAGCGTTTCTGTTTGGAGGCTATGTGCTCATCTCATATTTTTATGAGGTGGCGATGGAGCGTGAGGTGGAGGCGGCTGTGGAGCAGTACCAGTACAATAAATTCGTGGTGGAAGCAAATCTGATCACCCGGGGCAAGGAATGGTTTGAAGGAGCGCTCGGCGGGAAGTTTGATATGGAGAGTATGGCGTCGGATATGAACGGAACCGTCGCCTTTTTTTCACTTGGGAAAGATGAGCTGTTATCGAAGTTTCCGAAAGGGACGGACGCGGAGCGGCTGCTCTCGGACATTTCGGAGGATCAGGTGAAGTACCGCTTTTTAAAAATCGGGGAGCGGATGTATGTGCTGGTGGCAGGGCTTGTGCCGCAGGGGGCTGCCGGCATTTATCTCGTGACGGGCGTGGACGTGCAGCAGGTGTTAGAGCAGCAGGAGCGGATTGTGGAAAAGTTCGGCGTGGTCTACGCTGCCGCCATAGCTGTCGGGATGGTACTCATTCTGGGCTTCTCGGCTGTGCTGACAAAACCCATTAAGCGTTTGATTGCGGTGACGAAAAAGATTGCAGACGGGAACTACCGGGAGCGGATTGCGGCTACGGGGAGCGACGAGGTGGGGCAGCTTGCCGCAGATTTCAACCGGATGGCAGCGGCTGTGGAGGAAAAAGTGCAAAAGCTCTCGGAAAACGCCAGACAAAAAGAGGATTTTGTCGCGAACTTTGCACATGAACTGAAGACGCCCCTCACCTCTATCATTGGCTACGCGGACCGCATTTACAAAAGGGAGCTGCCGCGCGCAGAGCAGCGGCAGGCGGCATACTACATCTGGAACGAGGGGATGCGCCTGGAGGCGCTCTCGTTAAAGCTCATGGATCTGACCGTCCTAAGCCACGGGGAGTTTTCCCTGCAGCAGATGGAGGCGGAGGGGCTTTTGCGGGAGCTTTCGGCGGATGTGGCGTTTTTCATGGAGGAAAAGCAGATTTCCTTTTCGTGTGAGGCAAAACAGGCGTCCGTTGCGGTGGAGTACGATCTGTTTAAGACGCTCTTTTTGAATCTTGTGGACAATGCGGCTAAGGCGGGAGCAGCGCACATCCGCGTCACGGGGCGTGTGGAAAGTACTGCGGGCGAGACCTCCGCTGGCAGGGCAGCGGCTTTGGAGAGCAGCAGGATGATTTCGGGAGACAGCAGGGTGATTCCAGACAGCAGCCGGATGTTTGCAGCGCCAAAAGAGGAGGCAGCGCGCCGGTATGTCATCGCGGTGGAGGACGACGGCAGCGGAATCCCAGCGGGGGAACTCAATCGTATCACGGAGGCGTTTTATATGGTGGACAAATCCCGCTCGCGCAAGCTGCACGGTGCGGGCATCGGGCTTGCGCTGTGCGAACAGATCGCCCGCATCCACGGAAGCAAGTTGGAATTTGAGAGCGACGGGAAGAGCGGCACGCGGGTTCGTATTAGTTTGTGCATAGAGGAGGAAGACATGGAGGACGGCATCTGATGAAAGGCGCAAAATATAAATTGATTACGGCGGCTATGGCGGCGGTTTCCCTGACGGTTGCCTTCGGCGGCTGGTTTTTGACAAAAGAGCTGCTTGACCGAAAAAATGCCGAGTTTTTGAACGGCACGGGCGCAGTTGCCCTGCGCTCGGAGCAGACGGCGCTGCTTACGCAGGAACAGGCTGATGAAGCGGCACGGGCTTTTAAAAAACATGAGATCCCGGAGAAGCAGATGCGCGAAATTCTTCTGCTGTGGGATTACGGGGTAAAGGAGATGCCCCACGATCCGAAGGAGGCGCAGATGAATATGGAGCAGGCGATCGAGACGGGAAAGCAGTGGATTGCCACGCTGGCGAACCGTGAGATTGTACCGAAGACACTTGTGGACGGTGATTTTGACCGAATCACGGCACAGCTTGGCACCGTGGAAATTCAGACGGAGCTTGACGAGCGGCTTTTAAGCCGCTGGATGCTGGAATACCGCAAGGACGACGTAGATATCAACCTGACAATTCACGCCATGAGCGGCGAGATCTGGTATGCGAATATTTCCATGATGGCATACAGCAGCCTTGCGTATGCGTACAGCAGTGCGGAGATGATGGCGCTTATGTTTCCGCGGGAAAAAAGGAGTGTGGTTGATACGATCGATATGTATGACGGGCATCTCATAAAGGTTTTGGAGGAAGGAGCCGTGTCGGCGCACTTGAATTTTCAAACGGTTGATGTGGATCTGACGCCTTCCTATGTGATTTCGCTCTGGCTGGAGCCGATGAACAGCTACTACGAATAATTTACAATTTTGACACATCTTGTACGAAACTCGGAGACATCTTTCTGCTAGTATATGGTTATCGACAGATGATTTGTCGTTCATGATAGATATATCGGAGCCGGGCAGATTATCAGCCAAAGAGCGGGCGGTGATCTGCCTGTACAGGCGGGCTTCGATCGTAAGAGGGAAGACAAAAGACGAAGCATTTTCGGGAATGCATTCCGTTGTGGTAAGGCAGGGAGGTTTTGAGGAAGATGAGAAGCGGCGGAGAGATCAGGGCGAACGAATTGCAGACGACGGGAAGGAGACGGAGACGGACAGGAAACCGTGCGGTATTTATCGGGATGGCAGTCATGTTTGCGGTACTTCTGTTTTATATCAGGGACATGAATGCGCGTTTGAAGGAAGTGCAGGAGATATTGGAGCAGATCAGGCCCGCTCAAAATGGCGGCATGGGAACCGAGGGTGGAAGCGCAGGGCAGTCAGGCGGGGATTTTCCGGTGGACGGGGTACGCCAGACGGATCAGACGGGCAAAGGCGCAGAGCGGGCAGACGGGAATGAGACGGTTTATGAGCGTATCGGGGAGGAAGGGACGGCAAAGGATGCCGGCAGAGGAGCGGCCGGTTCCAGCCGTCCCGTTCAGCGGACGCTGGCGGAAGCGCTGCAAAGGCTGGAAGAGTTGGGCGAGACGGACGAGACGATCAAAAGCATTTGCGAAAAGAGCGGCGAATTTCATGAAAAACTGCTGCTGGCGCTGGCCAATAACCCGGAGATGGCAGATTTTGTCGCGGGGTACCCTGACAGCATTTATGACGATCCTTTTGCCGAAGGTCATTTCACGGATGAGGAAAAGAAAAAGGAGTGTCCGCTGCTGCTTCAGTGGGATACGCGCTGGGGCTATCAGCCTTACGGCGATATGAATATCGGGCTGTCCGGCTGTGGCCCCACGTGCCTGTCGATGGTGCTTTTCGCGCTGACGCGGGATGAGGCGCTGACGCCGCAAAAGATCGCCCTGTATGCCATGGACAACGGCTTTTATGTGGAGGGCACAGGCACCGCCTGGGCGCTGATGACGGCCTATCCGCCGCTGTGCGGCGTGAACGTGCGTGAGATGCACATGGAGGAGTCAGCGTTAAAGACAGCGCTGGACTGGGATCAGATTTTGATCTGCGCCATGGGTCCCGGTGATTTTACGACAGCCGGACACTTTATCGTGATTTACGACTACGATGAGGAGGGATTTTACGTGAATGACCCGAACAGTATTGTGCGAAGCGGGCAGAAGTGGCCGTATGAGACATTGAAGGGACAGATAAAAAATATCTGGGCGTTTTGGGAGTGAGAAAGAGCGTAAGAAGGTAAGAGGAACAGAAAGGAAAGGGGATGCCACGCAAATAAAATTTAGCGGGCAGCTCCTTTTTTAATTCCACTAAACAAAGAATAAAGAACGGACAGGGCTGATCTTAGCGGGTAGAGCTTAAAGCGAAATGCAGGACATTTCGCTTTTTTTCTGCCGCTGGGCAGACCTGGATTTTATTGACTTCTATTTCGGCCATCCCAAATAAAGCGCAATGAGAACAAACACGGTTCCAAGTGCGATCAGGATGATAGGCCACCCCTTTTGCTTTCTGCGGGAAATCCCGATTGCAACAAACAATATCC
>CASCGD010000056.1 GCA_949132985.1 uncultured Lachnospiraceae bacterium
ATAGATAGCATATACCAAGAAAAAACATATTTAGGGCAGTTCTGTTAATCAAGAACTGCTCTAAATGGATTTTATTGAGGGGATAAGCCGGAGCTTATGCTTATCCATGTTCCCTGATTAATTGGCAAACAATTTTTTTTACATTAATATTTAGCATACAAATAGTTCGAATGCCAAATATTTGCATAGAAACTAATACAGAATCAAGAGATACGAAAAAATGATAAGGAAAAGGCCTGATTTTGTGCATTTCCTCCAAAAGTATTTGCCAAAATCTGTTCCGAACAAATGTTATAACAAATGCTTGACAGTAAAATACAAACACGATATAATCAATATAACAAGAGAAAGGCAGGATTTGAGGAATATTTTGTAAGATTTGTGAGACTGCCGGTGACGGACAATATGCCCGGGAAAGTAGTTGAGCGGGCGCTGCATTTAGAATGGGAGGAAGGAATATGCTGCACTATGGAAGAAAGGACGGGGACGGGGTAAAAGCCGGAGCTGTTTTTGAAGGACGTGAAATCTACCGAAGCACAAGATTGGAAAAGCTAAGAGCCCGTGTATTTGAGGCGACTCCTCAGATCGATTCTTCAAGAGCCAGGGCTGTGACGGAGAGCTATCAGGAGACAGAAGGGCTGCCGGTTCCCATCAGGCGGGCAAAAGCGCTTCGCAGGACGCTGGAGACGCTGCCGATCCGGATTAATGAGGGGGAGCTGGTTGTGGGAGAGATTGCGCCCTATGACCGATGCGCCCAGGTGTACCCGGATTACGGCATTGACTGGTTTATCGAAGAATTGGACGGAAAGCCCTTCCGGTTTGAGGATCGTCCGGGAGATAAATTTGTCATCAGCCCGGAGGATGAGGAGCAGATACGGAAAATTGCTCCCTACTGGAAAGGAAAGACCCATAAGGATCATGTGTATGCCAGAATCCCCAAGGAGGCTTGGGATGCCTTTGAGATCGGTATGATCGATACGGATTATCTGGTGATCTGTGCCGAGGGACATGTGATCGTCAATTTGCAGCGGGTGCTGCGGGAAGGAATAGGCGGCGTCCGAAGCCGGGCAGTGAGGACTATCGAATCCTTGGATCTGGCTCGGCCCGAGGATCTGAAAAAGCTTCCGTTTTTGCAGGCAGCGCTGATCAATTGCGACAGCGTGGAACTGTTTGCAAAACGATATGCGGCGCTGGCAAAAGAGCTGGCCGAGAGAGAGCCGGAAGAAGCGCGCAGGCAGGAGCTGTATAAGATCAGTGAGGTGTGCAGCCGTGTTCCGATGGAACCGGCCAGAGACTACCATGAAGCGATTCAGTCCATGTATTTTACGAATCTGATTTTGAACATCGAGGGAAATGGCAGCGCTTTTTCTTACGGGAGAATGGATCAGAAGCTGTATCCTTACTATAAAAAGGCGCTGGAGGACGGCTGGACAAAAGAGGATATGATGGAACTGTTCTCGAACCTGATGCTCAAGCTCTTTCAGGTGACCCGTGTTCTGGACTGGCACAGTACGGCTACGTTCCGCGGTTATGTGGTAGCGCAGAATATTACCATCGGCGGCCAGGACTGCTTCGGCCGGGATGCCACCAATGAGATGACATATCTGATTTTGGAATGTCAGGCGATTATGCAATTGAATAATCCGTTGTCCGCCCGTTATCACAATTGTTGTACGAACCGCTATATGAATGCGGTTTTGGATGTGCAGAAGCTGGGCGGCGGTCAGCCGGCCTATTACAGCGATGAGAATTATATACTGGGTATGGTAAATCGGGGCGTGAAGCTGGAGGATGCCTACGATTATGCAAATGTAGGATGCGGGGAACCTTTGATCGAAGGAAAGCAGAGCAATCGGCCGGACGGTGCAGCCTTTATCAATATCACAAAGGCTCTGGAAATGACCCTTCATGGCGGGACGGATCCCCGGACGGGAAGATGCCTGCATAAAGGGAAAGGGACGCTGGCTGATTTCGCAAACTACGAGGAGCTTTATGAGGCGTTTTTGGATCAGATGAAATATTACATCCGAATGCATGTGATCTATGACAATTCCCTGGATTTATCTACGGAAGAGGGAATCAGTGATCCCTATATGTCCATGCTGGTGGACGATTGTATCGAGCGGGGAAAAACGATCAAAGAAGGCGGCGCGGTATACGATTACTGCGGTCCCTTATATATGGGAATTGCCAATACGGGAAACTGTCTGGCGGCCATAAAGAAGCTGGTGTTTGAGGATCGGACACTGAGCGGAGAAGAGCTGATGCACGCTCTGGAGACGAACTTTGAGGATATGACAACGGTTCCCTCGGGTGAGGAGATCCGCCAGATGTGCCTTAGAGCGCCGAAGTACGGAAATGATGACGATTATGTGGACGAGATTATGACACGGTATCTGTACGATATTTTTAAGGAAGAAGAGAAGTATCATACGACCCGCTATGGCCGCGGTCCCATCGGCGGGAAATGGCAGCCCAGCTGCAACACGGTATCCTCCAATGTTCCGTTAGGAAAAATCATCGGTGCGACGCCGGACGGAAGAAAGGCCCAAGAACCTCTGGCGGATACGACGTCGCCGATGCATGGAAGTGACATCAACGGCCCTACAGCCGCTCTGAAATCCGTAGGAAAGCTGCCGAATCTTCTGTTGTCCGGAGGAACATTGTATAACATGCGGGTGGACCCGAAGACAGTGGAGACACCGGAGGGAAGGGAACGCTTTATCGCGATGATGCGGACCTATCTGGGCGACTTTAAAGGACAGCATATTCAGTTCAACATGGTGGATTCCAAAGTGCTGATGGATGCAAAGGAAAATCCGCAGAATTATAAGGATCTGCTGGTGCGTGTGGCGGGCTACAGTGCGCTTTTTACGGCGATTGATTCGGATTTGCAGGATGATATTATCGACCGTACCATACACAAAATTTAAGCATAAGGCGGTTTCATCTATGACGGGAAAGGTATTTAATATTGAACGGTATCACTACACGGATGGGGCTGGAATACGGATTCTCGTATTTTTAAAGGGCTGTACGCTGCGATGTCCCTGGTGCAGCAATCCGGAATCACAGGTTATAGCTACGCAGCTGGCATTTAATAAAAATAAATGCCAAAACTGCGGGCGGTGTATTCCGGCATGTGAGAATCACGCTATTTTTATAAAGGACGGTGCGGTGGAGACGGACCTGGAGGCCTGCGTCCACTGCGGGGCCTGTGTGAAGCGGTGCTTCTACGATGCCCGCACGCTGTTTGGCAGGGATATGACCGTGGATGAGGTGATGGCGGAAATTTTAAAAGACCGCGATTTCTACAAAAGATCCCGGGGCGGGGTGACGTTTTCGGGCGGCGAAGCAGCCTGTCAGCCGGAATTTGTGCGGGAATGCACGAGAAGGTGCCGTATGGAATACATTGATACGGCGATTGAGACGGCGGGAGCTGTTCCCTGGGATATGCTGTTTTGCGCGGTGGAACACATGGGAGAGATTCTCTTTGATATCAAGACATTGGATGAAGCTGTATTCCGGGAATTTTCCGATTATTCTCTGGAGCATGTGCTGGATAATTTGAAGGCTCTTTGTGCTATGGGAAAAAAGGTGCGGATTCGCTGCCCCATCATTCCGGGGGTGAATCAAAAGGAGGAGTTTATCCGGGGAGTCATCGATATCGCCAGAGAAAATAAAATCGGACGGATTGACTTGCTTCCCTTCCATCAGCTGGGCAGTTATAAATACAGGACCATCGGGAAGGAGTATGCGCTGGGGCATTTAAAGACCATGGCAAAGGAAGAGGCAGACAGTTTCAAAAACATGATTCAGCAGGAAGGGATTACCTGCGTGGTCGGGGGATGAGGAAGGGAACGGCTGGTTTTGGGCAGGAGGGAAAGGATGAATAAGCCAATCATCAGGCTGGAGGACATTTCAAAAAGTTTTTTTGGTGTTCCGGTGTTAAAAAATGTAGATTTCGAAGCGCATTCCGGTGAAGTGCACGCCCTGGTGGGCGGAAACGGGGCCGGAAAAAGTACGCTGATGAAAATATTGACAGGAGTTTATGGGAAGGACGGCGGCAGAATATTTCTGGAGGATGGCGAGGCGGTGTTCCACAATTACAAGGATGCGTTTCTGCGCGGAATTGCCATGATCTTTCAGGAGATGAGCAGCGTTCCGACCCTGACTGTGACGGAAAACATTTTTCTGAATAACGAGCTGCTGAAGGGGAAATGTTTTCTGGACGGTAAGTCCATGCGTAAGCGGGCCGGAGAGCTTCTGGACCGTCTTGGAGTGGATATCAGCCCGGATGCGGTAGTGGGGGATTTAAGCGTTGGAGAAAAGCAGATGGTGGAGATTGTGAAGGCATTGTCCAGTGATGCCAAAATTCTGGTCATGGACGAGCCGACCGCCTCGCTTTCTGCCAATGAAGTAGATAAGCTGTTTGAAATCATTGAAAATCTGAAACGACAGAAGATTGCCATTATCTATATTTCTCATCGGATGAACGAGATACTCGCCATCGCTGACAAGGTTACGGTGTTAAGGGACGGGCAGGTGGTTGCGGAACTAATCAGTCGGGATTTAAAGGTTGAGACAATTATCGGACATATGATGGGGAATGAGACAGGAACCTCTTTTGAATGGATTCCCCCGAAGAGAGCTTTTTCGAAGGAGGCTGTGCTGAAGGTCGAGGGGCTGGAGGTGGCCGATGCGGTACGGGATGTTTCTTTTGAGCTCCACCGCGGAGAGGTGATTGGGTTTGCCGGACTGATGAGCAGCGGCAGGACGGAAATTCTGGAAACGTTATTCGGGATCCGTAGGCCTTCAAAAGGAACGATTCGGATTGACGGACAGGAAGTCACCATGCGAAGTGCCGGACAGGCAGTGAAAGCTGGTTTTGGGCTGGTGCCGGAGGATCGGCGGACACAAGGGCTGGTATTGATCCATTCCCTGAAGAAAAATCTGGTGCTTCCGATTTTGAAAAAAATGTGCACGGGGTTGTTCTTAAGTCCTAAAAAAATCAATGAAACAGCACAGCAGAGCATTTCGGAACTGAGTGTGAAAACAGATTCCGCAGACAAGATCATCAGTCTGCTCTCCGGCGGCAATCAGCAAAAGATCGTAATTTCAAAATGGCTTCGGTCCGACATGAAAATTCTGCTGCTGGATGAGCCGACGGCCGGAGTGGATATCGGCTCGAAAAAGGAGCTGATTGCGACTGTCCGAAAATTTACGGATCAGGGAAATTCTGCTATTTTTGTTTCATCGGAGCTGCAGGAAATGCTGGCAGTATGTGACCGCATCTATGTGCTTAAGCGCGGGAAAATCATCAACGAATTGCGGCATGAGGAGATTGAATCGGAGGAGGTATTGCAAAATGAAATTCAAAAGTAACGGGATGACGCTGACCGGGAAGAGATTCGACCTGTCAAAGATTATCGTATACATTGCTATTGTGGTGGCGTTTATCGTCTTTTCTATTACACTTGGTTCCTCCGGTTTTTTGACCGTGAAAAATCAGATTAATATTCTGCGGCAGATGACCACCATCGGGATTATGAGCTTTGGCATGACGTTTGTGATCGGCAGCGGGGAAATCGACCTGACGGTAGGTGCGAATATTGCGACCTCCGGCATTGTGGCGGCAATTGTGATGCGCTCTGGCGGAAATGCTTTCACTGCTCTTTTGGCGGCGCTGGCTACCGGGCTTTTGATCGGGGCGGTAAACGGACTAATCCTGATTTATACCGGACTTCCGTCCTTCTTGATTACCATCGGTACGCTCACCATTTTGAAAGGTCTGTCCATGGAGCTGGCTAATTCCAACTCTATTCCGATTTACAACCGGACCTTTACGCAGATATTCGGAAACGGCAAGGTGTTTGGTATTCCGGTCATGATTCTGTGGTGTTTGCTGTGTATGGGGATTGCCTGGGTCCTTTTGCGCAAGCTGCCCTTTGGGGCGAAGGTGCTGGCAATCGGCGGCAACAGCAAAGCTGCGGAATATTCCGGCATCAACGTGGTGCGGGTCCGTCTGACGATCATGGTTTTGAGCGGTGTGATGGCAGCCTTTGCGGGCGTGCTGTACTGCGCGCGTCTTCAGGCCGCAAATTATGTCTATGGGGACGGAGCGGAAATGAATGTTATTGCATCCGTTGTATTGGGCGGAACAGCTATGAGCGGCGGCGTTGCCTCCGTCATCGGCACCTTTGTGGGCGCATGGCTGATGGCAATGATTGACAACGGGACGGTAATTGCCGGCATGACGGCGTCCCAGCAGATGATTGTCCGGGGCGTGGTGGTGATTGCGGCAACTGCACTGGGGGCCATCAGTGCCAGAAGGAAACAAAAGAGATAAAAAATATAAAAATATTACTAATAAAAAGCATAAGAAGACAGAAAATAAAAAGGCATAAGAAAACAAAGAGTAAAAGCAGAGAAAAAACAGAAAAATGGTAATTAAATAAAGCAGGGAAATCACCTCTGAAACGACATCTGAGTCAGGCATAAAAACGGGGGATTTCATAGAGAGGGCTGGTCCCAGGGGCCCGGGGACTTCCCATGATTTTTGAGGAGGAAGGCAAAATGCGTAGCATTTTAAAAAGGAAGCCTTCCGACGATTTGCCCGAGAGCGGAGGCGAACGGGCGCTACCGCAAAAAAGGAGGAAGGGAAAGTACCTTCCAGAATAAAGGAGGACAACAAATGAAGAGAAGAAAACTATTGGGGATGTTACTCGCAGCGGCAGTTGCAGCTTTCACCCTTGTTGGCTGCGGAAGCACTTCTTCCGGGGAGGAGAAAGATCAGCAGGGCGCTTCCGGGGAAGAATCCGGGGCTTCTGAGGAAGAACAGACTCCGGACGAGGGAGAGACAGAAGAGCCGGAAGGCTCCGCAGATGTGGAACTGCCGGAAATGGAAACACCGGATGAGTGGGTTTCCCGTTTTGAAGGTGTTACGCCAACACCCTATACGGATTTTTCAGCAACGGATGACCAGATCGCTAAGATCAAGGAAGAGGGACTGACCGTGGGCCTGGTTATGCATACTGGCGGGGAATCCTTCTCCAATGCAGTGATTTCCGGTGTCACGAAAGCCTCTGAGGAGCTTGGAATTGAGATTGTGGCGCAGACGGATGCTCAGTGGGATGCGGCGCAGCAGTCCACGAACCTGGAAAGTGTGATGGCAAAAGATCCCGATATCGTTATTTTATGTCAGATTGATGTGGAGGCGATGACTGATCAGCTGAAAGAGGCGGCGGCGAACGGAACAAAGTTCGTGTTCTTCGATAATATCAACGCCAGCTTAAGTGAGGATGACTATGTGAGCCTGGTAACAACAGATACCTATGCGGCCGGTGTGGAATGTGCAAAGGATATGGCTCAAAAGCTGGGTGGTTCCGGCAAAATCGCAATGTTTACGTGGTCAGCGCCGAATCTTGGAAACAGGGCAAGATCGCAGGGCTTTAGAGATTACATCGAGAAGAATTTCCCGGAGATTGAAATTGTGACGGAGGAGTTCTACGACGATGCCAGCGACTGCGCAGCTTTGGCGGATGCGGTGTTTGCGAAATATCCGGATCTGGACGGTGCGTTCGGACAGTGGGATATTCCTCTGGAAGGTGTGATTTCTTCCGCTCAGGGCAACGACGTTTCCAATGAATTTGTGGGAACCTGCGTGGATCTGGGATACAATGTGGCAAGGATCATGGCAGAGGATGGCATGTGTAAGGGAATCGGCGCACAGCAGCCCTATAAGGATGGATACTATTCTCTTTATGCAGGAGCTTTGGCCTGCATCGGTGAGGATGTGCCGAAGATGATCTTAATTGATCCGGTAAATGTAACGAAAGAAAATCTGGAAGAATCCTGGCCGGTGATTTATGATGAGCCGCTTCCAGACGATATCAAATCTTTATTAAATTAAGAAAGATTCGGCTCATAATACCGTTTTCCTGAAAATATGAATCATCTTTTTATATTACAGAAACCGCTTCGCGAACCCTGTAATCAGATTTACGGCGTAAAAACAGCGCCTTTTATGAGAATCTGCTCCGCAGCTTCTTATAAGCTATATGGTAACTAGTTGGAGGAATCCAGCCTGTTTAAAATTTGTCTTCCAAGGGCAGTGCCTGCTCGTTAGGCACAGGCAACATCTGTTTACCTTTATTTACGGGCAGGCTGTCGGAAGACATGCAGAAAAATATATTTCAACAAAGGGCTGGATTCGTTACTTTTGGTAGAAGGGAGGGTCTTATGGGCTGTTGGTTGGGCATTGATGCGGGAACCAGCGGGTTGAAAGCGCTTGTATTGGAAGAGTCCGGGGAGATTCTGGCGGAAGGTTATGCGGAATTGGATGTGCAGTTCCCGGGGCCCGGCTGTGCCGAGCAGCGACCGGAGGATTGGTGGGCAGCCTGTAAAAAGGCGGTATCCCTGGCTTTGCAGGGAAGGAATATCGGAAAAGAAATCCAGGCGGTCGGTTTTTCCGGACAGATGCAGGGGACTGTTTTTCTGGACGGGGATAACCGTCCGGTTCGGGACTGCCTGATCTGGATGGACCAAAGGGCGGTTCAGGAAGTGGAGGAGATCGCGTGGAAGCTGCGGGCGGCAGGGCTGGACGGGATGGCCGTCACAGCAAACCAGTGCCTGAATACCTTTTGGGCGCCGAAGATTTTGTGGATGCGAAATAACGAACCGGAGCATTATGAACGGATCAGAAAGATTATATTTCCCAAAGATTATCTGGCGTTTCGTATGACAGGGGAACTGGCTATGGAGGTCAGTGATGCGTCTCTATCCTATTTGCTGGATGTGCCGCGCAGAAAATGGTCGGATGAGATGTTTCGGGCGTTGGATATTCCAAAGGAGCTGGTTCCGAATCGATTGCTGGAATCGTGCGAGGTGGTCGGTACGCTGAAAAAATCCGTGGCAGGAGAGCTGGGTCTTTTGGAGGGTATCCCGGTCATTGCAGGAGGCGGAGACCAGACGGCGAACGGAGTCGGTACAGGCATCATAGAGGAGCGCGTGATGGGAGCATCCATCGGTACTTCCGCTGTGGTGTTTGGGTGCAGCAGAAAGCCTTTTTATGACAGGAAACAAAGGGCGATTCAGAGCCTGTGCCATTCTGTCCCGGATTTGTGGTCATATCTGGGGCTTTCTTTAACGGCAGGAGCTTCCCTGAAATGGGTTCGGGATGTGTTTTTTGCCGGAAAAAAGCAGGTATGGAAAAGTGCCGGAAAAAATGTCTACGATGAGATCACCCGGATTGCGGCGCAGGCGAGGCCGGGCTGCAGAGGGCTGATGTTTCTGCCCTGGTTTAACGGGGATTCCGCTCCGAACAACGATCCCTATGCCAGAGCATGCTTTTTCGGGATGTCGCTGGATCATGGGATGGCGGAGCTTACGCGGAGCGTGCTGGAGGGAGTTGTCTATTCACTGCGGGAGACGGTGGAGGTCTGTCGGGAGGACGGCAGAGAAATAGGAACTATCCGCGTTTCCGGCGGCGGTGCGAAAAGTTCTCTCTGGCGGCAGATTCAGGCTGATATTTTGAAAGCATCCGTTGTGACGATGAAGATTACAGAGGGTCCTGCAGCCGGGGCAGCAATTCTGGCGGCGGTGGGCAGCGGGTATTTTAAGGATGTCAAAGAGGGCTGCCGGGCGCTTCTGAAAACGGATACTGTTACGGAACCGATTCGGGAGCACGAAAAAATTTATGAGGAGTATTTTCAGATCTATCGCGGGATGTATGGCTGTCTGCGGGAACCCTTTGCGAAAAGAGCCGGACTGATAAACGGGAGATAAAGTCAGAAATGAAGATCAAAACGGAAATGAGGGAGCGTGTATGCTGTCGGTCACGTTGATTGCAAATGCAGGGGTATTGATTCAATGCGGGAAGGTGCGTATTTTGCTCGACGCCGTTGAGGATGCGGGACAGTACCCTTTCAGCAGCACCCCGGAGAAGGTGCTGGAGGAAATGTTTTCCCAAACGGGGGAACGCCCGTACCGAAATGCGGATTTTTTGATATTTTCCCACGGGCATCCGGATCACTTTTCAGGGGAGCTGGCGGAAACGTATTTGGCTTTCAATCAGGTCCGGCGCATCGTATGCGGTCTGGCGGAGGATGAAAAAGCGCGCTCATTTCTGGAAGCGGCAAAGCATAAGGGCATTTCTGTCTGGAAACTGAGATGGGAGCGGGGAGCACTTCGCCATTATCAGCTGACGAAAGATATTTGCATGACGGCCCTGTGTACGAAGCATATGCCGGATCTGTTTCCAAAGGATCTGTGCAGCAGTCTCCTCTTTCGGTATCAAGGAAAAAACGTGCTGTTTTTAACGGATTGCAGCTATGGGGAGGAAGCACTGCTGAAAACCTTTGGGAAGCTGCCTTTGGAGGCGGTATTTCTGAATCCGTATTTTTATTACAGCGAGCAGGGGAGACAGATATTAAATCAGTATCAGGCCCGGCGTATCATTTTGTATCACATTCCGTTTGCGGGCGAGGACCCGATTCATCTTCGTGCCCTGGCGGGGCAGCTGGTGAAAAAATATCCGGGGGAAGGTCTGATGCTTTTCGACGAGCCATTTCAACGGGTGACACTATAAAAAAGAGTCCGGCTTGCCGGACTCTCGCATTTTATAACATCACATCGGGAATTTCTGAACCGATTCCAGAACCTGCAAAATTGTATTCTCATCTGTAGCTAAATAATGAATCACGCCGGTTCTTAAGGCACCGATAATCGGGATGACCTTTTCATATCCGGCTGCGATGGCGATGACGTTTGGAATCCTGTTTAACATAGCCTGGTCTACGCCCACGAGCCGGTCATTGTGGTCGGACTTGATAAATTCCCCGCGGATATTGTATTGACGTGCACAGATATCGCCCACGGCAATGCCCGGAGATTTATGGATCTCCTGCATCAGGTTTTCGCCGTTGCACAAATACTGACGCATTTCGCTGCGCTGCTGTTCTCTTCCGATGCCGACGATCGCAAAGTCCACATCTTGCCAGCGTTGGAAGATCGGCTGCATGTAATCGCTTTTGATAATGCGTTCCCGGTCCTCTAAATTGTCCACATATCCGGGAGAATAGATGAACAGAGGGTTTCCGTGAAGCTTGTTGGCAAACATGCGGACACTTTCATTTAACTGGTATTTCTGTGTCAGATGAGGTGAGATTCCGATTAAAGGAACGACTGTAATATCGCACAGGTTTGTGTCCTCAGGGAAATGCTGCATAAACTCGTAGCAGGCGCCGCCCCAGGAGGTTCCAACGCAGGAGTGACTTTTCATGAGCGGTATGGCATATCGGACGGCCTGGGAAACAACCATATGTACCAGCACATCTTCCCGGTAAGTGCCGCTGGGAACGGCGATGCATTTTTTCAGGCCGAAAGTTTCCTCCATCTGTCTGGCAAGCGTTTCGTTATTTTCGGAGGGGTCATTGATCTGTATTTGGACAATGCCTACATTCTTGGCCTCGGCAAGGCAGAGGGAAACTGCGGAGCGGGAAATTGAAAAATATTTTGAGATGACTTCCTGCGTCATGTGTTCATTATAATACATTTTTGATATTTCAACTAATTTTTGGATATCAAGATTTTCCATGTGATGGGTTTCCTTTGTGATTTATTTTGCGGCAGAGGCCGTAAGGACCGCCCGAGGTTGAGAATAACGGCGACGGCATTCTGTCACTGCTTTTATAATATATCTGAAAATCACTGTTCGTCAAGAAAAAAATTTCACATTGTTGACATATGTTATAACATCTGTTAAAATGAAAAAGAAATTGTAAAGAGAAGAAATAGAAAAAGAATTACCAAAATAATTATTTGTCCAGAGGAGGTAAGACACTTGGAAAAGCAGTACAAAAAAGAGCTCTTAAAAGAGATGTGGCAGAAGATGAATCTGGCCAGAGAATTTGAGAACAGGGTGCAGTGGCTATTTTCCATGGGACTGGTGCATGGGACGACACATTTAGGCGTTGGAGAGGAAGCAACTGCAGTGGGATCGATTTTGGCTTTAAAGGCCCGGGACTATGTGTTTGGAACGCACCGGGGACACAGTCAGGCTATTGCGAAGGGCATTGACATTGACCATATGATGGCGGAGATTCTGGCGAAAGCGACCGGCGTCTGTAAGGGGAAAGGCGGATCCATGCACATTGCAGACCCGGATATTCACTATTTCGGTGCGGACGGCGTGCTGGGGACCAGTGCGGTGATGTGTTGCGGAACCGCTCTGGCAATTCGGAAGAAAAAGGAAGAAGACCGTATTTCGGTGGTATTTTTCGGGGATGGCTCATCGAATGAAGGCGCTGTCTTTGAAGCCTTCAACCTGGCATCCGTGTGGAATCTGCCGGTATTGTTTGTCTGTGTGAATAATACCTATGGTATGTCAACGCCGATTGCGAAGGTCATGAAGGATACAGATATTGCAAAGCGGGCCATTCCTTTCGGTATGCCCGGGGAATCCATTGACGGAAATGATGTTTTAGCAGTGTATGACACGATACAGAAGGCCCGGGAATATGTGCTGAAGGAAGGGCCTATGCTGGTGGTGGAAAATACATACCGAATTTCCGGGCATTCCAAGAGTGACGGAAATCTCTATCGGACGAAGGAAGAAATCAATGCCTGGAAGGAAAAGTGTCCCATCAAGCAGTTTCGGAGTTATCTGACCAGCCATGAGATATTTGGGGAAGAGGAGCTGGATGAGATGGTGCGGCAGGCCAAAGAAACCCTGGATCATGCAGTTGAATTTGCGAAGAGCAGCCCGGAACCAGACGTAAATGATATTTATGAGGACGTTTATGCGTGAGAGGAGACAAGAGATGAGTGAGATTACCTATGCACAGGCGGTGAATGACGCGATTTCCGAGGAAATGCGCAAGGATGAAACAGTGTTTATGCTGGGAGAAGATATTGGGTTGTACTGCGGCGCTTTTGGTGTGTCGAAAGGAATGATACAGGAGTTTGGAGAGGAGCGCATTATGGATACGCCCATTGCGGAGCAGGGTTATGTGGGCGCTGCCGTAGGGGCAGCTATGGCAGGGCTTCGGCCGGTGGTGGAGCTGATGTTTTCCGATTTTATGTGCGTCTGCTTTGATGAGCTGGTCAACGAAGCTGCCAAGCTGCGCTTTATGTTTGGAGGAAAAGTGAAGATCCCGCTTGTGATGCGCACGGCTTCCGGGGCGGGAACCGGGGCGGCGGCTCAGCACTCCCAGAGTCTGGAGGCGTGCCTCGCGCATTTTCCGGGGTTAAAAGTAGCCGTCCCCTCCACTCCTTACGATGCCAAGGGCTTGCTAAAAACGGCGATTCGGGACGATAACCCGGTTATGTTTTTAGAGCAGAAAACGCTCTATCGCACCAAAGGCCAGGTGCCGGAGGAGGATTATGCGATTCCATTTGGCGTTGCGGATGTGAAGCGGGAGGGTGGAGACTGCACGATCGTAACCTATGGAAGGATGGTGCAGATGAGCCTGGAAGCGGCAAAGCGGCTGGCACAGGAGGGCATTCAGGCGGAGGTGATAGATATCAGAACATTAGTACCGCTGGATATCGATACAATCATCGGGTCTGTGAAAAAGACAAAGCATGTATGCATCGTGCACGAAGCGGTGTGCTTCGGCGGATTTGGAGGAGAGATCTGCGGACAGATCGCCGACAGCGAAGCCTTCTACTACCTGGATGCCCCGATTCGCAGGCTGGGAGCGAAAAGCACCCCGATTCCTTTTAATCCGAAGCTGGAGGCGGAGACATTTCCCACGGTAGAAAAAATTTATCAGGCAGTCAGAGGTTTGTTGTAGGAGGAAGGCAAAATGCTAAGCATTTTTCAGTATGCCTTCCGACGATTTGCCCGTGAGCGAAGGTGAGCGGGCGTTACATTGTAGGAGGAATAATACTATGATAGAGGTTTTTATGCCGAAAGCCGGAATGGATATGAAAGAGGGCACGTTAATCCGCTGGCTGAAAGAGGTCGGCGAGACGGTGGAATTGGACGAACCGATCATGGAAATCGAGACGGACAAGATTACGATGGAAGCGGAGTCTCCGGGGAGCGGGATTTTGTTAAGTAAAATTGTGGAGGAAGGAAGCGTGGTTCCGGTGCTTTCCGTCCTGGGCTACATTGGAGAGGCGGGGGAGCTGCCGCCGCAGCAAACATCTCAGGTGATGAATTTTGCAAACAGCAAAACGGAAGAAGGAGAAGATTCTGCCAGGAGTTTCCGGGATGCTGTATCTGCAAGAGGCGAAGCGGAGGAAGGTTTCCGGGATGCTGTATCTGCAAGAGACAAAGTGGTGGAAGGCTTTGTGAATATTTTATCTTCCGGAAATAAAACGGCAGAAAATGCCGGTACTGCAGGAGAATACAAGGGATCAATACCGGCTACTCCCTACGCGAAAAAGCTGGCGCGAGAGAAAGGCATTGACCTGTGCGATATAGCCGGGGAGAATAGCATGAACGGAGCCATTCACGGCAAGGATGTGATGGCAACTTCCTTGGCAAAGCGTGTGGCGGAGGTAAATCAGGTAGATCTGTGGGAGGTTGCCGGAAGCGGGAAACATGGAAAAATTACCCGGGCGGACGTGGAAAGGCAAATGCAGGAATTTTCGGAATCCAGCCAAAATCCCTTCCGTACCGTGGAGAGCAGGCAGAAGCTTAAGGGTGTGCGCAAGGTAGTTGGAAAACGCATGTTTGAGAGCTACAGCCAGGTTCCGACGGTTATGCAGAGTATGAAAGCAGATATGACAAAGCTTCTGGATTTTCGCAGGAAACTGAATGAGGGAAGAGAACAGAAAATTTCCCTGAACGATCTTCTCATTAAGGCCACGGCCACTGCGGTGAAGGAGCTGCCCCATGTGCGGACGATGGTTGAGGGCGATGAACTGGTGACTTACGCAGAGGCAAATATTGGGTTTGCAGTGGCAGTGGAGGACGGGCTTTACGTTCCGGTTATTCGAAATGCGGATCAGCTATCAGTTGGTGAGATTTCCAGACAGGCCAGGGAGCTGGCGAAAAAGGCCAGGGAAGGGACTATTCGTCCGGATGAATTTTCCGGCGGAACCTTCAGCATTTCCAACATGGGAATGTTTGACGTATATACTTTTAATCCGATCATCAATCAGCCGGAGAGCGGCATTCTCGGGATTACAGGCATTGAGGATGTGTTAAAGCTGGTGGACGGTCAGGTTGTGGTGCGAAAGGAAGCGGTTCTGTGTATGAGCTACGACCATCGCGTGATGGATGGAGTAGGAGCCGCTAAATTAAAAAAAAGGGTAAAAGAGCTGATCGAGCATCCTATTGAGATTTTGATTTAGGAGGAGAGCGAAGGCGAACGGGCGTCACCATATTAAGAGGAGGAAGGCAAATGCGAAGCATTTTTGAGATGCTTTCCGACGATTTGCCCGAGAGCGAAGGCGAACGGGCGTTACCATATAAAGAGGAGGAAGGCGGGTATGAGGCAGTATGATATCGCGGTAATCGGGGGAGGGCCGGCCGGATACATCGCAGCTATTTCAGGAGCGCAGATGGGAGCATCCGTGATTTTATTTGAAAAAAGCGTTTTGGGGGGAACCTGCTTAAACAGGGGCTGTATACCAACCAAAACCTATCTCAAGGGCGCGGAAATCATTCATCATATTCGGATGTCAGAGCGTTACGGCATTGTTTCAAATACGGAATATTCCATGGATATGAAAAAGGCGGTTGGAAATAAAAACGCAGTGGTGAAGCAGCTTACCCAGGGGGTCGGCGCTCTGCTCCGTTCTAACGGAGTGGAGGTAGTTTATGGGGATGCCTGTCTTGCGGCGGCAGAGTCCGGCTGTGAGCGCGCAAAACAGGTATCCGGGTTAAAGGTGGTTGTCTGCGGCGGGCAGGAATATGTGGCCCATAATGTGCTTCTGTGCGGCGGTTCCAAAGCCGGTCGGATTCCCATACCGGGTATCGACCATGAAAATGTGCTGACCAGTGACGAAATACTGGATTTGGAGCAGCTGCCGAAGCGTCTTGGAATTATCGGCGGCGGGGTCATCGGGTGTGAAATCGGGGCAGCGTTTTCTGCTTACGGATGCGAGGTGACAATTATCGAGGAGCAGGAACGAATATTACCCCAGATGGACGTAGAGATTTCTGAGTCTCTCCGGGAAACGTTTCAGAGAGATGGAATCAGGGTTCTGACTTCCAGCCGGGTCAGAAGCATCAAGCATGCAAGTGGAGAGTGCGTGTTAGTCTGTGAAAATGACGACAGAATTACGGTGGATAAGATTCTGCTCTCCATCGGAAGAACGGCGGATCTGAGCTGTCTGGGAGCGTTTAAGGAGCAGATTGCGCTGGAGCGCGGATATGTGCACACGGATGAATTCTTGCAGACAAGTATTCCCGGGATCTACGCGCCAGGGGATATCAACGGAAAGAGCATGCTGGCGCATGCAGCCTTTAAAATGGGAGAAGCCGCGGCGAAAAATGCCATGGGCGAGCGAATTTCATGTGATCTTTGCCATATACCCGGCTGTATCTATACGCTGCCGGAGTGTGCCGGTGTGGGACTGACGCAAGAGCAGGCCAGACGTCAGATGGGAGCGGATCAGATTTTAGTGGGAAGATTTCCCTTTGCCGCCAACGGGCGTGCCCTGGCATGCGGCGCGGGAACCGGCTTTGTGAAGGTAATTGTAGGCCGGACATATCAGGAGCTTTTGGGCGTTCATATTTTTGGAGGCATGGCCACGGAGATGATTGCGGAAGCGGCTTCTCTGATGGCAGCGGAGGTTTTGGCGGATGAGATCGGAGAAATGATACATGCGCACCCGACGTTCTCCGAGGCATTTATGGAAGCGTGTGCGGATGCGACGGGACAGAGCATGCATTTGCCGAAGAGCAATCGAAGTCCTTGCAGGAGCGGGCATTAAGTTGGATTGTATCATGTCCACGAAGCGCATGCTTTGCTTTCGCTCACATTTGCGAAGAGTTCATATCGTACGGGTATTGTCTGTACGAATATTTGACAGACTGGGCAGGAACGGCAGAATCGGCGGCTGTTCCTGCCTGTTTATGTCCAGAGGGCTATAAAGAAATTTGTTGCTGACGCAACATGCGCCCCGAGCGGCGGGCAGGGAGAAAATCTTTTCTATCCGATTGTGAATTTTGACAGATGAAAGGACCTGATTTGTCTGTTAGCGGGAAGATACAGCTGATACCGTCAAATTTCCATGAGAAGCTTCAGCAAAGCCGATTTGTCCAATCCATGAAAATATTGATCCACATCAATAGAAGCAAGGGCCTCAGTCAGGGCTGTTTCTTCAAATTTTGTTCCGGTTAACAGCTCCTTTAATTTAGAAGTATCTTTTTGCCCGAAAAAGTCACCGAAGAAAACCAGATCTGCGATTTTACCGTTTTTCACGTCCAGATACACCTCAATTTCTCCGCAGCCCTCAAAACGCATTTTCCGGTGAAGCTGATAAGCGGGCGAATAGCCGTAATTCCACTCCCAGGTCGCATATCGGTGCTGCTGCAGGGCATGAACTGCGGCAAGATCGGAAGGGGAGAGGGTATAGGGTATGAGGGGCGTGTCCGCAAACAGGCATTTCATGAGGCAGTCCTTAAAATACTCGAGAGTCAGAGGAGCGGGAAGGTATTCGGAAATGTTTGCCACCCTGCTTTTCACAGACTTGATGCTTTTGGAAGAGATTTTGTTTTCTGATACCTGAAGGGCTTTGGCGAGCACATTGCAGTTCGAATGAAACAGGAGCGTACCGTGATGCATCACGCGTCCGTCTTTAATATATTGTGCATTTCCGGATATTTTTTTCCCGTCAATCAGGATATCGTTGCGTCCGACGGATTGGGCTGGGATCCCCATTTTCTGCAAAGCTTTCGCCACAATCTGTCCGAATTTCTGCAGATTCATCCGGGAGGTATGGTCTGCATTCACAATAAAAGTAAAGTTCAGATTTCCCATATCGTGGTAAACGGCTCCGCCGCCGGAGAGCCTTCGCACGACGCGGATGTTATGTTTCTTTACATAGGCAGCGTTAATCTCCTCTGCTGTATTTTGATTTTTTCCGACAATGATGGCATTATCATTTTGCCAGAGCATAAAATATTCATTTTTTTTATCCATGTGATCAAAAATATATTGTTCCAGTGCAAGGTTGAAGGTTGGGTTCGTACTCCCGGATTCCACATAAATCATCGCCATATTTGCTTTTTCCTCCTTGTTTTTATGCGGGTGTGTTTTCTGTGATCTATAGTGCCGCAATCTAATATCACAAGATGCGTTTTCGAAGGATTCATCTCACACTCTATTTTAGCATATGTTATAACAAATGTAAATCCCGAAGAGTGTCGACGGCGCACATAAGGGGGATGAAAAGTTACTGTTTACTCAGGACTTTGCAGGGTCTGCCCCAGGGACATGCACTGCAAAGTCCGTAAGAAAGTGATTCAGGAGTGAGCAAATCCCATTCGCGAAGCGAATTTAAGATAGATTTGCGAAGGTTACTGGTCACGGAGTGAACAATAACGATGAAAGGTAATCATGAATTTTTTTTCGCGTTTCGCCATAAGGTTTAGGTAAAAGAGAATGGGCGGGGCAGACAATGAACAATGAAAAAATAGAGAACCTTTTAAACTTGGCGCTGGATGTGAGTGAGGAGGAGCGGATGCGCTCACCGGAGCTTTCTGTGGGATTTGACAGGGAGGACGATACGTGGGAGGTGATCGTCAAATACTTTGGCATGCTTGCTCCTCTTGCGGAGCAGTTTCCGCAGTGGCAGATCACGGAGCTGATGAACGAATATGCGATTATCCGCCTGCCCCAGAGGCAGATTGAGCAGCTGGCGCAGCTTGCGCAAATCGAGTATATTGAAAAGCCGAAGCGCCTCTACTTTGAGGTGACACAGGGACGCAGTGCGTCATGTATGCTTCCGGTACAGACCGGACGGGGTGCGGTGGGCAGTGAAACAAACCTGACCGGGGCAGGTGTTTTGGTGGGGATCATCGACAGCGGCATCGACTATCGCCATCCTGATTTTTGCAATGCGGACGGCACGAGCCGGATTGTGGCGATCTGGGATCAGACGGCACAGCCCCGGAGCGAGGACGAGGCGCCGCCTGAGGGATTTTTTATGGGTGTGGAGTATGACCGGGAGAGGATCAACGAGGCGCTTTTGGCGCCGGGGACGCCGGAGGCATTGCAGCTTTTGCCGGAGGTGGATACGTCCGGGCACGGAACGCATGTGGCGGGCATCACTGCGGGAAACGGACGGGCTTTGGGCGGCAGAAACCGTGGCGTTGCCTATGAGAGCGAGCTGCTTGTGGTGAAGCTGGGTGTGCCGGGAAGCAGTTCTTTTCCGCGCACGACAGAGTTGATGATGGCAGTGGACTATTGTATCCGCAAGGCACAGCGTCTTGGGATGCCGCTGGCATTGAATTTGAGCTTTGGAAATAATTACGGATCTCACAGCGGAACATCGCTTCTGGAGACATATCTGACGGATATCTCCAGCTACTGGAAATGCTGCGTTGTTGCGGGCAGCGGAAACGAGGCGGCAAAACGGGTACACACTTCCGGCGTGCTGGAGGATTCGAGTGTACGCATAGAGTTGGCGGTGGGGGAGTTTGAGAGCAGCTTAAACGTGCAGCTTTGGAAGTCCTATGCGGACGATTTCAGTATTATGCTCGTCCATCCGCGGGGAAACCGCAGGGAAGTCATCGCGCCGTTTTCGGGCAGCAGCCAGATCAGGATGGGGGATACCAGACTGCTCATCTATTACGGAGAGCCGAGCCCCTACAGTCCGTTTCAGGAAATTTATTTTGAGTTTCTCCCGGAAAAAGCATATATTGATCCGGGCCTCTGGCAGATCGTCCTTATGCCGGAACGAATCGTGGAGGGGAACTATGATCTGTGGCTTCCCTCCGGCTCCGTGACAGGTCCGGCAACCGGATTTTTGCATTCTACGCCGGAAACGACGCTTACGATTCCCTCTACGGCATTTGGAGTGATTACCGTGGGCGCTTACGATTCCCTGACAGATGCGCCTGCCGCCTTTTCAGGCCGGGGCTACACGCGGGCATTGCGCCAGGTAAAGCCGGATTTGGTTGCGCCGGGGGTGGATATCGTCTCCTGTGCGCCGGGCAGCGGTTACGCCTCGCGAACAGGCACTTCCATGGCAACGCCCTTTGTTACCGGGGCGGCGGCTCTTTTGATGCAGTGGGGGATTGTAGAGGAGAATGATCCGTTTTTATATGATGCTGTTATAATTGGACTAAGTTAGACTAATATCTATTAAATAAATATTGACACTGGAAAAGTTATGAGTTAATATAAGGTCATATTTTAAAGAAAAGGTAGATATGCTATATGTTGGTGGTATCTGTAATGAC
>CASCGD010000057.1 GCA_949132985.1 uncultured Lachnospiraceae bacterium
ATCTTCCGCATTTAACCCTGGTAAATTTAGCGTTTACCAGGGTTTTCTTTTTAAAGGTTTCCTATCGAATCTGAAAAAGCCACAGGTGTCATCTGCCTGTTGCTTAGCCGATCAGGAAGGTGCAAAGCCTAATTTCCACAGACTTTACACCTTTCGATTTACCGTTTATCCGTCCGAGAGCACCCCGTCCACCACAAAACGGATATCCTCCACCTCCGACTCCATCTGCCGGTAGATTTTCTCCTGCTGTTTCTCACCCGGGTCCCACTGCACGTCGCTGGCATGGTAGAGAATGTAGGTGCGCTCCTTCGTGGCAAACAGATAACGGTACGCCGTGTAATCAAATCCGTTTTCCACAACCTGCTCCGGTGTCATCGCCTGTGCATAACAGATGATATAAAACAGCACACCGCCGAACGGGTCGTCCTCTCCTTCGCTTAGCGCTTCCCGGATCTGCTTGTTATAGACAATATAATTATCGCCGTCCTTTTCCAGCCCATATTTCCCGCTCCACACGTCAGGCAAAAGCAGGGTCAGGCCGATGTCCGCAAGCTCCAGACTCTCCTGTCTCGCCGGAACCTCCACAACCACCTCCCGCGCAAAAGCCAGCGCCCCCGCGCTAAAGCTTCCCGCCATGAGAACAGCAGCAGCCGCTGCCGCGGCAAAACGACGGATGCGCCTTTTTCTGCGAATATGCCCATAATTCGGAATCTGCGCCGCCTGCTCAACCAGCTCTTCGTCTATATTCCCGATATGCTCGGATAGCTGCACTGCCTTCATATCTCAATTCCCTCCTCTTCCAGATGCTTCTTAAGTTTCTCCCGCATATGATACAGCATGGACTTGACCTTGCCCGCGCTAAATCCCGTACTCTCACAGATATCCCCGACGGAATCAAAATACCAGTACCGTCGGATAAAAACCTTTCGTTTTTCCTCGCTCTGAGCCCACAGAAAATCATTGATTGCCCGCTCAATCTGTGCTCCCTCAAACTCCGACTCCACACGATTTACACCTGACACACACTCGCCCAGCTCCTCGAGAGACGTAACCGCAGACGGATTGCGCTTTGCCGCCGAGAGATACTCGTATTTTTTCAGCGCAAGATTTCTCGTGATTTTTCCGATAAAGACGGAAAATTTATCCGGCCGCTGCACAGGAATTGTATTCCACAGCACAAGATATGTGTCATTGACACACTCCTCGCCGTCCTCACGGCTTGATAAAATATGGTTTGCAATATAGGTACACAGCTTTCCATATTTTTCCGAGGTCTCCCGGATTGCACGTTCATCCCGTTCCCAGTACAGGTCTATAATTGCCTTATCATCCACCTGTATATTCCTCCTTTTAGGTTGTGCCCGTTCGCATTCGCTCGCAGGCATGTCATCGGAAAGCATCTTTATAAAATGCTCTGCATTTTGCTTTCCTCACTTTAATTTCTGTTACCTGAAAGCAGCTTTCACTATATAAGTACGGTTTTCTCTGCGCGGGTCGCAACCGGAATAAAACATTTTCCACCATCGCTATCCTTTTTGCCTTCTGCATCGTTATAATTAAACAGAAAGCGCTTTTGAAGGAACACACGGACACGGATCTTTTGCTCATACAGAAAATACGGATGACCTGCACACTGCTTTCGCCAACCAGTGGCAGTATCACCCGGAATGGAGCGGATATTTTCGAGACAGACGGGGATTACCGCAGGCTTCTCGGCTATCTGCCCCCGGAATTTTGGCTTTTATCCTGATTTTACCGTCTATAATTACAAAATGGCAAATGTGAAAACCATGCCCGAGGGTTCCTGGCTTCGAATTTTATCCGCGGAAAAACCTGCAGCTGAAGCCATCGAAGAAAACGCTGTGCTGGAAGATGTATTTTTATATTATTTTGAAGATAATGGCGCGGGTCAGACTGTTGCATTTGAAAGAGAAAGGTAAAAAGTATGTTTCAATACAAGATCAAAAAAGTATGTTCAAAAACAGGCAGCAGAATTGCCCTGCTGCTTCTGCGTCACGAGGGTTGTCTATTTCACGGCGTTCCTGATCTACTCCGCCTTCCTGCTGCTCTACTTTGGCGCGGACGGCTGGCGCTGTCCGCTACAGGCATACCAGGGGAAGCCGGAAATGCTTTTATCCCGTCTTTTTTGGAAATATCAACTATCCGCCGATGAACAAGATGATCGGACTGCTGCCCGATCATCTTCTTCAGGCCAGCGTTTCACTGGATTATTTCAATTTATACGCTCTTGCGGGAACAGCAATTGGTGCCATATCGGTGGCATTCGTGTTCTACACATGCTTAACGGTTGTTCTCCTTCCGGTGGTTTATCAAACCATACCGGAAAAAACAAATCGGATAAACCGGCAGGCATTTATTCCTTTGATAATCCTGTGCCTACAGCGTCTCCAGCTCCCGCAGCCACGCAGCCGACGACGCGTCACTGGGCATGCGCAGATCGCCGCGGGGGGAGAGCGCAACAGTCCCCACCTTCGGCCCGTCGGGTACGCACGAGCGTTTAAACTGCTGGGAGAAAAACCGCCTGTAGAAAACCTTCAGCCACTTTAATATCACTTCTTGCTCATAACGCCCGTCAAATGCAAGCTTTGCCAGACGGTACACCTTTGCCGGAGAGGAGCCGTAGCGCAACACCTGATACAGATAAAAATCGTGCAGCTCGTAAGGTCCTACCAAATCCTCCGTCTTCTGGGAAATCTTTCCGTCCTCCGGCGGAAGCAGCTCCGGGCTTACCGGCGTATCCAGCACGTCAAGCAGAACCCCGGCAAGCCTGTCGTCCCCGCACGTATCCGCATAATAGCGCACCAGATGGCGCACCAGCGTCTTTGGAACCGAACAGTTTACTCCGTACATGGACATGTGGTCACCGTTATAGGTCGCCCAACCCAGCGCCAGCTCCGACATATCTCCGGTTCCGATGACCATACCGCCGTTTTTATTTGCGATATCCATCAAAATCTGTGTCCGCTCCCTGGCCTGAGCGTTCTCGTAGGTCACGTCATGCGTGGCCGCGTCGTGCCCGATATCCGAAAAATGCTGGTTCACTGCGTCTGTGATAGGTATTTCCAAAAGACCTGCACCCAGTCCCCTCACGAGGCTCACCGCATTGTCATAGGTTCGGTCGGTCGTCCCGAAGCCCGGCATGGTCACCGCCGTTATGCCCTCACGGGGAATGGAAAGGGCGTCAAAAGCGCGCACCGTCACCAGCAGCGCCAGCGTGGAATCCAGTCCGCCGGAAATGCCCACCACCGCATTTTTACAGTTTGTGTGCGCAAGCCTGGTCTTTAATCCCATAGCCTGAATCGCGAAAATCTCCTCACAGCGCTTTTCGCGGTCGAAACGGTCATGGGGCACAAAGGGCGACGGGTCCACAAAACGGGTCAGTTTTGTCTCCTTCACCTCCAACGAAAACTCCATCCTGAAATAGCGCATCTCCCGCTTCCAGCTCGTCTCAAAGGTCGTGAGCCGTCTGCGCTCCGACACCATGCGGCTCACGTCGATCTCGGAGCAGATAATCTCATTTTTAAACCGCCCGGACTCCGCCAGCATCTGCCCGTTTTCCGCGATCAGATTGTGCCCGGAAAAAACCACGTCCTGGGTAGACTCGCCCTCCCCGCAGCTGCAATACACATAACCGCAAACGAGCCGCGCTGACTGCCCCTGCACAAGCTGTCTGCGGTAAATATCCTTTCCCGTCACCTCGTCGCTGGCAGACAGATTGACAATCAGATTTGCTCCGCCAAGGGCATGCTCATTGCTGGGCGGACACGGCGCCCAAAGATCCTCGCAGATCTCCGCCGACACCCGAAGTGCCGGAAATTCCCTGCACGCAAAGATCATCCGCGTTCCCATATAGCTCTCCTGCCCTGCAACGCTCACCGGAACCGGCTGCTTCATGCCCTTTGAAAAATAGCGCTGCTCATAAAATTCGCCATAGTTTGGAATCGTCGTCTTTGGAACAAGCCCTAAGAGAACCCCGCCGCTAAAAGCCGCTGCCACATTGTAAAGCTTTCCCATATGTGAGAAGGGAAGCCCCACAAAAATAAGCGCATTCAGCCCCCGCGTCTGCTCCACCAGCCACGCCAGCGCATCCTCCGCTTCCCGCAGCAAAAGCTCCTGCAAGAACAGATCGTTGCATGTATATCCGGTCAGACACAGCTCAGGACAGACGATCACACTTGCCCCCTGCGCTGCCGCCTCCTTTACTTTTTTTAGCACTGACTGCCGGTTAAATTCCGGGTCAGCCACCCTGATATCCGGCGTCGCCGCCGCCACCTTTACGAATCCCTGCTGCATGTTTCAATCTCCTTTAATTCTTCCACCTCAAACGTATAGTCCGTATTGCAGAAATGACAGTTGACATGAATCGGCTCCCCGTCGTCGATCATATCCCGCAAATTTTTCTTTCCGACGCCAATCAGGGCCTTTGTAACCCGCTCCTTTGAGCAGTTGCAGGAAAACTGCACCGGCATCGTCCCACTCACCTCCACGTCAAAAAACGTAAGTACCTCCTCCAGGATAACCTCCGGCGTAAAGCCTCTGGCCAACATCTTTGTCACCGGCTCTAAGGTTGCAATGCTCCCCTCCAGCTTTTTGATCACATCGTCGCCGGTAAAGGGCAAGAGCTGGACGATAAAGCCGCCCGCCTCGAGCACGCTCCCGTCCTTGTCCACAAGCACGCCAAGTCCTACCACAGAGGGGATCTGCTCGCTGGCCGCAAAATAGTACGTCAGATCCTCCGCGATCTCCCCGGTCTGCAGGTCCACCTCACCCACATAGGGTTCCTTCAATCCCATATCCTTGATAACGCGAAGCAAGCCGTTTCCCATTGCACCGCCCACGTTTAAGTGCCCGTCAGATTTTGAGGGCAGCGCCACCACGGGAACCTCCGGGTATCCCTTGACGTTTCCCCTCGCATCCGCAGTAACCGTCAGGCCCTTCCCCGGACCGTCCCCCTTGATCTGCAAAGTCAGAAGGTCATCCTCACCCTTCATCATCGCGCCCATCATCGTTCCTGCCGAGAGCAGGCGCCCCAGCGCCGCCGTCATGACGGGGCTTGTGCCGTGCCGTTTTCGTGCCTCCTCCGTCAGATGTTTCGAAGTCACCGCAAATGCGCGGATTGCACCGTCCGCCGCGGTTGCCCGCACCATATAATCCTTCATCTGTTCTTCCCGAAACAGCGTTTGTTACTTCGCCGTTATCTTTTCCTTTCTTAAAATCTATTCTTAGCCGCCCGGGCGGTTCTTATTCCACCCGGCCATGTTCTTTAACATCCGCTTTCATCATAATTCATTTAGTCATGGCGCTTAGCCCCTATAACGCCAAATACTCCTGACCGGCTTTTCGCTCATTCCGGCAGAGCCACTCTAAAAATTCATCATGCCATGATTCCTTGTATGCTATTGTATGATGTTCCGGCATACTCTTCATCTGCTTTCTTTTGCCATAGTACCCATGTCCATTCCGGCCCCGAAGCCTGACATAAGATTCACCTGTCTACTTTCCGGAAGTACTCCCTGTATGCTTCCCCTTCTCCCGCGCTACAAAAAAGATTTTTTCGCTCGTCTCACCCGGCACACCTCCGGTTTCCCCGTCAAACATCCGCACAAACTCCATGCCGCCCTCCGCGAGAAACCGCCTGACCTCCTGCGGCGTGTAGCCCTGCTCCCTGTGCACCTCCACATGCCGCTCGAACAACCCGTCCTCCCGCTTAAGAAACAGTGTAAGGTCGTACTCATTGCATCCGCTCTCCCCGTCAAAATAATTGTCCCAGATAAACGCCGCATCCGCTCCGCTCTCGGCAAACGTCGCGTTTCCCATCAGTTCCCGAAATTTATAGAGCGTATTCAGGTCAAAAAGAAAAAGACCGCCCGGATCCAGATAATTGTTCACCAGCCGGACCGTCTGTACAAAATCCTCAGGCGTCAAAAGATAATTCATCGTATCGCAGGTGCTGATGACCGCACGCACCGTGCCATACAGCTCAAACTCACGGATGTCCTGACACAGATAAAGGATATCCCCATCCGCATCCTTTTCTCGCGCCTCCATGAGCATTTCCTGCGAACCGTCCACACCGATCATGTCGTAACCCGCCCCGGAGAGCATCCGCGTGAACGTCCCCGTGCCGCAGCCCAGATCCAGCAGCAGGCCGTCCGTGATATTTTCTTTTTTCAGCTCGTCCACGATCATGCCGCACCACTTTTTATATGGCACATCCTCCATAAACGCATCGTAGACGCGTGCAAAAGAGCTGTACTGGTTCATGTCCTGTTTCTCTCCTCAAAATTTAATACCTCTGTTACTATAGCATTTTTCCTTAAAACTTTCTACTATTTACTTGGAATCAATCTGATTTTTTGTTAGAATATGTAACGGTCCGAAGTAAGAAAAAGACACCAAAATGTCTGTAACCGAAGCCGGAGTGCAAAGATTCACGGAGGTCTGACATGCAGCAATTAGAACATCTGATTACAAAAAAAATACGGAACACCTACGGCAGGCGCCTGGTCTCTCCGATTATCTATTTCCTGTTTCTCGTGATGATCTGGTTTGCCACACCCATCCATGCCCTGATCCGCCCGCTTGAGATTTCCCCGCAGGCGCAGATCGCCGCTCTCGCCGACGAGGGCACCCGGTATATCACCACCACCCTTGAGCACTTAAATTTTACCGGCTACACCCAGAGCCGTTTTGGCCAGATTGTCGGTTATTACTACTATACCATGCGTGACGACGGCTGCTATCTCGTCGTTTTAAGCCCTCAGACCTGTGAGGCGGGACTTCCGTCCATCGACGCGGTCACTGTCCGTGTCAGCATCCGCAGACAGCCGGAGAGCTTTGAACTTCTGGCAGAAAATCTTGCGAAGGATCTGGGCTGGACCGTTTCGGGTTTTTACAAAGAAGTATCCGACTGCATCATCTCCGAACCGGGATTTGGAGGGATGAGCAATCGGATACTGCTTGTATTCTTTTTCGCCACAGGAGGCTATGCCCTGCTCTCCATCGCGCTGTTTTCCATATATGCGCTGTTTCCGACGCTCTCTCCGTCCAGCCGCCAGCTGGGACTTTACGGTAAGCGCAGTGAACTTTTAGCGCAGGCGGAAGAAGAGCTTGCCACCCTTCCCCAGCTCGCCACGGAGGACATGTATATCACGGAGCACTTTTTCATCGCCTTCGCCAACAAGGCGGTGACGGTCATCCCCATCAAAGAGATCGTTTGGATCTACAAATATTCCACGCTGAAAACGATACTGTGGTATCATTTCAGCATATCCTACACGCTGCACATTACGGCAAACAGGCATTTGTACATCCAGTTTCCGAAAAATATGAAGTCCGACATCGATGGCATCATCGACTACCTCTCCGAGGCCAACCACAACATCCTCGTGGGCTTCAACGAGAAGAACCGAAAGGCCGTCCAGGCAATGCCCGGCGTCACCCGCTTCACGGACGGTCTGATCGCATTTTTGAAACAGAAAATATGAAAAACCGGCGCTCTGCTCTCCCTCACGGGAAATGCAAAGCGCCGTCTCTTTTGTAGTTTCGCGCAGCTCACATTACAGCGTCGTCCGCACGAGCTTCGGGCGGTAGCCCTCGTCCTCCAGCGTGTGGATAATCTGCTCCTTGTGCTCGGTGCCGAAGCTCTCCATCGTGATGCGCAGCTCCACCTCCATGCTTCGGTTTGTAGTGACAAACTGATTGTGCTCCAGCTTGATAACATTGCCCTGCAGACCGGCGATCAGCCCAGACACCTTGCACAGCTCACCCGGCTTATCGGGCAGCAGCACTGACACGGTAAAGATCCGGTCGCGGAAAATGAGTCCCTGCTGTACGACGGAGGACATGGTGATCACATCCATATTGCCGCCGCTTAAAATGCTGACCACCCGCTTATTCTTCACATTCAGCTTTTTGAGCGCCGCTACCGTTAGAAGACCGGAGTTCTCCACGATCATCTTGTGATTTTCCACCATATCGAGAAACGCCACAATCAGCTCGTCGTCCTCCACGGTTAAAATATCGTCCAGATTCTTTTTAATATAAGGGAAAATATGCTCACCCGGCGTTTTTACAGCCGTTCCGTCCGCGATGGTGCTGATGGCCGGAAGTGTGACAACCTTTCCCTCCTTGAAGGATGCCTGCATACAATTTGCACCCGCAGGCTCCACACCGATCACCTTGATCTTCGGATTTAAGAGCTTTGCAAGCGTGGACACGCCCGTCGCAAGCCCGCCGCCGCCGATGGGGACCAATATATATTCCACAAGAGGAAGCTCTTTAAAAATCTCCATGGCGATGGTGCCCTGCCCGGTTGCCACTGCCAGATCGTCAAAGGGGTGAATAAACGTATAGCCGTGCTCCTTGGCAAGCTTTAGGGCATGGGCGCAAGCCTCGTCGTACACGTCGCCAAAGAGCACCACGTCCGCGCCGTAGCTCTTTGTGCGGTTCACCTTGATGAGCGGCGTGGTCGTGGGCATCACGATGGTTGCCCTGCAGCCATAGCATTTTGCGGCATATGCCACGCCCTGAGCATGATTGCCCGCAGAGGCCGTGATCAGTCCTCTGGCCCGCTCCTCCTTACTCAACGTGCTGATCTTATAGTACGCGCCGCGCACCTTATAAGCCCCGGTAAACTGCATGTTCTCCGGTTTTAAATAAACCTTGTTTCCGGTCTGCCCGCTTAAGTAATCGCTGTAAACGAGCTTTGTCTCCAGCGTAACCTCCCGCACCTTCTCGCTGGCTTCCTCAAATTTATCCAATGTCAGCATTTGCTTTCCTCCTTTTCATGTAGCGCCCGCTCGCAAGGCTCACGGGCATTTCGTCGGAAGGCATTCCTAAAATGCTTCGCATTTGCCTTCCTCCTCTCTGTCAAAGAGCGCATTTACAAAATCATTTGAATCAAATTTCTGCAGGTCGTCGATGGTCTCACCGACACCAATATATTTCACCGGTATCCCAAGCTCGGACTGGATCGCCACCGCGATCCCGCCCTTTGCCGTGCCGTCCATCTTTGTCAGTATAATGCCTGTAATATCCGCCACCTCGGCAAACTGTCTTGCCTGGGCAAGGGCATTCTGTCCGGTGGTGCCGTCCAAAACCACCAGCGTCTCCCGGAAGGCATCCGGATACTCCCGGTCGATGACCCGGTTGATCTTGCGCAGCTCCTCCATAAGGTTTTTCTTGTTGTGGAGCCGTCCTGCCGTATCGCACAAAAGCACGTCTGCGCGGCGCGCCTTTGCCGCCGCCACCGCATCGTAGACCACCGCCGCCGGGTCTGCGCCCTCCTGCCCGCCGATCATCTCCACACCGGCCCGGTTCGCCCACTCCTCAAGCTGGCTGCCCGCCGCCGCGCGAAAGGTATCCGCTGCCGCCAGCACCACTTTTTTTCCCTGCGCCTTCAGCTTTCCGGCCAGCTTTCCTATGGAGGTGGTCTTTCCCACACCGTTGACGCCGATGACCATGACGACGGAGCGCTCCTCCTCGAAGCGGTACGCCGCTTTCCCCACGTCCATCTGCTCCTTGATGCTTTGGATGAGCAGCTCCTTGCAGGCGGCGGGTTCCTTGACGTGCTGCTCCTTCACCTGCGCCTTTAATTGTTCGATGATATTCTCCGTTGCATGCACGCCCAGATCGCCCATCACTAAAATTTCCTCGATTTCCTCATAAAAATCGTCGTCAATGCTGGAAAAACCGCCAAGCACCGCGTCGATTCCCTTTACGATGTTATCCCTCGTCTTGGTGAGTCCCTCGACGAGCCTTCCAAAAAAGCCTTTTTTCTTTTCCTGTTCCATGCCTTTATCCTCCCTTTTATCCTGCACCGGTTCCCGTCTTGCCGCGGCATCTTTCCTCCGATATGTACAGGCAATGGCCTTCCCACATCAGAAAACTTACTCCTCCAGCTCTGCCTCGATCAGATTCACGGACACCAGCGTGGAAACGCCCTTCTCCTGCATCGTGATGCCGTAGAGGCGATCCGCCGCGTTCATCGTGCCCCTCCTGTGGGTGATAATAATAAACTGTGTATTCTGCGTCAGCTTATGCAGATATTTTGCAAAGCGGTCCACATTTGAATCGTCCAGCGCCGCCTCGATCTCGTCCAGAAGGCAAAAGGGCGACGGCTTCAAATTCTGAATCGCGAACAGCAGGGCAATGGCCGTCAGCGACTTCTCGCCTCCGGAGAGCTGCATCATATTCTGAAGCTTCTTTCCGGGAGGCTGAGCAATAATACGGATACCGCATTCCAAAAGGTCGTGTTCCTCATCCTCCAAAAGCGTGAGCGTCCCTTTTCCGCCGCCGAAAAGCTCCTTAAAGGCCCGGTCAAACTCTCTTTGAATATCCGCAAATTTCTCGGAAAACTGTTTGCGCATTCCCGCATCCAGCTCTGCGATGATGCCCATAAGCGTCTGCTCCGCATCAACCAGATCGTCATGCTGTGTCCTTAAAAAAGTATACCGCTCGAAAAGCTCCTTGTAGTCCTCGATGGCGTTGACGTTGACATCGCCCAGCTTTCGGATCTCATCCTTTACGCCTGCAATCCGTTCACGCAGCTCCGAGAGTCCCGGGCTTTCCTCATCCCGCAGCGCAAGGGCATTGTGGAAAGTAAGCTCGTACTCGTCCCACATATAGGCCGTCTGGTGCTCCTTTCCCTCCGTCAGCTTTTCCTGCCTGCTGTTCAGACGGAAAATCTCTTTTTCCAAATTGCTGATCTCTCCCGCGATCTCGTCATTTTTCCGGTAAAAGCTCTTGTTTTTTTCGGAGAGAGCGTCCTTTTTGTCCGCAGCCTCCTTCAGCTGTTCGCTCAGGCGCGCATAGCCCTCGTCTCCCGCGAGAATCGTCTGTTTGATTTCCCCGATGCGGGCGCTCTTTTCCCTGATATCCTCCTTCGCCCTGGCAAGCCCCTCCGTAAGCTCCTCTGACTCGTCGGAAAGCTTCTGAAGCTCTCCCGCGATACGGTCGATATTTTCCTGGACAAACCCGTGCTTCTGGCGGACATTCGACTCCTCGATCTGAATCGCGGAATACTCTTTTGTGGCGTTTTCCTCCAAATACATCTGCTCGTCCAGCGCCGCCTGCAGGCGTTCGTTCTCATCCTCGATCTCCCGCTGCCGTTTATCGGCGTTGGAAAGCTCTTGTTCAATTTCCGCCCGGTCCAGCCCGATCTGCGCGAGCTGACGGTCCAGCTCCTGCGTTTCCAGCTGTAAGCCGTTAAACACCCGCTCGCTGTGCTCCTTCTGCTCCTTCGCCCGATCGAAATTCATTTTTGCAGTGTTCGCGGCCAGATATGCCTGCTGCAGCTTGTCCTCGGCCTCCTTTAAATCATCCTTCAAAAGCTCCCGTGCAGTCTCAATCTCCGTTATGCGCTTTCGCTTTTCGTCCATCTCCTCCGTGAGCGCCTGAACCTGACGCTCCAGCTCTTCAAGTTCGCGGCTGCGGCCCAGCAGGTTGCTGCTGTTTTTGAATGCACCTCCGGAGAGAGACCCGCCGGGGCTGAAACGCTCGCCCTCCAGTGTCACGATATGCAGCGAATAATGAAACTCCTTTGCAAGAGCTATCGCGTGATCAATCGTATCCACCACAACAAACCGTCCCAGAAGGCTGGAAATCACGCCGTCATAGACATGCTCCGCATGCACCAGCTCACTTGCCATGCCGATCACCCCGGCATGACCTTTTGTCCGCTCATATCTTGCGTTGTCAGTGCCCTTCACACTGGTCAGGGGCAGAAACGTCGCGCGGCCAAGACGGTTTTTCTTCAGGTAATCGATGAGCCGCTTTGCGGTCTGCTCATCCTCTGTCACAACGTTCTGGATGCTGCCGCCAAGCGCGGTCTCCACCGCTGTCTCATAGGCCTTTTCCACTTTGATCAGATCCGCCACAACGCCATGGATGCCGGAAATCTCGTCCTTTTTCTCCATGATCCGACGCACACTTCCGCCGTAGCCCTCATACCGCTCCGCTATGTTTTGCAGCGACTCCAACCGCGACTGCTTTTTGTGGAAGGCGGCAGTGGACATTTCCAGTAAACGTCTCTCCTCAGAAAGCTTACGCCCCCACTCAGCCTCCCTTTGGGTCAGTTCTTCAATTTCCTTTTGCAGCCCTTCGCTCGCCGCCCCGGTCTGCAAAAGCTCCTTCTCACAGCGCGCAAGCTCTTTCGCATAGTCCGCCTCCTCGCTCTTTCGCTGCAGACGCCGCTTCACCAGTCCCGCCTTCTGGATGTTAATCTGCTCTCTCATCGTGTCATACTTCTGTACCCTCGACTTGATATTTCCACGGTTGTTCAAAAGCTCAATGATTTCGCTTTTGCCCTTTTCCATATCGCCGCTGCAAACACGAATCTGCTCCTGCGCATGGCAAAGCCGCGCCTGAATCGATTTGCTCTTTTGTGTCACCGCCAAAAGCTGTGCGTCCAGCTCCCGCTTCTCCTTTTCATATGCCGCGCACTGTTCCTTACGCTCCGCACGCTCCGCATCGATGGCGTCCATCCGGCTTTTGTAGTGCTCGTCGGACATCTGCGCCGTATGTATCTGCTCCTTTAAGACGTTGATCTCGCCCTCCAGCTTTCCCTTCGTGACGCTGCTGCCCGCCAGCTCATCCCGCATGGCGTCGATACGCTCGTCCAGCTCCCGAATCGCATCCTGCAGCTCGTTGTAGGCGACCTCGTTTTTTTCCTTCTGCTTCTTTGTCTCCTCCAGCTGCCCTGCCACAATGCGATGCGTCTCTGCAAGCTCCTTCTCCTGAAGCTCCATCTGCTCCATTTCCATCAGGAACGCGTTGACATCGTAGCCCTTTAACTCCTCCTTCTTTTTCAGATAGGTCCGGGCTTTCTCCGCCTGACGCTCCAGCGGACCCACCTGACGCTCCAGCTCCGACAAAATATCGTTGATGCGCACAAGGTTTTCCCGCTCGCCCTCCAGCTTTTTCTGCGTCATAGCCTTGCGCCGCTTGAACTTCACGATACCTGCCGCCTCGTCAAAAAGCTCCCGGCGTTCCTCCGGCTTTCCGCTTAAGATCTTGTCGATCTGTCCCTGACCGATGATGGAATAGCCCTCCTTGCCGATACCGGTATCGTAAAACAGCTCGTTCACATCCTTTAAACGGCACGGTCTGCCGTTTAAGAGATACTCGCTCTCGCCGGAACGGTAAACACGCCGGGCCACCGTGACCTCATTAAAGTCCACCGCAAGCTGCCCGTCGGAATTGTCCAGCGTGATCGCAACAAAGGCATAGCCCAGCGGCTTGCGGCTCTCCGTTCCCGCAAAGATGACGTCCTGCATGCTGGCGCCGCGAAGCTGCCTCGCGCTCTGCTCCCCAAGCACCCATCGCACCGCGTCCGCAACGTTGCTCTTTCCGGAGCCGTTTGGCCCGACGATGCCGGTGATGCCGTTGTGAAAATCGAACACCAGCTTGTTCGCAAAGGATTTGAAGCCGTGAATCTCTATACTTTTTAAATACATTACTTCCCTCCGCCTAGATTCCTCAGCCGAAGCAATGTCTCATATGCCGCCTGCTGCTCCGCCGCCTTTTTTGTGGGGCCTTCCCCTGTGCCGAGCCTTTCCCCGCCCACGTAAGCCGCCACCACAAAATGCTTGTTGTGGTCGGGTCCCTCCTCACGCACCAGCTCGTAGTGAAGCGCACCCCGGCCGCTGCCCTGAACCTCCTCCTGAAGGATCGTCTTGCTATCATAAAAGAGCTGCTTGTGCTCCGTGTCGTTTAGTATATAGCGCTCGATAAACTCCTTTGCACTAGCAAAACCACCATCCAGATAAATCGCTCC
Source organism: uncultured Lachnospiraceae bacterium (assembly GCA_949132985.1). GTDB lineage: Bacteria > Bacillota > Clostridia > Lachnospirales > Lachnospiraceae > W0P33-017. The sequence continues at coordinate 13,799 of CASCGD010000057.1, forward strand.
GATCACGGCCTCCAGCGCATCGGACAAAATTGATTTGCGCAGACGTCCGCCGGTCTGCTCCTCTCCCTTGCCAAGCAAAAGGTAATCCCCCAGATCCATCTCCTTTGTACAAAATGCCAGAGCCGGCTCGCATACAAGGCTTGCCCGCAGCTTCGTCAGCTCTCCCTCCGGCAGTCCCGGGTATTTGTGATATAAAAATTCGCTGGACACAATCTCCAGCACCGCATCGCCGAGAAACTCCAGACGTTCATTGTCCGCGCCCTTTTTCATATGCTTTTCGTTCGCATAGGAGCTGTGGGTCAGCGCCTGCCGGAGCAGCCCCTCCTCGTCGAATCGATAGCCGATCACGGCCTGCAATTCCTGTGGTCTTTTCACGTCATTCTCCTTCCGTAGCCATTCATTTTTCCGCACAGGCAAATACAGACAAATGCCCTGCGCTTCGTTTTTGCCGGTGCGAAACATGCGTCACCGGCGCATAACTCCCTCACGGGAATCTAAGCCCCCGCTGCAGGCAGCGAGGTGTCAAGCTTGCAGTGCTGTTTAAGCAGCGAGGTATTTGGCCCTCGCGGCATTCGTCAAATGGCCATGGAAACATGGCTATTTTCCTCATCGCCTGCGGGAATAAAACGGAGGTGCCAGTCAGCGCCCCCGTCTCTTGTAAACAAAAACAGATTTTAGTTCGATGCACTCCTGATCCGCTCGACCGCATCGCCTACCGTTGTGATCTTCTCTGCCTCTTCGTTTGGAATCTCAATATCAAACTCTTCCTCGATTCCCATAATAATCTGGAAAATGTCCAGAGAATCCGCCCCCAGATCGTCGATAAACGTTGTATCCTCAGTAATCTCATCCTGATCCACGTTCAACACTTCCACAATGATTTTTTTCAGTTTTTCTAATTCCATTTGTTGTCCTTCCCTTTCTTTTATTTGTGTTATACGCATGGGTATAATTCTTATCCGAGTATGTTTTCCTTTATTTTTTCGTTAATTTCCTGTTTCTTAAAGGTGACACACTGGATAATGGAGTTTTTCACCTCAATGGCTCCGGCACTTCCGTGAGTTTTGACCACCAGCCCGTTGCAGCCCAAAAGCGGAGCCCCGCCATATGCCGTGGCATCAAAAGATTTCAACGTTTTTTTCAGTGCCGGCAGCGCAAGCGCTGCGCCGATCTTACTCTTAAAGGTACTCATCAGTCCTTTTTTGATAGCTCCTACCAGTGTTCCCGCCAGACCTTCATAGAGCTTTAAGATAACATTTCCGACAAACGCCTCACACACGATAACGTCCGCCGCGCCCTTAGGAATCTCCCGGGCCTCGATACTTCCGATAAAATGAATGCCGGAGCACTCCTTGAGCAGCGGAAAGGTTTCTTTTACCAGAGCATTCCCCTTCTCCTCCTCCGCGCCGATATTGACGATGGCAACCCTTGGATTTTGAATGCCCACCACATGCTCCATATAGATGGAACCCATCTGTGCAAACTGCACGAGATGCGAAGACCTGGCATCCACATTTGCCCCGCAGTCCACCAGAAGGGACACACCCTTTTCAGTAGGTATAAGCGGTGCCAGAGGCGGGCGCTCGATCCCGCGGATTCTGCCGACGATGAGCTGACCTCCTGCAAGAATCGCACCGGAGCTTCCGGCGGATACGAAGGCGTCTGCCTCACCGTGCTTTACCATGTTCATACCGACTACGATGGACGAATCCTTTTTCTTGCGTATCGCCACCACCGGCGGCTCTGCCATCTCAATCAGCTCCGTAGCATTTTTGACCACGACCTGGTCCTTTGGATAGTCGCAGCCTGAAAGCTCTTTCTCTACGACCGCCTCCTTCCCAATCAGTGTCACCTTAATATCGGACCGTTCCCGCACCGCTTCAAGGGCGCCTTTCACGATCTCACCCGGCGCATTGTCGCCACCCATGGCATCCAGTGCAACATGAACTATTTCAGACATATCCTTCCTCCTCATGCACAGAACACTGCGCGTCTACAAGGAATATACTATAAGTCTTTCCAAAAATCAACAGATTACTTTTTTTTATCTAAAATACACTCAATTCAGCGTTACTGTTCACTCCGGACCAGTAACCTTCGCAAATCCATCTTAAATTCGCTTCGCGAATGGGATTTGCTCACTCCTGAGCAAGAAAGCGCCGCAGGCGCCTCCTCGAATAAAGCGGGCAGAACGATTACAAAGAACCCCCGAGCGCCAAAACGAGAGGTTTCGGCACCCGGAGGCCGGCTGCATTTTCCTGTTCTATCTTACTTTATCGTATTATGACGGAATGCTCTCCACAAATCGCAGAAACGCCGCGCGCCCCTCCTGCGTGCACTTGTAGACACCTGCATCCTCCAAAACCTCGGAAAATACAAGGCCAATCTCTTTTTTCAGAATATCCGTTACATTGTCAGAGGTAACCGCGTCGTATTTCGGCAGAAACTCCTCTACCCAGTCCGCATGCTTCGCAAGCTCCTCATCCGCGCGCAGATCCTTTCCTGCCACAATCGCCTCGGAGAGTCCTGCGATCTCGTCCTTCAATCGCGCGGGCAGCACAGCCAGACCCATCACCTCGATCAGTCCAATGTTCTCCTTTTTGATATGGTGCAGCTTTGCGTGGGGATGATACACGCCCAAAGGATGCTCCTCCGTGGTAATGTTATTGCGCAGCACCAGATCCAGCTCCAACAAATCCCCACGCATCCGCGCGATGGGTGTGATGGTATTGTGCGGCTCGCCGTCGGTCTCGGCAAAAATAAATGCCGACTCATCCGTGTAGCCCCGCCATGCCAGAAGAATCCTGTCCGCCAGCTCGATCAGGCGGTTTTTGTCCCTTCCGCTGATGCGGATCACCGACATGGGCCATTTCACGATACCTGCCCGGATGTCGTCAAACCCCGCAAAGCTAATCTCCCTTTCGATGGGTGCCCGTGCCATGGCAAACTCATAGTGTCCACCCTGAAAATGATCGTGGCTTAGGATGGAACCGCCGACGATGGGCAGATCCGCATTGCTCCCCACAAAATAGTGCGGAAACTGCTCCACAAAATCCAAAAGCTTTCCGAAGGCAGCGCGCTCAATCTTCATCGGAATGTGCTGCGAATTGAACACGATGCAGTGCTCGTTGTAGTAGACGTAGGGCGAATACTGCAAATACCAGCCGCTGCCGTTGATGGTTACCGGAATCATACGGTGGTTCTGGCGGGCGGGATGGTTCACACGCCCCGCATAGCCCTCGTTCTCCCGGCAGAGCAAGCATTTGGGATAGCCGCTCTGCTTTGCCAGCTTTGCAGCCGCAATCGCCTTCGGGTCCTTCTCCGGCTTTGAGAGATTCACCGTAATATCCAGCGTGCCGTATTTCGTGTCCGCCGTCCACTTCAAATCCTTCTTAATGCGGTAGCGGCGGATATAGTTGCTGTCGCAGCTGAGCTTGTAAAAGTAATCCGTCGCCGCCTCCGGGGATGTGTTCGCATACAGGTTTTCAAAGCTGCTGATAATCTCGCTCGGGCGCGGCATGAGCAGACTCATAATCCTGGTGTCAAACAAATCCCGGTAGACCACGCTGTTTTCCGTTGTGATCTGTTTTTCATATGCATAATCACACATCTCACCCAATATCTGCTCTAACTGCCGGACCGCCTCCTGCTCGCCCATCCGCGGGCCTTCCTCCCACTCCTTCACAAGCGTCTCGTCGATCTCGTCCAGCTCAAACAGCTCCAGAAGTCGATTAATCGTGAACGTAACGTCCAGCCGGTCAATCAATCCGGTTGCAAGTGCATAATCTACTAATTTTAAAATATTCTTTTCTATCATACGCTGTTCCATATCAAATATCCCCCTGCTTTTCGCTTTTCCATCCCGCGCCGCATGCCGGGCTGCCGGTGATCCCTTCATCAGCTGCCGCAATGCCTGGCTGACGGCTCTATGACAGCCGCACCGGGCCGTCGCCGATTTCCACTACATAAAAATCCGCCGCGTAGCCGATTTTTTCCTCATATGCCTTTCCGACCTGCTCAATAAACCGATTCACCGCATCATCTTTCACAATGCTCACCGAACAGCCGCCGAAGCCCGCACCGGTCATACGGGAGCCGATAACGCCATCGACCTTCCACGCCTCCTCCGCCAGCGTATCCAGCTCAATTCCTGTCACCTCATAATCGTCCCGCAGGGAAATGTGAGACTCATTCATCAGCATTCCGAATTTTTCCACATCATTGTTTTTCAAAGCCTCCACCGCATGGATTGTGCGCTGATTCTCGTAGACCGCATGTCTCGCACGCTTTACGCGGTCCTCATCCTTAATAGCACTCTTATACTTCTCAAACTCCTCCTCGTTTAGATCGCCCAGACTGCGGATACCGACAAACTGCTGCAGCTCTTCCAGCGCCTTCTCGCACTCTGCGCGGCGCTCATTGTACTTGGAGTCCCCAAGTCCCCGCTTTTTGTTGGAGCAGGAAATCACGATCTTCGCATCCTTGAGTTCGATGGGAGCGTAGCTGTACTCCAGCGTTGCCGTATCAAGGAAAATTGCATGTCCCTTCTTTCCCATGGCAATCGCAAACTGATCCATAATACCGCAGTTGACGCCGTTAAACTGGTTCTCGGAATACTGACCGATGAGCGCAATGTCCTGATTCGTCACATCGCATCCGTACAAATCCTTTAAAATGTAGCCGGTGAGCACCTCGACGGACGCAGATGAGCTTAAGCCCGAGCCGTTTGGAATGTTGCCAAAGAGAAGCAGATCCATACCCTCCGTGATCTTCATGCCCTTCTCGCCAAAGGCCCATATCACCCCCTTCGGGTAGTTTGTCCAGTCCGCTGTCGGATCAGGCTTTAAATCCGCAAGCCCTGACTCGATGATGCCCAGATGCTCAAAATTCATGGAATAGAAGCGAAGCTTGTCATCGGTTCTTTTGCGGACAACACCGTAGGTTCCGATTGTCAGGGCACAGGGGAATACATGCCCTCCGTTATAATCGGTGTGCTCGCCGATCATGTTGACGCGCCCCGGCGCGAAATACAGGCGGATCTCCCCCTGTGCACCAAACAGCTCCTGAAACTTTTCTAATAATCTTTCCTGCATCGTATGACCCTCCATATCATATTACCCACAAACGCCGGATTCCGCATGATTTACCCGCCCACGCCGTGGATTTCCATCTGTTCCGTTACTATTCACGGCTCAAGAGCCGCTCATAGAACGATTCGGGGCGATACTGCGAATTTTGATGCGCAAAAACCGCCCCTCACTCCTGAATCATGCTCTCACGGAACGCGCAGCCAGTGTGCGTTCCCGGGACATGAAAAGTAACATCTGCTCCCATTATATCTGTGAATCAAATGCATTTCAATTCCCCCACAGTCGGTTTGCAACATTTTTACCAAAAAAGGACAGATTTTTGAATACACTCCCCCGGCACACTCGTTTCAAATATTGAGCGCACAAACATATTATAACTTTTCACCATATATTTTTCCATATTTGCTATTATTTTTGGTGCTTATTTTTTATATGTCGTATTGTTTTGAAAAAAATCATATGCTAAGATATAGCCGTGGGTCAAATGATCTCCAACATCGAATCATTTGACGGATAAAAATGTTTGGTGAGAGCAAAACAAAGGGGTTATCAGACATGGAACACTTAAATAAAACACATTTTAATATGAAGGAACTGCTTTACAAAAACCGCTATTTACTGCTTCAGGCTTACTGGCTGCTCTATCTGCCATGGTTTACCTACCTGGAAAATACCGTAACCAGCCATTTCCATGTAATACATATGGATCTGGACAACAAGATTCCATTTATCGCAGCTTTCTGCATTCCATATTTCCTGTGGTTCGGCTACGTGGCTCTGGCGTTTGCCAACAATCTGCTTCACGACAAGCAGGAATATGTGCGTTCCTGTATATTCCTGTTCACCGGGATGACGGTTTTTCTCCTCGTCTCTACCGTATATCCGAACGGACATTACATGCGCTACAACGTCGTACTCGGCGACGGCATTTTCGATCAGCTTGTACGCTGGCTCTGGGAAACGGACACGGCAACAAACTTGTTCCCCAGCATTCACGTATTCAACTCAATCGGCGCACATATTGCGCTGGCACGCAGTGAGAATCTACGCGACAAAACAGGACTGAAGCTTGCTTCCTTTACCCTGATGTGCAGCATCATTCTCGCAACCGTATTTATCAAACAGCACTCCGTCTTCGACGTGATGACGGCAATGCTCATGGCACTGGTGCTCTATCCCGTCGCCTACGGCAAAGCGCCCGAAAATGCGCTCGAAAAGATACGCGCCTACAGACAGGCCAAACGGCTTCGAAGAAAATATAACGATATACAGTGGTAAATAAATCAGAACCACCGGCTAAGCCGGTGGTTTGCTCACGCCCTATAAGGGCTAATTACCGGCTCTGGAGTCTAAAGACTCATCGAAGGGTTCGCCAGCCGCAACATCA
>CASCGD010000058.1 GCA_949132985.1 uncultured Lachnospiraceae bacterium
TTGTTCATCTGCGGCGTTGTCGTCAATCGCCGTAGCCACCGCTACGACGCTTTCCTTTGCCTTGCACCTGAAACAATCATTCTGCGTCAATGTACCAGAAACTTAATATTCGTTGTCCTAGGTATTTTGCACGAAAACGCTGCAAATGTCAAGTCCTATACATAATGCTCAATCACAATCTGCAGGCTGTCGATGCCCTGATAGCTGTTGATCTGCGGGTAGTAAGTAAAAGCAAAGCGCAGATTCTGCGGTCTTCCCGCAAGCAAAGCGTCCACCTCTTCTGCTCCATATTTTCCCCGATAATACCCTAAAAATTCCTCCGCGTCCCCAAAATAAAGGGCATCCATCGTTCCGCCCGGAAAAATTAGGATCAGCTTTAGCATATTCCGCTCTCTTCCAATCAAAAATGCGCGCCGGGCGGAAAGGTTTTTGTCCGCAAAAACCGGCTTTTCGTTGCCATTGCCGCAGGGTTCCAAAACAGACAGCTGCCGGATCAGCCTTTCAGTGATGTAGGAGAGCGGCATCGGGACATCGATACGTATTTTTTCCGTCAGATCAATCTCTGAAAGCGCCGCCTGGGCGTTAATCCGCTCCGAAAACTCCTGCACCCGCGTCCCCTCAAGAGAAAGCCCCGCCGCCATGGCATGCCCTCCGAACTTCAAAAACAAGTCGGAAATGCGGCTGAGTCCCTCATACATATGGTAGGTCGGTATGGAGCGCCCGGAGCCCTTGACACATCCGTCGGCCTTCGTGAGCACAAAGACCGGGCGGTAATAACGCTCCCTGAGCCGTCCCGCAATAATTCCCGCAAGACTTTCATGGCAGTCCGGCAAATATACCACAAGCACCGCATGCTGCCACAAACCCTCCCGTTCCACCAGCTCCACCGCCTGGGCGACACCCTTCGCCGTTAAGTCCTTGCGGCTTGCATTCAGCTCGATCAGATCATCCGCCAGTCTGAGCGCCTCCTCCCGCCGCTTCGCAAGCAGCAGCTCTAACGCGCGTTTTGCAGTATCCAGCCTGCCGCTGGCATTCATGCACGGCCCTAAAACAAAACCGATATGATACGCCCGCACCTGCTCCGGCTCCAGACGGTTCTGCAAAATGAGCGCCCGAAGCCCGGTATTCTCTGTCCTATGCATCTGACGAATACCCAGGGATACGATCGTGCGGTTTTCACCCCGCAGCTCCATCACATCCCCCACCGTGGCAAAGGCGGCGCACTCCAGATACTGCTGCCAGTCGTTTTCCCTCCCGAACATACGCTGCAAGAGCTGCAGCACCTTCCATGCCACCACCGCGCCGCAGATACCCTTCCACGGATAGGCACAGCCCGGCTGTTTTGGGTCAACCACTGCGTCCGCAGGAGGCAAAACGGGCGTTGCCTGATCCCCTTCCCAGCAAAGAGGCACCTCATGATGATCCGTTACAATCACCGTCATGCCAAGCTCCTTCGCCAGAGCAATTTCCGCTGCCGCCGCGATGCCGTTGTCACAGGTTAAAACCGTATCACAGCCGTCGCCTTCGGCCTCTCGGATCAGCTTTTCGCTCAATCCGTATCCGTCGTCGATGCGGTGCGGGAGCACATAATCCACACATGCTCCGCAGCTTTTCAAACCGTCATATAAAATATAAGTGGAAAATATCCCGTCAATGTCATAGTCCCCGATAATACGTATTTTTTTCTGTTCCGAAATCTTTTTCTGCAGAAGTGCCGCAGCCTCCCGCGCCCCCTTTAAGCTCGACGGATCATGCAGATCTGAAAGCTCCGGCGAAAAGTACGCCCGCAGCGCCTCCTCCCCCACAACCTCCCGGTTGCGCACAATGCGCGCAATGACCGGGTCCACGCCGAAAGTCTTCCCAATACCGTTAAAGTCCGCCGCCTTCGCCAGCACGACCCATTTTTCCTCCCTCTTCATTCAAATAATTCCTTTCCAACCTATATAAACGAATTTTCCTGCTGCAAAACTACCAAATTACAAAAAATATTTCAATCAGATCCATCTGACGATAAAAATTCGGTGCTCTCCGCGTTACTTTTCACACCCGAGCCATCGCATGCCCTCTGGGTATGCTATGGCTCAGGGCTGCAGGAGAACATGACTCAGATAGCAGTTTAGACTTCACGAAGCGGTCCTAAGCGCCAGTAGCGCTTGTTTAGGACGGACCGGAATGGAACGAGGCCTTTTCGTGTCCAAACTGCCCGTTACTGGTCACGGAGTGAACACTAACCTGCCCGCCGCAGATCGAACCATACCATACGGCGAACATCACCTGAAAAACAGCATATATTAAAGCAATGACACTTGGGAGTTTTTTCATGAATCGATTACATGCAATGCAGGAAGCCGATGAAACCGGAAAGCTGCAGGTAAATGTGACATCCTGGCAGCAAAACACACCAATCCCGGATGCAACGATCACAATCAGCTTTACCGGAGAACCGGATTCCACTTTAGAATCTTTGCAGACAGACGAATCCGGCCAGACACAAACTGTCTCGCTTGAGGCGCCGCCCTTAGAATACAGCATGGATTCCAGTCAGGCAAACCAACCCTTTTCCCTCTATACCATACAGGTTCGTGCTGAGGGCTACCAGACCTTAAACATATCCGGCATTGAGGTATTGCCCACCGTAAAGGCGATCCAGAACGTGACACTCGTTCCCCTCGACTATCCCGGGACCACCCGCGGGGACATTGATATTCCCGTAAATACCCTGTTCGGAGACTACCCGCCGAAAATCGAGGAAGCTGAGATCAAGCCCCTTGAGGAAAGCGGCGAAATCGTCTTAAGCCGCGTCGTGATTCCTGAATACGTAGTTGTGCACGACGGGCCGCCCACCGATTCCCGTGCAGGCAATTACTATGTCCGCTACAAGGACTACATTAAAAATGTAGCCTCCAGCGAAATCTACGCCACATGGCCGGACGCCACCATACGAGCTAACGCGCTGGCGATCATGTCCTTCACCCTCAACCGTGTGTATACGGAGTGGTACCGCAATCAGGGATACAACTTTACAATTACCTCCTCCACCGCCTACGACCAGAAATGGTCCTATGGACGCACGATCTACGACACGATCTCCCGGGTGGTTGACGAGATGTTCGAAAACTATCTCTCCCGTCCGAATGTGAGCCAGCCGATCCTCACCCAATACTGCGACGGTCGCAACGTCTCCTGCCCGAACTGGATGTCCCAGTGGGGTTCCAAATATCTCGGCGACCAGGGGTACTCCACGATACAGATCCTGCGCAATTATTATGGAAGCAGTATCTACATCAACTCAGCGGATGAAATTTCAGGTGTACCTTCCTCGTGGCCCGGCTACGACCTAAGCGTCGGCTCCAGCGGTGCGAAAGTCCGTCAGATGCAGCAACAACTGAACCGCATCCACCAAAACTATCCGGCCATCCCGGCCGTCACCGCAGACGGCGTCTTTGGAAATGCCACCAAAAATGCTGTACAGAAGTTCCAGTCCGTCTTCGGACTGCCTGCTACCGGAATTGTAGACTATCCCACCTGGTACAAAATATCCGATGTCTATGTCGGTGTCAGTCGTATTGCGGAACTCAACTGAGAAACAGTATGCGCCGCTCGCACACGCGCACAAAAACAGAGCGTCTGTCATCCGTTACAGACACTCTGTTTCATTTTTATTTAATAAAAAATGTAACTATATGAAGTCAAGCTGATTACAGACTACTCGCCGAGAATCTTCTTGATTGCCTCTATTACACGATCCGCCTGAAAAGGCTTTACAATAAAATCCTTGGCACCGCTCTGAATCGCCTCGATAACCATCGCCTGCTGTCCCATCGCTGAGCACATCACAACATTTGCGTTGGCATCCGCTGCTTTAATCTGCTTCAAACTCTGGATTCCGTCACAGTTAGGCATCGTAATGTCCATCGTTACCAGATCCGGTTTCAACTCATTGTACTTTTCAAGGGCCTCATTGCCATCAGCTGCCTCACCAGCAATCTCATAGCCACCTTTGCCCAAAATATCCTTTAACATCATTCTCATAAATGCTGCGTCATCTGCGATTAAGATTCTCTTAGCCATATTTTTTCCATCCTTTACAATATTGCCAGCCGATCCATCCTCCAAATCGGCTATATTTTGTATGTACGGTCATAGCCCGCAATTGTATTTCTATCTAATTCTACACAATGTTTTAGAAATTTGCAAGGTGTTTCTGAAAGATTCTTTTTTTAATACAAAAATTTTACACACATCTCATAAATTGTGGTATAATATGAGCACTTGGCGATGTCTTTTCGAGCCTGGCGTGAGTAATACCTGGCCATTTTGGCGGATGCGAGCCAAAGGCGAAGCATGAGGTTCGGGGCCGGTGTATAATAATCTCGTGAAAATTTTTAAAAATAACATAAAGGAGCGATCATATGCATGCATTTCAACCCTTTCCCACAGACTTGCTTGAATTAAACCCGTTTACCAAAATCGGCACCGAATGGATGGCAGTCACCGCCGGTGATTCCGAGAAAGTAAATACCATGACTGCCAGCTGGGGTACCATCGGCGTGCTCTGGGGCAAAAATGTAGTCAGCGTCTTTATCCGCGACAGCCGATACACAAAGGAGTTCATTGATAAGCAGAAAACCTTCTCCCTCACCTTTTTCGACCCTAAGCTGAAATCAGCGCTCAAATATTTCGGCGCAGTCTCCGGACGTAACGAGGACAAAATCGCAAGCGCCAAGATGAACATAGGCTATGCGAAGGACGGCACACCCTATATCGACGAGGGTAATCTCATCCTCATCTGCCGCAAACTCTCAGCCACCAAAATATCCCCCGACCAGTTCATAGACGCAGGAATCGACGATGCCTGGTACAAGGACAAGGACTACCACACCATGTACGTCGCCGAGGTAACAGAAGTTCTGGCCAGATAACTTCATTGCATCGGGTCACTTCCACACAAAAACTGTCATAAAACGACGGCACCTGACGGTCTCCTTTCGGCCCTGGCATCCTCTGCGTTTTTATCCAGTCACTATTACGGCGTACCGGTCATTTATTCCCACAGAGAATCTATGACCTGCCACGGCATCCGCGCAGTTTATCATATTCGGAAGAACCGTGCCTTTGCGAAAACAAAGCGACCCACATGCAACATCATACCTACCACTCAAAAGCCAAGACGCTGCAAGAACCAGTCGCCAGATTGCAGCCAAACTCCCGCCAGCTGCCATCAAGCATGGCGCTGCAAGAACCAGCTGACCATATGCCGACTCTTTCCCGACAAAGACTGTATAAAAACGCCGGAGCTTGTCGAGGTCTTCTCAAGCCCGGCATCCGTTACGTTTTTATCCAGGTATTGTCATTTATTTCCGCAGGAAATCTATGACCTGCCCCGGTATCCGCGCATTTCCTTGAATCGGAAGCGCGGCTTTGTGGAAATAAGCCGACGTATGAGCGGCGTGGCCACTGCAGCAACCGCACTTTTACCTGCACGAGGTACTAATAGATTCTATCGCCACCGCTCCCCCGCGCACAATCTCAATATTCCGAAACCTTGACCGCAACAAAGTGATCAGCTCATTATTCCTGCGCTCTGTAAGCATACACTCAAGCAGCACGCTGTCCGTACCGATATCCTTCACCTTCACCTCAAAAACCTGCGCAAACTGGAACACCTCCGCTTTCTCCTCGGGTGAAATATCCTTGACCTTTGCAAACAGAATTTCCTTCATGTGAATCGGCACATTCGTCAGGTCGATAACCTTGATAACCTCAACCATACAGTTTAACTGCTTTTTAATCTGCTCAAAGGTCACGTCATCGCTCGTCACGCAGATCGTCATGCGCGAGACCGTCTCATCCTCCGTCGTACCTACCGTCAGTGACTGTAAATTGTAGGATTTTCCGGAAAAAAGCCCCGACACCTTTGCCAATACGCCCACATCATTTTCCACATACAACGCAATCCATCGGTTTTTCATGCTTCGCATTGTGCCTTCCTCCTTTACCTCAATATCATCTCACTCATCGGGTTTCCGCTTTTTACCATCGGCAGCACCAGCTCATCCGTGGCAATCAAAAACTCAATGATGGTGGGCGCATCCGTATACTGCTTCGCCTGCGCGAGCGCAGGTTCAATCTCCTCCGGCTTCGTCACGCGAATACCGTGCGCGCCATAGCTCTCCGCCAGTTTCACAAAATCCGGTTCATAGGGCGGACAGTTTTTGTTCGGTCCCTTGCAATCCGCAGGGCAGCTCTTTCTTTTGCGCAGACAGGTTGCAGCGTAACGCTTGCCATAAAAGAGCTGCTGCATCTGGCGCACCATACCAAGATAGTAATTGTTCAAAACGCAGACCGTGATCGGAACCTCCTCCACAACTGCCGTCGCAAGCTCCTGAATATTCATCTGCATACCGCCGTCACCGGAAATGCACACCACATCCATTTCGGGATCTCCGATCTTTGCACCGATGGCCGCCGGAAAGCCAAAGCCCATGGTGCCAAGACCGCCGGAAGTAATAAACTGCTTTTCCGGGCCAAAATCCAGAAACTGCGATGCCCACATTTGATGCTGGCCCACATCCGTCACCATAATTCCGCCGTCATAGGCACGGTTGATCCCCTCCATGATCATCTGCGGTGAAAGTCCCTTATCCATTCGCATAGCCAGCGGGTTTTCCTGCTCCCAGGCCGCGATCGTATCACGCCATGTTCTTGTCTTCCGTGGTTTGGCCCACTCCAGCAGCGTCTCAAGGGCCAGTCTGGCATCGGAAACCACCGGAACATCCACCACTACATTTCGGGAAATAGACGCAGTCGCAATATCGATGTGCACGATCTTCGCATTAGGCGCAAACTCCTCCAGATCTCCGGTAATACGGTCGTTAAATCGTGTCCCTATGGAGAAGAGCACATCGCACTCGCTGACCGCCTTATTTGCCGCAAACCTTCCGTGCATGCCGCAGTTGCCAACATACAGAGGGTGCCCCACGGGCATCACGCCCTTGCCCATCACCGTCGTCACAACGGGGACATGGGTCTTTTCCGCAAAACGGCACAACAAGGCCTCGGCACCCGAGATACGAATGCCGCCCCCCGCCAGAATCAGAGGCTTTTTCGCCGCATGCAGTAATTTATACGCTTTCTTCAATTGCCCGATATGAACAGATGTATTCGGCTTATAGCCACGAATCGCTACCTTCGCCGGATACTCCGCGTCGCCGGAGGCATTCTGAATATCCTTTGGCAGATCAATTAACACCGGGCCGGGCTTTCCGGTCCTGGCAATATAAAATGCCATTTTGAGTATTTTCCCCAGATCCGCCCGATTGCGCACGGTCACACCGTATTTTGTGATGCTGCGGGTCATGCCGACGATATCCACCTCCTGGAATGCGTCGTTCCCGACGAGTGAGAGCGGCACCTGTCCGCTGATCACAACAAGCGGAACGCTGTCATAATGTGCATCGGCCAGTCCGGTTACGATGTTTGTAGCGCCTGGGCCGCTGGTTACAATGCACACGCCAACCTTTCCGGTTGCCCGGGCATACCCTTCCGCTTCATGGACTAACGCCTGCTCATGGCGCGGCAGCACAATGCGGATATCATCCGCCTTATACAGCTCGTCAAAAACATCTGTAATCATGCCTCCGGGATAGCCAAAGATGGTGTCGACCCCTTCCTCGCGCATCGCCTTCACAACCAGCTTTTTTCCAGTAATATCCATAAATATCATCTCCTGTCATCATAGCTTCTCAATTGTCCTGAACCTGGCTCTGAACAATCACACCCTCTTCTCATACTTCAAAAAGTGATAGATCAGATCAAAATACGTCTGCTCCTCGCTGCTCTCCACCAGTTTCCACTCCGGCAGCTCATCCAGGTTCGGAAAAAATACATCCGCAGAGTAAGTATAATCGTCTTTCGTGATATACGCCGTGTCGCACTCGTCCAAAAACTGGCGGTAGATGCTCTCCCCGCCGATCATATAGATATCCTCAGACGGATACTTTTTCAGCTCTTCCCGCAGCTCATCCGCCGAAAAACAGATTTTCGCACCGCGCACACGAAAATTGCGGTCCCGCGTCAGCACGATGTTTGTCCGGTCTTTTAAAGGCTGCCCGTTTGGAAGGCCCTCGAGTGTCTTTCGCCCCATAACCACCACTTTACCCGTCGTCGTCTCGCGGAAAAACTTCATATCCGCCGGTATGCGCACCAAGAGCTTTCCGCCCTTCCCAATCGCCCACTGATTATCAACATTTGCTATCAAATTCATGATGATATCTCCACTCTGCACTGCATAATCCATTCCGGTCATTTTGTACTTCGAACCGATCGCCCGTTTTCTCCGTTATTCCAGATGCATAAAGCTTTCCACAACCTCATTTTGTCTGCCGCACGACATGCGTCCCTCCGGGCATTGCCCGTCGATAAAGCAGCTTGGCCCGTAATAATGAAAAAGCCCGGGGAAGGAATGACGCAGATATTTCAGCATTTCAATCGAAATTTTTCGTATTTCCCACTGCGCGCGGTTGCATGACCTTAGCCGGATAAAATTGCCAAGCTCTCTGGCATTCATAGTAGTCATAATATTCATGACGTTTCCACTTAATGCAAAATAATAGCTGTACCGTCTTAGCGCTTCCCTTTTACCCATTTGCTTTATCCTGTCATTCGACAGCTCCAGAACATGCCTGTACAGCGAAAACGACTTTGCATCATTTCTTATCGTATCCGGCAGCACAAATTTACTGTGTATCATTTCCCGGATAGAGGGAACCAGCACGGACTGCATTCGGTGCCGCACCATATGCGTAATTCCCGACAATGTAATGTTGGAAATCAGAAAGGAATACGATATCTGCTCCAGCTCCCTCGGGCGCGCGGACCGAAGAAGTGTATGAACCTCCGGCACCTGATCCTCTCCCGGATGGTTCACCCGGTACGCTGTGTGCAGGATTCCAGCCGGATTTAACGGTTCATTCAGCAATTGGACACCTCCGATATCCTGCAATCCAACAAAAGAAACCTCATCGTCCGACAGAATCAAATCGACTGCCGGCCCCTCACTGCCATCTGCCGCCAAGCTGTCATCCATCAGAGAACGAATACAGGGAAATACATGTTCAGCCTGCTCGATGATCTGATCTGCCAAATCCTGCAATTCAGGAATTCCCTTTCCGCGTCCATGTTTCATATCACATATAATATGAATCATCTCACGGGCATTGAGCGTACAATAAAAATTGCTGTGAAAGGAATATGGCAGCAGAAACCGGGCATCCTCCTTTGGAATACCGTCTTCGAGCATCGCTTGATATGCCAAAAATAATGTATCCATATATTGACAATAATAATCCCTGTCTTCCCCCTCTAACTTCGGAGGTATGAAATATCCCTGACCACTGAAATCTACATAGCGTCTTGATTTTACCGTAAAAGACGCAAGTCTGCACTCAATAAAAAATTGTTCAACAAAAGCGGAAACATTGTTTAGAGCAAATGTAAAAACAGCATGCTCTATAATTGTCTGATGCCCGGAACGCAGCACCTTTTGAATCAGTTCCTGATTTTTTTCATTACTTTTCGACTTCTCGAATATCTCGACTGCATTCCCCTTTGTAGTCGAGATTCTTGCCGCGCTTGCACATAGTTCTGCATTGTTTACATTATAGCTCACCAGCTGAGCCTGCGACCGTTGCTCCATAATCATTCCACCCTGTTTTATCTCTACAGCCATTGAATTACTCCTCCGCAGAGACAAGAAAAATTGTCTCTGCAAACACGCCCGCCTTATAAACGCTCACAAGCCCCTTATAAAACGTTTTCTCCACGCCAAATCTCCCCACATGTCTTCCAAGCTCACGGTTATGCCTCGTCAATTGCCTTTCCGATGTCATGTCTCATATACTTGTTGTCAAAGGAGATCCATTCGGCTGCATCGTATGCATTCGCCCGCGCCTCCTTCAAATCCCCTCCGGTAGCCGTGATACCCAGCACGCGGCCGCCGTTTGTAACGATCTGCCCCTTGTCGTTAAACGCGGTTCCCGCGTGGAAACAGAAGCGGTCGTCCCTGCCCTCAAATTTTTCAAACCCGGTGATGGGATAGCCCTTCTCATAGCTCACCGGATAACCGTCAGATGCCAGTACGACACAGACCGCCGCATTATCCTCAAACTGCAAATCGACCTCATCCAGCTTTCCATCAATGCATGCCTCCATGATCTCGACCATGTCATTTTTCATCCGCGGCAGCACGACCTGTGCCTCCGGATCTCCAAAGCGTGCATTGTACTCCAACACCTTCGGCCCGTCCTCCGTCAGCATCAGACCAAAGAAAACTATGCCGACAAACGGCCTGCCCTCCGCCGCCATCGCGTCAACCGTAGCCTGATAAATATATTTTTTGCAGAACTCATCCACCTCTTTTGTATAAAACGGGCTGGGTGAAAAGGTTCCCATGCCTCCGGTATTTAAGCCCTGGTCGCCGTCCTTTGCGCGCTTGTGATCCTGCGCGGAGGACATAATCTTAATGGTCTTTCCGTCCACGAAGGAGAGCACAGACACCTCACGCCCGGTCATAAACTGCTCGATGACCATGCGGTTCCCTGCCGTGCCAAACTTCTTGTCCTGCATAATCTCCTTCACGCCGGCCTTCGCCTCCTCCGGCGTCTTGCAAATTAAAACGCCCTTTCCAAGAGCCAGCCCGTCCGCCTTTAAGACGATGGGGAAATCGGCTTTTTCCAGATATGCCAGAGCGGCCGCCGCGTCGTCGAAAGTCTCGTACGCCGCGGTGGGAATGTTATATTTTTTCATCAGATCCTTGGAGAAAGCTTTCGAGCCCTCCAGAATGGCCGCATTTTTCCGGGGTCCGAACACCCGCAGTCCCCGTTCCTCAAACACATCCACAACACCGCCCACAAGCGGATCATCCATTCCGATAATCGTGAGGTCAATCTGCTTTTCCTGCGCAAAATCCGCCAGCTTTTCAAACTCCATGGCACCGATCTTCACGCACTCTGCTTGTGATGCGATACCCGCATTGCCCGGCGCGCAGTAAATTTTATCCACACGGGGGCTTCTTGCCGCCGACATGGCGATCGCATGCTCCCTGCCGCCGCTTCCTACGATCAAAACCTTCATAATATGTAATCCTCCTGTCCTTCTCCTGATACACAGCCGGACGCCATAATGCCGGGCACCCCGGTGCCGTCACCGCCGTTTATATCTTATCAAACACAGATGCATTCATCCTGCCAATCGTGCATACCGTCAACAGCAGCCATCTGTCTCACTCTGCTGCTCCGTTATCTTCACCACGCCGTCCGCAACCGTCACACAGCCGTTTGCAATCAGATCAATCGCCAGCGGCAGAATGATCCACTCCGCACACTCCATCACGCGCCGCTGCAAGGTCTGCGGTGTATCGTCCGGCAAAACACCCACCGCTTTCTGCAAAATTATCGGCCCGGTGTCTGTGCCCTCGTCCACAAAATGGCACGTTGCCCCCGTCACCTTCACGCCGCGCTTCAACGCCTCCTCGTGAACCTTTAAGCCGTAAAATCCCTTTCCGCAAAACGCCGGGATCAGAGACGGGTGAATGTTCACGATGCGGTTTTTGTACGCCGCGATAAGCTGCGGCGGAAGAATCACCAGACAGCCCGCCAACACCACCAGATCTACGCCCCGGGATGTAATGACATCTGTCAGCGCATCGTTAAACCGCGCCCTGCTCTCATAAGATTTTGGAGAAATGCACATGTGATCGATGCCATGCTCTGCAGCCCGCGTGAGTGCATATGCGTTTGCATTGTTGCTGATCACCACATCAATACACGCATTTCTGATTTTTCCTGCATCAATCGCATCGATGACTGCCTGCAGGTTCGTCCCGCCGCCGGAAACTAAAACCGCCAGTTTTAACATAAATCCACTCCTTTTTCACCGTCCACAATGCGCCCCACCACATAGGGAGTATCGCCTGCCGCACGCATCGCCTCCATGGCCGTATCCACATCGGAAGGATCAAGCGCAACAACCATGCCAAGACCCATATTGTAAGTATTGTACATCATCTGCTCCGCCACATTTCCCTCACGGGCCAGCATTGTAAAGATCGCCGGAACGGGATAGCTGTTTTTCTCAACGACCGCGCGCTTGCCCTCCGGCAGCATACGCGGGATATTTTCGTAGAAGCCGCCGCCGGTAATATGACTGCAGCCCCTGATGCGGACACCGGCCTCACGCACCGCTTTCAGCGCCCCGACGTAGATTCTCGTCGGTGCAAGAAGCGCATCCCCCAGCGTCCCTCCCAGCTCATCATGATATCTGCGGAGCGTTTTCTCATCCATTGTGAATGTTTTTCGCACAAGCGAAAATCCGTTGGAGTGGACACCGGTGGACGCCATACCCACAAGCACATCCCCAGCCTGAATATCCGCTCCGGTGATGATATCCTTCTCATCGACAACACCCACTGCAAAGCCCGCCAGATCGTACTCGTCCTCCGGCATCAACCCCGGGTGCTCCGCCGTCTCGCCGCCGATAAGCGCACAGCCGGACTGCCTGCACCCCTCCGCAACGCCGCTGACGATGGACGCAATCTTCTCAGGATAATTTTTTCCGCAGGCGATATAGTCAAGGAAAAACAGCGGCTCTCCCCCTGCGCAGGCCACATCGTTGACACACATCGCAACTGCGTCAATGCCGATGGTGTCGTGCTTATTCATCAAAAACGCCAGCTTCACTTTTGTCCCGCAGCCATCCGTACCGGAGAGAAGCACCGGATGTTCCATTTCTTTTATCTTCTCAAGGGAGAAAGCGCCGGAAAATCCGCCAAGCCCCCCTAAAACCTCCGGGCGTATCGTCGATTTTACATGCTCCTTCATCAGCTCAACCGCCCGATATCCCGCCTCGATATCTACTCCTGAATGTTTGTAATCCATGTCCGCTCCTTTCAATAAAACAGCAATTGGTAAACTACCCGTTGTCTGCAGCCAACGCGCTTCCTGCTTCAACGCTCTCTCTGCCTGCCATCTCTGCAAGCTTTAAATTCCGAAAAACTCATGCTCCGCTCCCTGTTACTTCGCGTAATTTTTATAGCCAACCTCCTGCAGCTTTACGTCCTTTGCCACCACCTGACTTTTGAGATCCGCCGCATAGGCTTTCAGCTTATCCAGAAGCGCCGCGTCACTGGTCGCCAGTATTTTTGCAGCAAGCAGCCCCGCGTTGGCACCGCCGTTGATCGCAACCGTCGCCACGGGAATGCCGCTCGGCATCTGAACGATGGAGTAGAGCGAATCACGTCCTCCCAGAGACGTCGTGTGCATCGGAATTCCGATCACCGGCATCGGAAAAATTGCTGCGCACATGCCCGGCAGATGCGCCGCCATGCCCGCTCCCGCGATAATAACCTTATAGCCCCGCTCTTCGGCGCTCTTCGCATACTCGAAAAACTCCTCCGGCTCCCTGTGCGCGGAGATGATATTCATCTCATAATCCACACCCAGCTGATCCAAAACATCCGCCGCCTTCGCCATAACGGGCATATCCGAATCACTGCCCATAACAATTCCTACTCTTGCCATAATATCCTCCTTTTACCTGCTTTACTCCTCCAACGCCTCATTCAGCTCCTCCGTCCCCGGCACCACAAACCGCCCGTTCAAAATAACCGGATGCTCACTGCCGTCACGCGCCACCACGATGATCGAATCCAGCTCATCATAGGGGATCGTGATATCCGTATGACAGTTCAAATACGCCTTCGACGCATCCTCCTTCCGCAGAATCGACATCTCATTATCCCGCGCAATGATCTCCTTACCGTCAGGATTGAACACCGGTGTATCCTCCGCGTGAGAATAACACGTATCCCCCACCGCAAAATGCGGCCCGGTTTTTTCCGCAATCAGAATCGGCAGCTTATCCGCGATATGAAAATCCCTCGCCATGCGGTACGCCTTCGTATTCGTTCCGATGGCAAACTCGCCGATGGGCAGTGTGTCATGATGCTTGAGCAGATTTTCATGAATAAACCTCCGATTCTCCCCCGCGCTTGCAAAATTGCTGCAGCTGTACTCCTTTACCATACCGTCCGCAAAGGTCAGACACAGATTTTCATAGCAAAGCTCGTGCAAAAATACCTTTGTCACATGCAGCACACCGTTCGTGCCTGCAAGCACCGGGGATGTGAATACCTCGCCAACCGGAATATTCACATCTGCCACACAGTTTTCAAAAGCAGTCTGGCCTGCCGGGTCGGTGAGCGGATGAATTTTTACCGTCAAATCCGTCCGGTTCGCTCCCTTACCCTTAATGCGCACATGATCTGCCAGATCCAGCACATCGATAATCTTTTGCTGCATATTGCGGTACTTCATATAATCAAGGGTATTGATCTCCACGGTCCGGGCAAAAATCTCCTTAAAATCCCTGCCGATGGCAGGAATCGGATACGCAATAATCGTAAAGCTGCGCTCCTCACCCTTGATATACTGATTCATAATCCGGGCGCTCTCGCCGGCACTGTACACATTCAGCTCCTGCTGCCTGTCCGTATAGTGCAGGCTCGCCGCCTTGTTTTCCGGCGAGAAGGGTGCCTCGCCGAAGGTCTCAATCACCGCCGGCCCCGCATAGACCGCCGCCAGCTCCTTATATTTTTCATAGGAAGTCCGCAGTACCTCAAGCCTGCGCTCCACAAACGCCTTGTCCAGATAAAACGCCCGGTCAGATTTGTGATCGTAGTCAAACTGCCGGTTCACCGATTTCACCGTGCAGCCCTTTCTGCCGTTGCCCCGGCCTCCCATGGAATTTATGCTGTCGCGGTAAATAACCGGCCGAAGCCCCATTTTCTCAAAATTTTTGATTGCCGCGCGCACCATGCGCTCAAAACCGATGGGATAGCGCACATCCACAATTTTCTTTTTCCCCAGATTCTTTCCCGTCACCTCAAAGCCAATGCGGTACCCTTCCGTGTAGGTGTCTGCCATCGCCTGAATCTGCTCCTCGGGAAGTGAATTCAAATATTCTGCCACAAGCAGCTCGCTGCTGCTGATATATTCGCCATAGCGGTACAGATAGCTCAGATCCGTCAAATCGGACTCCATCACGATCCCTGTAAAAAAATCCAGCGACGGGTCGAGCATTTCCCGCACACTCTGCTCCACAAACAGCTCGCTGTAATCGTGGAAAAACCAGTAGATGATCTGCCTGATTTCCTCCGGGGCAGCCCCCTCTTCCGACTCAAAGCAATTATAGACCTGCACAAACAGCTCGCACAGAATCGTGATATCCCTCCTGCGCCCCTCAAATGCCCAGGGAATCGCCGCCCGAAGCTCCGTGTAGAGAAAACACAGCATCTGCCCAAATTCCTCACCGAAAAGCTCCGCCGCCACCGCAGGATTCGCAAAGCACCGGTCATAGTTGCCCTCCTGCAGCTCATAGTAAAACTGCCAGCTCATCTCCTCGCACTCGGAGATATCGCGGCGATGCAAGGCGCCGCTCTCCTCCTTTTTCAACGTATCGTCCACCATCACAAAAATATCGGCAAGCCTGCGGAAATAGGGCCAATATTTTTCCTCCACGCTATGCTCGCTGCGCAGTTTAAGAATGCGCTCCATCACCAGCCCATAGCGCTCCCGTACTTCCTCATTCGCCTCCCGATATTCTTCACGATAACCCATGTTTTAAAGTCCTTCCTAATAATAAATGTCTGCATCACCCAAAGCAGCAAAGACATCAAAGCTGTTTCGGTTATTCTGCCGGATACAAAACCTTGCAAAACGGCTCTAATAAATCATAGCATAAATCCCCAGCCCGTAAATGGCAGCCCATGCAAGCAAAAGCAAAACCGCAAGCGTGATCGCCGTCTTTGGAATTCCCCGAAAGACATCCTCCTCCCGCAGGGCGCGAACTGCAAACACAAGCGCAAACAGCTCCAGAACAAGAGCCAGTACACCCACGCCGCCCAGCTCATTACCGCCGGCCTCCCCAAGCAAAAACGAACTGTAAATGCCGTAAATCAGCCATGCAAAGGAAAACACGGACAGAAGGAGTGATAGCATTCCCTTGCGGGAGTTCCCTTTATTTGTAAATTTAACGTTTTTCTCCTTTTTCTTCATGTGTGGCCCCTCTTTTTCTCCGAAGCTTTATCAGAATCAAAAACGACACATATCCGCAGGCCGCGCCCAGAGTATTCAGCAAAATATCATCCACGTCAAAGCTGCCCACCCTGCCAAACAGCTGCGTAATCTCTATGAGCAGAGAAAATTCGAAGCCGAGCAGCACAATTTTCCAAAAATGCCGCAGCTGTCGCAGCAGCAGGGGCAGAAACAGCCCGAATGGAACAAATGCAACTACATTTCCCGCCAAATTCAGAGCAACCGCGATAAAACCCAGCTGCTTGCGGTAAATGATAAACCGCCGGATCTCGTGCAGCGGTTTCAGATTATATTGATAAGTACGCTCCGTAAATGTGCGCCCGGTTGACTCCGCAAAAAAGAGAAAATAGATCAGCGCCGCCAGATAGATTGCAAACAGGCACCAACAAAAAATGTGCATGCCCTTACCCTTTCGGTTTTTCATGAATACCTGTACTTCCTTCTATAATTGCTTCACTCCATATTGTTTATAGTATTCATCAATCTGTGCCTTTAATTCATCATTTATCAGCACTTCTCCCGCCACCGGCTGATTATAAAGAGCTTCCGTTACCTCCGCCATGGATACAATGGCCCGCGCGGGAAATCCGTAACTCTCCTGAATCTCGTCGAGAGCGCTTAAGCTTCCGCCGAGTCCGACCTCCATGCGGTTTAAAGACACCATCAGGCCGACAATCGTCACGTTCCCCTGCGCTTTCACGATGGGCACCGTCTCCTCCATGGACTTACCGGAGGTAGTCACGTCCTCGATCATCACCACACGGTCCCCGTCTTTGATTCCGCTGCCGAGCAGAATGCCCGCATCGCCGTGATCCTTTGCCTCCTTGCGGTTTGATGAGTAACGCACCTCTTTTCCGTACAGCTTCGCATAAGCGATGGCTGTCGCCACAGACAGGGGAATCCCCTTGTACGCCGGTCCAAATAATATATCAAAATCATCACCAAAATTCTCATGAATCGCCCGCGCATAATACTCGCCGAGCCGCATAAGCTGGGTACCCGACACATAAGCACCCGCGTTCATAAAAAACGGCGATTTACGCCCGCTCTTCAATGTAAAATCGCCAAACTTCAACACCTTGCTCTCGACCATAAAGTCGATAAATTCTTTTTTGTAGCTCTCCATTTTCTAAGTCCTTCCCATATTGCTGTTTTTTAACAGCAATACCATTTTTAAAAGCCTGATACGCATAGATACACTTTCCGAGTATACCACCAAATCTTTTGACTTTCAACTACCTTATTCCTGCTTTTTTGGCCTTTTCCTTTTCGTTTGTTACTATTTACAGCTCGCAAGCCGCTCATAGTAACGATTCTGGGCGATACTGCGAATTTTGCGGCGCCTGCGGCTTCCGCAAGGGTCAAATTCCCCGCTGCCCGCAGTAGGGAATCTGATTTCAGAAACTCTGCCGCATCCACATACCTGTGTGACAGGTTTCCTGTCTGATCCAGCCTACGGTTTTCTCTCCTCCGTCCGCTCCAAAGCGCCGCCGCATACTGCCTGGCCGAATCCTTCCTCCTGTACTGTCATAAAATCCCTCTCCTTCCAGTCCGCATTTTACTTGTTATGTAAGTATATCATCATCATTATACGAGTATATCAAGTGCCGTTTGCTTGTAATGCGAGCGGCTTTATGATAATACAAGGAGCACAGACAAAGGAGGCTCCCAAAATGTCCATTAATCAGCGTGTAAAAGAAATACGACAGACATGAAATCTTTCCCAGGCCAAATTTGCCCAGGCATTATCCATGTCAAACGGCGATGTCGCCGGAATCGAATTCGGGCACAATCATGTGAATGACCGTATTATCAAGCTCATTTGCTTTATCTTTCATGTAAGTGAACCATGGCTGAAAACCGAAAACGGGAGCATGTTTGAGGAAACCGACGATCCGTTAGCCGAACTGGCATTTGACACCTTCAAAAAATTAAAGCCGGAGTATCAGGAATATATACTCAAGCAAATCGATCTGCTGCTAGAAATCCAGCACAAAGAATTGGAAAAGAAAAAAGATGGTTTGTGACAACCATCTTTCTCTTCGTCACCTTTCTTGCAAATAATAAACGTGTAAAATAAATAAAGATGAGATGAAAGGAGCAGTTTTATGGCTAAGGGAAACATGACGCTAAGAATGGAACCGGAAGGGCTGTGTGTTCTTATGGGTCTTTATTCATCCCACCGGAAATTACCCGCACTGTCATAATAAACCCGCCACGCACTTTCGGCCACTTCCCAAATACCTGCCGCGTTTTTCACCAGCGCAATATCATACTCCTGCTTCTGCGATTCCTCGCTCTGCATCATCCCCATACCTTTATCCTCCCGCCAGTTATCGGGCAATGTAACAAACAGCCGCCAGACCATCGGGTTTTCTGTCCCGGAAAACAGGTTCAGCAAATCGTCCGCCGTCCCGGTATCGCAGGAGATTTCATCCAGGCCGTACATCTGCTCCGGTCTGCGCTTCCCTTCCAGATATACATCGGCAAAGGAATCATACACCATCCCTGCCAGTGTCTCCATGTCCTCTTCGGAATACGCATCTGCCTGCCAGCGCATGCTGACCGGAACCCCGTTGATCAAAATGCTTTTTTCCAAAATTCCGGCGCTGTCAGTTATTTCTTTCCCGGACTTTTCTTTCTTCTGCCCGGACACTTCTGTGTTATTTCCGGTGCCGTCAATAATTTCACCCCCGGTTCCGGATGCTCCCTCCTTCTCCCGAAATGGCCCGTCATTATTTCCGGCATCCCCATCCGCCTTCTTCTGGTATAAACCGCTATTGTCTCCCAAATGGCCGCCCGGCTCCTGCGCCATGCTCCAAAAATTCGGCACCAGAACAACCGCGGCAAATACAACCACACCGCCAGCCAGCGCGCACGAAAGCTTTGATTTTCGTTTTTTCTTCGATAAATTCATAATTCTTCCTTTCACTCCCCGCTCTCCAAACGTGCATGGAACCTGCAGCTGTCCTTTTTTCCTGACCGAAAAATGCAAAAGCTCCTGCGCATACGCCTGTTTTTCCGCTGCATTCAGCCTGGATACTGCCGCCTCATCACAGGACATTTCCATGTCACGATTAAAACAGTGCACGCCGAGCCAGACAATCGGGTTAAACCAGTGCACGCAGCATATGAGGGATGCAATCAGCTTAAAAAAGGCATCCCCGCGCCTAAGATGCACCTGCTCATGCATCAGAATATAACGCCTTTTTTCTTCACACAACCCTGACGGCAGATAAATTTTCCCGGGCAGGCCCGCCAGCACAAAGGGCTGAGCGATTCCATCCACAAGATAAATATACTTCTTCCACCTCATGCAGACACGAAGCTTTTTTCGCAGCCGATAAAAATCATACCCGTTCTTTGCGGCAAAAACAATCATCCCTGCCAGCCACAGACACGCCGGCGCAAGCCACAAAGAGGGACTTCCCGTCTCCGGTATCCGCGCCGGCCCGCCTTCCGGTACTGTATCCGCCGCCTCTCCGCCCTCCGGCACTATGTACGCCGGCCCGCCTTCCGGTACTGTATCCACCGCCGCTCCGCCCTCCGGCACTATGTACGCCGGCCCGCCTTCCGGTACTGTATCCGCCGCCTCTCCGCCCTCCGGCACTGTATCCGCCGCCTCTCCGACAAAACCCGGCAACAAAGCTGAGGCGTCGATCACAGACGATAATGCCGGCTGAACTTCGGGACTCACCAATTGCTCCGGCAGCCTTACAATTCCGCAGAAGGAAATGATAACAAGCAGACGGACCGCCGGAATGGCCCAGAGCACATAAGAAAATTTCTTCGGCATTTGATGCAGCATGCATCGCAAAAGCAGCACCGCCAGAATCACCAGACTTCCGGTCCAACTAAGATAAAGCACATGCAAAAAAATTTTTTCCGGTAAAATCATCCTTCCTCCTATTTTAAGGTATCGCCCGTTCGCTTCGCTCGCGGGCATTTCGTCGGAAGCCATTTTAAAAAATGCTTCGCATTTTGCCTTCCTCCTATTTTAAGGTATCGCCCGTTCGCTTCGCTCGCGGGCATTTCGTCG
>CASCGD010000059.1 GCA_949132985.1 uncultured Lachnospiraceae bacterium
ATGATTGATTATAGAAGAAAGTGATGGAGGTGTTTTTTATGGCAATTGCAGCAGGTGTTTTGCAGAGTTTAGTTCCGATTTCACAGTTTAACAAAGGTCAGGCCGCAAAAATATTTGAGAGACTTCATTCAGAAAGGGAAATCATTGTTTTGAAGAACAATCAGCCTTCTGCAATTATTTTATCGCCGGAGGAATATGCAAGGCTGACAGAAATTGAGAAAAATTATTTCCTTATGCTGCAGGCAAATAAGGGCACGAAGGATGATGAAAATGATAAAACATCCTATAATATAAAGGGGGGGGAACTGCTCAAAACGGACAGAAATATGGCTTTCTAAGCATGACTGAGACGAGGTGCAAAAGTCCCCTATACGAAGTGGATGTGATAGACGACCGTGTTGTCGGGATATGAAATTGACGATATATACAGCAGAAAACGAAGCGCGTTTCGTGTGCCGGTATACGGCATGGAGAAAATGCAGGGTGTCGGCTGCGGGAAGTTTGATGCACTGGCC
Source organism: uncultured Lachnospiraceae bacterium (assembly GCA_949132985.1). Lineage (GTDB taxonomy): Bacteria > Bacillota > Clostridia > Lachnospirales > Lachnospiraceae > W0P33-017. The sequence continues at coordinate 516 of CASCGD010000059.1, forward strand.
GGGGATCCCTCGGAGCCGCAGACGGGACAAAATGCTAAGCAGTGTGTCGGAAAAGATGTAGCGTACTGGCCGGCGAAGCAAGCTGAGCCGGAAATAAGGCAAAATGAAGTTTAGGGCAGTATACAGTATGCGTGGAGGGCGTTTACTGTATCAGCACGTGGCAAGGAGCATGCTCGCTTTACCGGTGCACGGCGGGGAGCGGCTAACTTACCGGCTCAGGCCCGCTCCGCCTTACCCTGCCGGGGAAAGCCGAACTGTTTGTGCACATATCTGTTTGACCGTACATATATTTCTGTAGGGGGGGTCTCTGTCGGTGAAAAACTGGGTGTATAATTTACATTATTAGGGGGTTGAAATTTTTTGTGTATAGACTATAATAAAAATAAAACATAAAAATGATAATTATTACTAAGTATGTACACAATATTGCATGAAAACAGCAGGCTTGCAAGGCGCACCATGTGTGAAAAGGTATAGAAGGACGAATCGGTCAGAAAGCACAGATGTTGCAAAGACACATGGCGAACTACCCTCCGTGCGCACCTGTACGTCATAAGAAGGATAGGAGTGAGGGAATATGGCAAATAAGGAATTACGGCAGTTGAACCGACGGGAGCTGTTAGAGATGCTTCTGGTACAGTGCCAGGAGATGGATCGGCTTCAGGAGAAATCCGAAGAGGTCAATGCGCGGTTCGAGGATATAAAGCAGAGGCTTGATGAAATGACAGAGAGCTATGAGGGCCTGAAGAAAAAGCTGGACCTCAAAGATGAAAGACTGAACGAGAAGGATGCCAAGATCCGTGAGCTTCGTCAGGAGATCAAGGATTTGGAGCACCTTAGAGCAGCCGAACGGGCGGAAATCGGGAAGATTACCGAGTCCATTCTGCGGCTCAGCGGATCGTTTGAGGACACCAGGCGCGCGGCTGAGCAGTATTTGCTAAAGAGCGGCAGGCCCAGAGAATCGAAGGAAGGAAACAAAACCGTGTCGGTCATATTCGGCCGGGAGCAGAGGGACGGGAACCCGGACCGAAATCTGACAGTGGAGAAGAAACGTGAAAGGGATTCATTTACAGCGATACCAGCCACAGGAGAACGATATGGATGAAAAGCAGCCGGAGGAGATATGGCTGCCAACTGCGGAAGAGTTGAAAATAGAGCTTGCCCGGGAAGAGGCGAAGAGCGGCTTCCGCAGGGGGATGTTGAATGTGCTGGTAGTGCTGGTGGTGGCGGCGGCCATTACGGTGCTGATAGCGACCAGACTGCTGGTGTTGATCCGAATCGAAGGGAACAGCATGAGTCCGACGCTGGATCCGAACGAGATTATTTTTCTGCGACAGACCAGAAAAATTGAGACTGGGGACATCGTTGGGTTTTATTATGGAGGAAGAATACTTCTGAAACGGGCCATAGGCGTTGCGGGAGATCAGATAGAGATAGATGAAGAGGGTAATGTTTTTGTCAATGATGAAATGGTGGAAGAACCGTATCTGACAGAGAAGCATCTGGGGAAATGTGATATCAAATTTCCGTATGAGGTGCCGGAGGAGACGATTTTCGTGCTGGGTGACAACCGGGCGGTTTCTGTAGACAGCCGGACCAGATCCATCGGATGCGTGACCGAAAACCAGATTGTGGGCAAGGCAGTATTCAGGGCGTGGCCACTTGATCACGTGGGAATTATGCGTTAGGAAGGTGAGCGTATGCAAAAGTTTTTAAAAGAATATTTAGAAGGATTAAACGAGCGGAGAGCAAAGCGCAGGAAAATCAGAATCGCGGAGCTGCTTTTAGTAGTTCTTGTGATCGGGACGGTAGCCGGCGTTCTCTCCCAATATGGAGTGACCCTGACAGACGCGGAGAAGTGCGGCCTGGCGGAGCATAAGCACAACGGGGCGTGCTACGAGAACTCGCTTGTCTGCGGGAAGAAGGAAGCGGGTGCCCACGAGCATACAGACGAATGCTACGAGACGGCGGATATCCTCTCCTGCGGGCTGGATGAGACAGATGGACATCAGCATGATGCGGGCTGTAGTGATGAGGAAGGGAACCTGATCTGTGAAAAGAAGGAGATGGAGCCTCATCATCACGACGAGAGCTGCTATACGGAGGAACACACGCTGATCTGTCAGGAAAAGAGCGGGGAGAGCCACACTCATACGGACGATTGCTACGAGCGGACGCTGATCTGCGGCATGGAAGAGCACGAGCATGACGCTTCCTGCTACATTGATAAGACCGCGGACGTGGAGGAGCCTTCCGTATGGGATGACATGTATGCGAACACCGAGTGGCGGGATACGTGGAGCGAGAACCTTGTCATTGCAGCGGAGAAGCAGCTGGCCTACAAGGAGAGCAAGGACAACTACGAGGTGGCGGAGGACGGTAGCCATAAGGGCTATACCCGTTACGGCGCTTTCTGCGAGGATGACTACTGCGACTGGGATGCGGCGTTTGTGAATTTCTGTATGCACTATGCGGGAAAAGACGACATTAATATAGAAGCTTCGAAGATGTTTCCGAAAGAGACGGACGCACAGAAGTGGTACGACGAATTTGTAAAGGCCGATGAAGGAAACAAAGATTTCCTGATGACGCCGGCAGGCTATGAGCCGAAGGCGGGCGATCTGATTTTCTTTAAGCAGGAGGATGAAAAGGCACCGCTTCGGATGGGAATCGTGTCCGATTACGACGCGGAGAAAAACGAGTTTTCCGTCATTGAAGGAGACCGCACGGATGAGGTAAAGGAGAATACATATAAGATAAAGGAGCATGCGCAGGGCGTATCAGAGGAAACCGCGACGTTGGATGTCGTGTTGGCGGGAACCGTGGCTGAGGAAGAAACGGTTGTGTCTTTTCTGGATATGACGGCGGCACAGGAGGCTTATATGGCTTCCCTTGAGATGGCTGAACGTGTGGCTGCGCAGAGCGAGGATACAGCTTCCGATGATAAAAAAGAACAGGACAGCATAGGCGAAGAGGCATCTGTACAAGAGAACGAAGATGTTCTGGAAGAGGAAGGCGGTCTTGTCCGTGTTCCGGCCTGCGGTAATGAAGACCATGAGCATATGGATGAATGCTACGAGGAAATTCCACGGGAGGACTGGGAGCGGGTTGAGAATGTCATAAAGATGATCGACGAGCTTCCGACTTATGAGGAGATTGGCGAAGCGTTAAATGCTTATGATGAGGCCGGGGATGACGAGGGCTATGAAGAATACTACACACAGGTGACCCATGATGCGGGGACCGCATATCTTTACTATGAGGATCTCGGAGAGGAACTGCAGAGATTTGTAACGAACAGTGAAGCGCTTTTGCAGCTGAGTTGGTTGTGGGAAGCTGCGACCCTGGATATGAAGGATACGGGAAAGCCGCCATATACAATATGTACGGTTAACCAAATAGACTGGAATATATATGGAGTTGTATTGGTATATGGAAATGGTAAAACTGTAAATCAGGCAGCTGGTAATGGTTTTATTTATTGGAATGGGTATAGTGTAGAAAATCAAAACGGCACGTACATTGTTACAGAAAAGAGACCGGCTGGTGCATCTAAGGAAACAGTAACAACACCGACAGACGGATTTATTTTGTTTTTCCATGGCGGAAAAGAAGAGCAGTATATCAAGGTCGGAGACTATGTTACCGTTGATTTTGATTACACGAAGGTCAGCGGAATAAAGGAAAGTGGCTGGGGAACGGCATACATTAATGCAGAACCTCCGACCCCTCCGGAATCCATCATAGAGAGGGATAATGATCTGAAACCCATTAACAATACAGTATCCACCAAGGATCGGATCGAGATCAACCTGTATGACTTTGTCTCCGGTATCAATAAGAAATGGGAGAGCGATAAGAGGTATCCGGGATTTCAGAATCCCGGTGGCTCGGATTTAGCCGTTGATGCATCTTCGGTGACGCGATGGAAGTATGGGTTTGGCGATAATATTACCAGTAATCTTGAAGACGGATGGGAGGGACTTTCCAGTGTTACCCCGAATGGGGATATTAATAAGGTTCCTGATGGTAATCAGCCGCTCAGCATGTTTGATGAGGTAATGCAGAGAACACTGGGTGCGGACGGATATCCTGCGTTGAAGGATGGAACCAGCCTTGGCTATCTGTTTGGCGGCGGCGACAACAGCGTGAAGCGAATGAATGAGGATGGGCTGGATGGTCTTTTCCAGTATGATGAGAATACAGGTGAGTATAAGTTTAACAGCCGTGATAATCATGCGCAGTATAACCCTGAGACAAACAAGTTTGATTTGTACGACGCATGGATGAGTTCCAATTATCTCATGTATCCCTTTGGGAACTTTCTGCCGTTCAACGATATTCAGCAGGCGGCACATGCGAAAGATGTTGACAGGCAATATTTTCTTGATATTGCCGCGCGGGCAGACAAAAAGGCTGATGAGGAAAGTAATCAGACGTATAAAAAGGCGTACGTTAAGCTTTCAAATGCTCTGCGCGGATTTGTCAATGCAATGGATGAAGAACATGGAAACAGAAACTGGACCGGTGAGGACGCGGCTAACTCATACTTGAAAAAAGCAAGCATACCTCTCATATCGGAAGAGGCATTAAATAGGACTTATTCCATAGATTACGACGAAAAGACAAATTTCTATTTTGGAATGAGCATGGAAATGGACTTTGAGCAGCCAAAGAATGGACTGACGGGATTGCACAATGACAGCCCGATGGTATTTTACTTTACCGGTGATGATGATGTCTGGGTATATCTTGACGAATATTTGTTCCTGGATTTGTCGGGCATTCATCGTCATGTCGGTGGTAAGATAGATTTTGTAACCGGTAAGATTTCTTACTATCCATTTGCTTCAGACTGGGGGGATATTGACCTTATTAACGGTACGCCTATAAAGGAAGTAACCTTCGAACAGGTGATTCGAAATGCGTCCGCAGGAAAGGATGAAGCGGAAATCACAAAGATTCTCGATGCGACACTCAAGAAAGATGAGAGCGGGAAGTACACCACGTTCAAGGACAATTCGGCTCACAATTTTAAATTCTACTACATGGAGCGCGGTTCCGGTTCCGGTGTGTGCAAGATGAATTTCAATTTCCCGCTGCTGGAGAAAAATGCCGTTACACTGGGAAAAGAGCTGAGTGTTGACAATGACGAGGTAGAGGAGATCCTCGGTAACCCGGATTTTGACTTTCAGGTGCTGGAGGCAAAGCGTGATGGCGAGAAGCCGGATCCGGAGAAGGGAGAGCAGGAAACCTTATTCATTACAGAGGGCACCGCGTATGATATTTATGTAAAAGATTTAGTATGTACGAACAGCGAAAAAAAGCATAAGCATACAGATGCGGACGGGTGCTATCAGCTGCACTGTGAAAAAGATAAGGAAGCGGGGCATGCGCATACGTCAAAGTGTTATTTGAGAGATTCCGGCAAGGACGGAATCGTCGGGGCGTACGGTATTATTAAGCTGAAAGCCGGGCAGTACGCAGTCTTTCCGGATATTTCAGTGGCAAATAACGGATATTATGTCCGGGAGCTTTTTGACCTCAGCGCGGCAGAGCAGTATGGTACGATAACGTCCACAGGAGAATCTACGACGCACAGAAATGACATTCAAGTCGGCGATAAGCAGTTTATCGGAAAAGAGAGCAGCGTCACCCACATGTTGGACGGCAGTACGGTTTTTGCCTTTGACAACACGATAGATACTACGGCGCTGGGATCGATCAGGCTTACGAAGCATGTGACGAGCGGAGACCTCACGACGGAGACCGATACGGATTTCCGGTTCAAAGTGGCTCTGGATGGAGAACCGGTGAAAGCCGGAACGGAATATATTATATATGAAGCGGCAACCGGAGGAGCCATCGCGGCCACAAGAGCGGCAGTCGTGTCGGAGGCGGGATTCATCTCACTGAAAGCAGGCCAGACGATAGAGCTTAAAAACATTCTGGCTGGAACAAAATATACAATTCAGGAGACTGAAGCATCCGCGAATGGTTATCTGGTATCCTATCGGGTTACAAGCGATCCGAATGGATACACAAAGTCAGAGATCAAAACGGATGAGAAGGGCGCTTCGTATGTAGAAGGAATGATCAGTGTTCAGCTCAAGCCCAATGTATTGGAAATTGAGGTTTTGAACAGTGTCGATGGCGTTACACTGGAGATTCCCGTTCAAAAAATACTGAGCAATCCGGACGGTAAGAAGCATACGTACCAGTTCGAGTTAAAACAGGTAGCAGATGTTTCCGGAAGCGCATTGGAATCGGCTACTCCCTACAGGGAATCCATAGAGGTAGAGGGAACGGCAGACGCAAAGTTTACGCTGGTTTATGACCCGAGAAATTACAAGCCGGATGACCCGAAAAAGCTTTATTATCAGATTACGGAGGTAGTTCCGGATTCAGAAGAAGAATCGGCCGATGAGATGACGGTCTATGATAAGACGCGCTATATAGTGGAAGTTACTGTCGGTAAGACCGGAAGCGGGAAACTGAATGCTGAAATCAGCAGGGCCTGGAAGTATGAAAGCGATGACGATCAAAAAGGGGCAGAGGTAGACAGCGAGATGTTTACCGGCGGATTTACCTTCATGAATCATTTGCTGCACGATTTGACAATTGCCAAAGTAGTGGGTAAGGATGTGGTCGGAATCGCAAAGCACAGGGAGTTCAAGTTCACCGTGACTGTCAGTGGGGCGGCGCTTGTGTCAGGGCAGAGCTTTGAGATAGAGCGAGGCTCTTTGGTCAGTTCAGATCCAGACGGCGGCTCGGAGAATGGCGCAGCCACAACTACCAGTGCGATTGAATTTGATGCAGATGGAAAAGCGGCTATTACGCTAAAGCATGAAGAGTATCTCACGATTAAAAAACTGCCTTACGGCGCGGATTGGACGGTGGAAGAAATCGAATTTCCGGACTTTTTCGGTACGCCATTGAATCAGGTTTCCGGGGGCGCCATCTCTGTTGCAGATGCGCTTGTGGCTTCCACAGAAAACGGATGGCAGGAGAGTATAACTGCGTCAGGAGCACTCGTTGACGAGACAGACTGGGTGATGTATGTAAACGGGGTTGACTGGGAGTCTCCTCCAGGGGGAGACTATGAGCTGCCCTCAGCCGGAGGCAACGGAATTTACCTGTATATGTTCAGTGGTATGCTGCTTATGTTTGGAGCATCCTTGCTTGCATATAAAAATAAACGTAAGGAGGTGCTGAGAAGATAGAATTATGAAACGTAACCGTGAGGAAATCCGAGCTGTTATGACAAAACTACTTTTTAGCGGTCCTTACACCGCACAAAAGATGATGCAGAACATGCATCAACGGGCTGTGTAATGCATAGCTCATAAAACCATTAAAAATGAAAAGGAGAATAAGCATGAAAAAAATGAAAACAAAACGTTTACTTGCAGTGTTGTTGACATTGGCTATGGTGCTGGGAATGACGGTGATGGCGTTCGCGACTGTGACAGAGCCCCCGGCAGACCAACAACCAAACACAGACGAGGTCTTAACACAGAAGGTTGAGGGCGTACCAACTGCGGCTAATAAAGCGCCGGTAGAGGTTAAAAATGTAGAAGCGGGAGAAACGGTAACGGCTTACAGAATCGTAGAGGCTGCTTATGGCGCAAATGGCGAGGGGTTCACCGGCTATAAGGCGGCAAGCGGTGTGGCGATTGCAAATGTATTAGAACCGACCTCCTCTGAAGTGACTTCTCTGGCGGCATTGATAGCAAACGGCTCGCTTGTGTTAGAAAAGGTAACACTGGAGGCATCTGAGGCTGATCCGACTACCTATACAGGCTGGCTGGGGGCAGGTTACTGGCTTGTTCTTGTAACGAACGATGAAAATGAAGATGTAACGAAAATTTATAATCCGATGTTACTTGGTGTTTACTACACAGCAGATGACAACGGTAAGATTGATACCGTGACGGGCGGGGCGGTAGACGCCAATAGTGACTGGAGTCTGAACTCAACACCTGCGTATGCAAAGTCTCAAAAGCCTGCATTCGATAAGAAGATTACCGGCAGTACGGTTACGGACAATCCGTTGAATCCCAGCGGAAATGATGTTGCTATCGGCGATACTGTGAATTTTGAGATTACCGCACAGATTCCTTCTTATAGCGAAGCCTATAAGAATGTTATGGTAAAAATTTCAGATACTGTAAGCGGAAGCGGTTTAGAGATTGATACAGACAGCATTAAGGTAAAGGTTGGAACGGCTAGCGGTACGGCAGTGGAAGTATCGGGCGCAGCTGTTTATGCGCTTGATCCTGTTGATCAGAACGGATTTACGATCACGTTTACTTCTGAGTATGCGCTTGCGCATGCCGGAGAGTATGTATATGTAACATATGATGCTGTATTAGGTGAGAATGCGAACCTTAACTTTGATCCGAACACGAATAAGGCAACCTTTGAGTATACGAATGATCCCAGCGGCGATACGACGAAAGAGGAGGATGAGACGCGCACCTATACATTTGCGATTGACTCAAATCTTTATGGAAAAGAGGAAAGCGAGTGGAATAAGGTGACTGAGGAACTCTTAAAGACCGGTGAGGTGCATACAGAAACAGTGAGCGGTACAGCGGTAACGACTACGGCTCTTTCCGGAGCGGTATTTGAATTGAAGAGTGTAGATCGCACTCCGGAGATCGTACGTACGGCAACATCTGATGCACTTGGTCATTTATCATTCACCGGACTGGATGCCGGTAAATATGAGCTTCGAGAGGTAAAGGCACCGGAAGGATATTCATTGAACGAGGCAGTTATTCCGGTAGAGATCACGGCGACATATAACGAGGATGGAACGCTGAACCAATATGTGATTAAGGTAAATAATCAAAATACTTCGACGTATACTGCGACCTATGAAAAGGACAAAACAATTAGTAATATTACCACGACGCCTGGACATAATAACGACTTTTCAGATGTATCGGATACACATGAAATCAAGAACACCAAACTCACAGGCCTCCCTTCCACCGGTGGTATCGGTACAACGATCTTCACCATCGCAGGATGCCTGATCATGATTTTGGCAGCAGCGTTATTCTTCGCTAGCCGCAGAAAGACTTCTAAAAAATAAGCGTACCGCAGGACAGATGATCTTGCTGTTACGAAACATGTACTTAGGAACAAAATGATATTCCGGGGCGGCTTGCTGCCCCGGAATTAAAAAGCAAACCGCACAGGCGGAAAAGATGAGCAGTCACATAGGCGGAACGATCAAACATATCAGGAAAGGATGAAACAGTGACATATGCAGCAACAAGGAGAGGCCGGCTGGATGAACATGTATGCAAAAAAAATAGCGATTGTGCTTATATTTTTAGCCGGGTTGTCCTTATTGCTGTATCCTTTAGTGGCAAACCAATGGAATAGTTACAGGCAGACGAAGTTGATCAGCGACTATGACCAGACGATATCCGCCATGCAGGCGTCGGGGGAGATTGATTATGATGCACAGTGGGAAGAGGCATTGTCCTACAATCAGGATCTGCTCCCGTGTGTGCTCCCGGATTCCTTTGCGATTGCCGAGGCTTCCGGGGAGGATTCGCGCTATCTCTCCTGCCTGAATCTGGGCGGAAACGGCATGATGGGGACGGTGGAGATCCCCAAGATCAATGTAAATCTTCCGATTTTTCACACCACTACGGAGGAAGTGCTGGAAATCGGAGCGGGTCATCTGGAGGGAAGCTCCCTGCCGGTGGGCGGGGAAAATACCCACACCGTGATTTCCGCGCACCGCGGACTGCCGAGTGCGTCTTTGTTTACGGATCTTGACAAGCTGGAGGAGAAGGATCATTTTCTTTTGCATGTCCTGGACGATACGCTCTGCTATGAGGTGGATCAGATCGCAGAGGTGGAGCCGGATGATACGAGCAAGCTGGATCTGGTGGACGGCATGGATCTGGCGACGCTGCTCACCTGTACCCCCTACGGCGTCAACAGCCACCGGCTGCTTGTGCGGGGCCACCGGGTGCCCTATGAGCCGGAGGTTTTGGCGGACGAAAAGGTGCCTTTGAGCAATATGAGCTTACATACGAACTATTTATTGTGGGTCGTGGTGGGTATTCTGTTCACGGCGCTGGTGTGTCTGTTTCTCTATAAAAGGGAGAAAAAGCTGGCGAAGAAGGCGCAGGAAAATGAGCCGGGCGAGCCGGGAGAGTTTCGGGAGATCAAAAATCCGAATTATAAGAGTGTGTCGGAGACAGTGCCCGAGACGGACGATGCGGATCTGGAGGAATATAAAAGATATGAGGCTCCCGAGGAGCCGGATAATTTTACGGAGATTACCAATCCGAATATCAAGAAGGAGTGAAAACGATGAAAAGAAAGCTTTCCGGCTTCCTCTTCGGACTTTTGTTTTTGGTCGGTTTCGGTATTCTGGCATACCCGACGATTGCTGACCAGTGGAACAGCTATCGGCAGTCGAAGCTGATTTCCGAATATGATACGGCTGTGTCGCAGATGGCCGAGGAGGATTTTGAAGAGGCATGGATTGCAGCCAGAGCCTACAACGACAGCTTTTCGCAGAACAGCATTACATCGGATGTTTTCGGTGTGAACGAGGCGGAGGATATCCGGGAGACGGAGTACTGGAAGGTGCTCAATATCAGCGGGGACGGTGTGATGGGATATCTTGAGATCCCGAAGATCAATATTAAGCTGTCCATTTACCACGGAACCTCGGAGGAGGTGCTGCAGACTGGCGTTGGCCATATGAACGGCAGCAAGCTCCCAATCGGAGGCGAGAGCAACCACAGCGTGCTCTCCGCGCACCGGGGTCTGCCCAGCGCGAAGCTTTTTACGGATATTGACCAGTTAGAGGAGGGCGACCGGGTTTATCTGCATATTTTGAATGAGGATATGGCCTATGCGGTGGACCGGATTTTGCCCATGATTGATAAGGATGATTACGATGCCCTGGAGGACGCGGTAAAAATTGAGGACGGACAGGATCATATTACGTTGTTTACCTGTACCCCCTACGGCGTGAACAGCCACCGTCTGCTTGTGCGGGGGCATCGGGTTCCCTATGACAGAGCGGATGAGGAGCCTTCGCCCATCGCGTCCATGGTACGGGCGCTGCGCACCTACTATATGTTGTATCTTCTGGTAGGACTTGGCGTGACGATTCTGGCGATTCTGATTTTGCGCCGTCGTTTTATGGGAGACAAGAAAAAGGAAACAGAAGCAGAGCATCATGAGGAGGAGGGAGAGCATTGAGCGTACAAAGAAGAGTGAAAATGGGATCTGTGTTTGCGCTGGCGGCGGCAGCGCTGCTGATGGTGCTGCTGGCAGTGCCGGAAATCCTGGATGCGTGGGCGACCAACGGGAATTACAGTTTCACATTTTCTGTGCCTGTGAATGGCTCGGATGAGGTTTGGAACGGGATAAAAGTCCCGGTGTCGGTGTATAAGGTTGCGGATCTGGATGATGCGGGTCAGAAGATGACGGCGGTAGAAGCCTTTAAAGATCTGGATTTGAATAAAGTGAACCAGGGGACGGCCTCGGCGGATGACATGAGAACTTTGGCAGGGCAGGCGGCTGAAATCGTGAAAGAGAAGAAACCGGATCCCACGGCTAAGGCCGAGATTGAGAAAGCCAAAGGCGATCAGGAGGCCAAAGGTGTGGTTACGGGGCTGGCGGCAGGCTTGTATCTGGCTGTACCCCAATCCGTTGAGGTGGGCGGGGAAACGGTTGACTTTTCGCCCTCTATGGTGGCGCTTGGAGTCAGCTCTGACGGTACGAGCAAGCCGGATGACAACGTCAACGTCGACTTAAAGCCGGGTACGATCAACCCGCCTCCGAACGAGGAGTTTGGCTCGCTGAAAATTACAAAAAATCTCCAGGATTTCAACGAGAGTCTTGGCAGAACGACCTTTGTATTCCGGGTTGTGGGCGTGGATGTGCACGGCACGACGAAGTATGAAGAGGTGGTGAGCATGGATTTTGATGCGCCGGGTGACAAGACCATTACTCTCAGCAATATTCCGACAGGGCTTAAAGTTACCGTGACGGAGATCTATTCCGGCGCCAGCTACGAGATCGTGGGGCCGAAGGAGGCCACGGTGACGATCATTTCCGATGAGTCGGTGCGTCTGGGCAACGGGCAGGTGGCTTCCGTGACTTTCAAGAACCGCTACAATGGAAAGGATCGTTTCGGCTACGGCGTGGAAAACCGCTTTAAGTCCGACGGAAAAAACGGATGGATCTGGGAGAGCTCGGCAAAAAAAACAGCAGGTAAATAGAAAGGAGCTGCGACAGGATGAAAAAAATGAATCGTAGAAAGCTTATGTTTGCGTTGGCGGCCGTGGCTCTGGTATTGACAGCGGTGATCCGCCTGGAGGACGCGGCGGCATATTTTACGACTTATGTGTCTGCGGGAGGCAGTCAGGTCATTCGCATGGGCTTTGAGACAGAGCTGGAAGAGGATGTCAGCAATATGACAAAGCACATTTCCATTAAGAATACATCCAAGACCAACGATTGCTATATCCGGGTGAAGGTATTCAACAGCAGCCAGTTTGAGGTTCAGTTCACGGATAAAAGCGAGAGCGGAAACCTCTGGCGCTATTCGAAGGAGGACGGCTACTGGTATTACGATAAGATTGTTCCGCCCGGCGGCTCTACGGGGATTCTGGACGCAAAAATTGTTTTGCCCCAGGGCTTTGACAAGGACAGCTTTAACGTGATCGTCATTCAGGAGTGTACGCCTGTGATTTACGACAAGGACGGCAAGCCCTCGGCGGACTGGAATACGGTTTACACGGATTATGCGGAGTATGAGACGACAGACCAGCAGGGAAAGGGGGCTTAAAGGTATGGATAAGAAAAAGCTTTCCTGGCTGATGCTGGCGGTGGCGGCCCTGCTGCTCTTAGGGAGCGGCATCGGGAGCACCAGAGCGGCACTCACTTTTTACAGTGATAATTATGTGGCTGAGATCACGGTTTCACAGATTGGCGTGAGCCTGCTGGAAAACGGCGAGGTGGTCAGCAGTCGGGACTATGTAGAGGATAAATGGAAGGTGTTCACCAACCGGGGCGAAAGCTCCGCCAGCGGGGCGCTGCTGAAAAATATGCTGGGCGAGGGCGAGAAGATCGCTTTCAACAAGCCTTACAAGGAGCGCTTGACCGTCAAAAACAGCGGTACCATCGATACGTATGTACGGGCGCGTGTATACCGCTATTGGACGAAGGGGAAAACGAAGCTGACGACGCTTTCACCGAGCCTGATCGATCTGAATTTTGTGAATGAGGATAAATGGCTGAAAAATCCCAACGAGACGGCGGAGTGCACGGAGCTGTTCTACAAGGATATTCTGCCTGCCGGTACGGAGACGCTACCTTTTGTGGATTCTGTCCGCATCGACGGGGCCATCGCCGCTGAGGCGAAGGTGGAGCGGAAGGGCAATGTGATTACCACGACCTACAAATATGATGGCGTGGAGTTTCATGTGGATGTCGAGGTGGATGCGGTGCAGACCCACAACGCACAGGATGCGATTAAGAGCGCATGGGGTGTGGATGCGTCCGCCCTTGGAATTTTGTAAGGAGGATGAGAGACATGTTAAATAGAAGAAGGTTCCCGGATCTGTCGGCGGCATGGACGATGGCTCTCTCTTCCGCGATGAAAAAGATGGGTGTTACAGCAGCTGTTTTGGCGGCTGTTTTCGGGGCGGCTGCGGCGTTTACGACTGTGCCGGCTCTGGCTGAGGACCGGCAGGGAGCCTCCGGCTGGCAGGTGACCTTTGACGGAAAGAACATGGACAGTAATTTTACTTCCTCCGATATCAGCGACGAGGCGATTGCCATGCAACCGGGCGATTCCGTGGAGCTGACCATCACCCTGAAAAACAACTATGACGGTGAGGTTGACTGGTACATGAAAAACGAGGTGCTGGAGGCGCTGGAGGATGCAGGGAAGTCTGAGGGCGGTGCTTATGATTACCTTTTGACCTACACGGACAAAAAAGGAGAGCTTTCCACGCTTTATTCCAGTGAGAAATTCGGCGGGGAAGGAAGAATCGGCGGCGTGGGACTTCACGGAGCAGCCAATACGCTGGAGGATTATTTTTATCTGGACCGGATGGGTCAGGGTGAAACCGGTGTTGTAAAGCTGAAGGTTGCTCTGGACGGCGAGACGCTGGTAAATGATTATCAGAATACGCTTGCAAAGCTGCAGATAGATTTTGCAACGGAGCTGGCGGGAAGCGAAGGCCAGCGGCAGCGGCTTGTGAAAACCGGCGACGAATCGAAAACATTATTGTTTGTGATACTGCTGTTCGCCTCCGGGATGGGACTTCTGATCGGAGCTATGTTTATGCTGCGTGACAGTCAGCGGAAGAAAGAGACTGCCGAAGAGGCAAAAGTCAGGAGGCGGTAGTATGAGATTGTGGAAATGGAAACAGGGATATAAATTTGTCAGCTTTTTGCTTCTGTCGGTATTTTTTCTGACAGCGGGGCAGGTGACTGCCCGTGGGGCGGAGTACACCTATACGGTGCGGCTCTATGCGGGAAATCAGGGAGAGCTTTTGAAGGGCGGTATCAAATGCGATTCGAAATCCGCCAAAGTGAGCTACGGAAAGGACTGTACCGTGATTTCCAACCTGAAATACGGCGATACCGTGTATATCCGGCCGCAGGAGGCCGCGGCAGTTACGGACAGCAGATATTATGTGAAGGGCGTCCGCAGATCCGGAAGGGATAATTCGGAGGCGGAGGCACCGGTTTTTGGTGTGGCCAGTGACCGGGATTTTGTGGTTGCCTATGGTATCAGCGGCGATGTGGCGGCTTATCAGGTGAATTATCTGGACCTGGACGGCAATCCGATCATGGAGAGTGATACCTACTATGGCAATATCGGGGAGCGGCAGTACGTGTCCTCCCGCTATATCGAGGGCTATCAGCCCGAGGCTTTGAATCTGGTAAAGACGATTTCCGCCAACGAGTCGGAGAATGTGTTTGATTTCCGGTATGCACCTGTTACTGCACAGACGCAGGATGGGGGGGACGATGCGGAAGCTGCTGAGGGAGCGGACACGGAGGACGGCGACGAAGGGGATGCGGAGGATGAGAACGCGGATAACCCGGAGGGTGAGGATGCTCCGGTGGGCGGCGACGCGGGCGTGGATATCCCCGACAACGAGGTGCCTCTTGGTGGACAGGAAGGTCTGGTGGATCTGGACGACGGGGAGGTTCCCCTGGTTGGAGTGGGAGCTGAGAAGTCGCAGATGCGGATGGGATTTATCCCGATCTATCTGGGAATCGATATGGCAGCGCTGATCGCGTTTGTGCTGTCGGCGATCTATCTTAAGAGAAAATACAGCAAAAAGACTGTGAAGTTTGTGAATAAGCCGAAAGACAAGATATCAGGTCGTTAAATCTATGAGAGAGAAGAATAGCAGAAAAAAGAAAAGCGGCTGGATTAGCAAAGTGTTAAACGCAATAGGGACTGCGATGATTTTGATCGTGGTCTTATTGTGTTTACTGTTAGTTTTGCCGAAAGCGCTGGGCTTTCAGATGTACCATGTGCTCAGCGGCAGTATGGAGCCGACGCTGCCGGTGGGCTGCCTGATCTATGTGCAGGCCGGGATACCGGAGGAGGTGGAGGCTGAGGATGTCATTGCGTTTTATGGTTCCTCACCGGAGGACTCGGGTATCATTACCCACCGGGTAGTGGCGAATAACGTTGTGTCCGGTACTTTTGAGACGAAGGGTGATGCCAATGAGCGGCAAGATCCGGTTCCGGTTCCCTATGGGAATTACATCGGCAGGGTCAGGCTGATGATACCGTACATGGGGGAGGTTTTGACTTGCATGTCATCCCTCTACGGACGGGTTGCGGCGGTTTCGTTTGTACTGCTGGGCGTGTTGCTGAATCTCATCGGGTCCCGGAAGAAGGGGTAGGCGGACATTTAGGAGAAGGCAACATGTGAAGCGTTTTTTGCATGCTTTCCGACGACATGGCAGGTGATGCGAAGCGGCGCGTGCCGGTATTTTGATAAAGAAGAAGATAGAAAAGGCAAAATGCCTGTGAGCGGAGGCGGACAGGCGGTGATTGACAGAGGATTTCGTTATGAGAAAATGGGTCAAGTGGGCGGTTATGCTCGTGCTTTTGACAGTATTTGTATTTTCCGGTGTTTCACTGCTGGCGATTCAGAAGCGGTACAAGGATATTGACGAGCGAAACGAGGCTGCGGTTGATATGTTTGTGGCGGCTGCAGAGGATGAGACCGGCGAAAATAGTGAGGGCGGCTCAGATGATGCGGAGCTTGCCCCGATTGTTGTAGATTTTGATGGATTAAAGGAAGTGAACAGCGATGTTGTGGGCTGGATTTACGGGGGCGATACGCTGATTAGTTATCCGGTGGTGCAGGGTGAGGACAATGATTTTTATCTCCACCACAGTTATGATATGGAGGAGAGCAATGCGGGTTCCATTTTTGTGGAGGCCTCGAACAGCCCGGGATTTGTGGATGGCAATACGATTATTTACGGCCATCATATGAAGAATCAGTCGATGTTTGCGTCGCTGGATTACTGGGCCGATCAGGAGTACTATGATGCGCATCCTGTTTTGTGGCTGCTGACGCCTGAGCAGGATTACAAGATCGTTTTGTTCAGTGGTTATACGACGCCGGGACGGTCGGACACTTACACGACGTTTCCGGCAGATGATCCTCTGTTGGAAGCATATATTGCCGCGAGCCAGGGGAAATCGGATTTTCAATCGGATGTCACGCCGGGCGGAGAGGGGCGTTATGTGCTGCTCTCTACCTGCGCATATAATTTTGAGGAGGCCAGGTATGTCCTTCACGGCGTTTTGGAGCCAGTGGAGAGCGCCGGCGGGGTGAGAATTCAGTAGGTTTACTTTTATTCCCAATAAGTGTATACTGTTTTAAGATGTAACTGTCTGGGCGGCGGGAACATCACATCTATGGAATCTGCCTCCGTGGCCAGACGGCAGGTTTGTGAGAAATGGTACCGGGATGGAGTGAACGGTAACGGAAGCAGAGGTGGAGAGTTTGTATGCGCCAAAAGAGAATCATATGTATATGGATGGTTCTGGTATCGCTGCTGGGGCTTATGGGGTGTGCAGGGAAAGAGGATCTGCCCCGCAGGAATTCGGAATCGGCAGAGCAGCCGCAAGGGGAGTCACAGGGGGAGCCTGAGAGCGTTTATCAGGCTCCTGCTTTTGCGGATTCAGCGTTCCATGAGAAGCAGGCGGAGGGAAGCGATCATGCAATGGTGGATCTCTCCTGCGTCAACCAGGGGTATGTGGCGGTGTCCGCTACATCCGCAAACCGGTTGAAATTTCTGGTGATAAAAGGGGATGTTACCTATAACTATGATATCGACTCCGGGGGAACACCTTCTGTTTTCCCTATTCAGGGCGGGGACGGTGATTATGAGTTTCAGGTTATGGAGAATGTGACGGATACGAAATATGCGCAGGTGTATGCCACGTCCTGCACGGTGCAGCTGGAGGACGAGTTTCAGCCGTTTTTGCGGCCCAGTGATTATGTGAATTATACGAAGGATTCCGCCTGTGTGAAGAAGGCAAAGGAGTTGGCGCAGGAGGCGGGAGATGCGCTCGGGGTAGTCAGCAGTGTCTTTTCGTTTATCTGCGATACGGTGACCTATGACCAGGAGAAAGCCAGTACGGTTCAGTCCGGCTATTTGCCGGACCCGGACGAGACGATGTCTACGGGGAAAGGGATTTGTTTTGACTATGCGGCTCTGACTGCCGCTATGCTGCGAAGCCAGGGGATTCCCACCAAAATGGTTTTTGGGAATGTTTCACCGGATGATCTGTATCATGCCTGGAATATGTTTTACACGGAGGAAACCGGCTGGGTGACGGCGAAATACGAGGTGAAAGGCGGGGAATGGAACCGGCTGGATTTGACTTTTTCGGCGAATGGTACGGATTTGAATTTTATTGGGGATGGAAGTAATTATTCGGATGTTTTTTTCTATTAAAGGATAGATGCTGGGAGGAAAGCCATGAGACATAAAAAACTGGACAGTCTGGGCGTAAGTGCATTTTGTGAGAGTATGGCGATGATGGTGCAGTCCGGGATTCAGATGGATGAGGCGGTAGCGCTGCTGCGGCAGGAGGGCGATATGCACGGTCCTTTAGAGCAGGCGCTGGAGGTGATGCAGCGTCATACGCAGGAGGGCCGGGGACTTTCCGTCGCAATGGGGGCTGCGGAGATTTTCCCGGACTATGCGGTTCGAATGGTTGCGGCAGGGGAGCGCGCCGGGCGGCTGGAGGAGGTGCTTTTTCATCTGTCCGGCTATTATACGGATCAGAAAACGATGGCGGATAAGCTGCGCAGTGCGGTAGTCTATCCGATTACGATGCTGGTGGTCATCATTGCGGTGCTGGCGGTGATGCTCACCATGGTGTTGCCGTCCTTTTTGGGCGTGTATGAGAATCTGACCGGAAGCCTGACGGATTCTTCCTACGGTTATGTGCGCTGGGCGTACGGCATTTGCTGGGCGGCGCTGGCGGTTATGGTCATGCTTGCGCTTGTTCTGCTCTCAGGGATTCTTTTGTGGAGGAGCAAAAAGCGGCATGTGCTGGAGACTGTTTTAGGGAAGATACCGATCTGTGCTTCTATTTTTGAATGTCTGGGGATGTTCCGTTTTACGGCGGCGCTCTCCACCTTCCTTGCCAGCGGTCAGATGCAGGATATTGCAGTGACCGAGAGCATGAAAATGACTGACTGCCGATCGGTGGAGAAGAAAATCGCTCGTCTCGCGGAGCGCATGGGAGAGGGGCATGGGATTGCCCAGGCGGCCTACAGTGAAAGGCTGTTTGAGCCGGTTTATGGCCGTATGCTCCTTGCCGGAGAGCGCAGCGGGAGTCTGGAGACGGTGCTGGAGAAGCTTACAAATTTGCTGGCCGGGCATTGCTGCGGTCTGGTAGATCGTCTGGTAGGGGTCGTAGACCCGGTGCTCTCGGGCTTGCTGATGCTGACGGTGGGGTTATCCCTGCTCAGCGTGATGCTTCCTCTGATCGGGATGATGAACGCAGTGGGATGATTGCGTGGCGGCTGGTGATGGTTGCGGCAGGATAGCCGGGTGAACGCGATAAATCGTGTATGGCGGCGGTGTGCGGCGTGACAACGAGAGAGCGGGAGGCAGGATAAATGTATTTTGACAAAAAGGTTAGACGCTGGCCTTATGTGATTTTCGCGGCAGTGATACTGGCTGTGGCGGCGGGCTTTTATATCGGCGTAGTCCGGCCCTCCGGACAGAGCTTACATGAAGAGGGGGCACAGGCTTTGAAGGCGGCTGTGGAGCGCAGCGCCAGACAGTGCTATGTGGTGGAGGGGGTTTATCCCCCGGATGTATCCTATTTAGAGAATAATTATGGGCTTACGGTCAATCATGAGGATTTTTATGTCACCTATGATGCTTTTGCGTCCAATTTACCGCCGGATGTGCGAGTGACGGAGCGGAATTAATATCGTATGGTGTGGGAGGGCATGTCTGTTATGGCCATGGAGTGTTTGACGGTGAGAGGGTATGCCTGATATGGC
>CASCGD010000060.1 GCA_949132985.1 uncultured Lachnospiraceae bacterium
TTGCCTCAACCTTTCTGGTAACGGACATTTTGAGCGAGCTTTATGGAAAAAAAGCTGCACAGACTGCGGTTTACCTTGGGATTGCCACTTCCGTCATCTTCATTTTCTTAAGCCAGTCTTGGATGCTGTATGTGCCGAATGAAAATGATTTTGCATCCCCGGCCATCCGCACGGTCTTCTCTAATACCCCCCGCTTAATGGCGGTAGGCATTATTGTATATGTTATTGTCCAGCTTTTCGACGTGTGGGCATACCATAAATGGTGGGCGTTCACCAGAAGCAGGTTCGGGGACTCCAAGAAATTCCTGTGGCTCCGGAACAATGGCTCTACGCTGATATCTCAGCTTTTGAACACAGCTCTGTTTACATGGGGCGCATTTTGGGGCACCTATGATACAAAGACTCTGGTGTCCATTGCTATCGCCAGCTATATTATTTTTGTGGCCACAAGCATTGCGGATACGCCCTTCGTGTATCTGGCGCGGTACCTGCACCAGAAAAAACAGGTGGTTCCCACTTGCGCAGAAATCCACTGATCTGTATTTGCGGAATGGCATATCGGCGAATCGATTCCGTCATCCGCTAAACCTGAAACAGAAAATGGGATTCTGACTGTCGGAAAAGGATACGTTTCAAAGTTGTAGCAGATGATTGGCACTTTCTTGAGGATTTCATGGTTTCAGCTACCCGTGAAATCCTGAAATCTGCCTTTAGAAGTCTATAACAGTTCAAGCGCTATTCCGAAGCTGCTTTTGCCGGCGGTCAATGCGCCGCGTGTCCCCGGATCATCTTTACGGGTAAATACATGGATCTCTCTTGCTGCGTCAAATTCGGCGGGCTGCCCCATTTCCGCACTCCGTTAATGCAGACAGCATTGGGACACCTGCCGAAGCAAATGGCAGGTATTTCTTTAATGTTTTTATTTTCCGGTTTTCCTTTGCAGAGGCATAGTATTTTATACATGATTGACACCAAAATAGGGAAAGGCGTATAATATATTAAAAGAAACGAAAGAGCATGGGAATGGGGATTTGGAATGAAAAAGAATCAGGGCGGCAAAGGATTGGACAAGGGGGGTTCGCTGCTCCTTTCGATTATATTAGTATTTTGCATTTTGGCAGCGGTTGTTTTTTCTGTTTCGCAAAAAATTTCTGCGGAGATGTCTGACTCAGCGGTTCAAAATCTGACTGAAAGTCTGGATCTGATCAAATCAACGATAGAGGCTATACGGAATAAAGAAGCAGAGTTCCAGAAAATCATGGCGGCGGATATGGCAAGTCGCGGAGAACAGGAGGATTATGTCCGCGATTTTACGTGCAACGATTCGATGGTGCGGGTATCCTTCATACGTGCCGGGGAACAGGAAGGGATTTCCGATACGGGGGAGACTTTTTCGGAGGAGGGCCTGGATTTCTCATCAAAAAAGACGATACAGGGCCTTGCGGTTTCGGAGTCCTACCTGAACTATATGGGAACATGGGCGTATACGATGAAATGTCCGGTGGAAAAAGACGGCCGGGAGCTGGGAGTGCTTTACGTGGAGTACGTGTACGATTCCCTTGACCGCTCGCTTCCGAACGGGTTCTACAACAGAAAGGCCATGCTCTACGTCATGGATGCAGAGACAAAGCGCCTTGTCTTAAAGCCAAAGGGAATGGGAGAACGGGACGCTGGGCATCTGAATCTGGATGATTTTTACCATGCAAATGAAATTACGGAGGAGGATTTGCTTGCGCAGGTTGCTGACTGCCTGGAAAGCGGGAAGAACATCATGTTTCGCCATGACATCCGCGGCAAGGAATCCTTAAACTATATGTGGATGGTCAACGACGGTGCGCTGTATCTGATCGGTTACGTGCCGGTTGAGGCGATTCAGCAGGAGGGAAAAACCGTCAATCAGAATATTTTTATTGTGGTCGCGGTTATGCTGATTGCATTTTTCCTTTGCTGTGCCCTGTACTATTTCAATCAGAGACAGCAGAATAAAATCCGAAAGGAGCGGGAAGAGGAGCGAGAGCTGCACAATCAGCAGCTGGCGGAGGCACTCCAGGCTGCACAGATAGCGAGCAATTCCAAGACGACGTTTCTCTCGAACATGTCGCATGATATTCGGACGCCGATGAATGCGGTGATCGGTTTTACCGGGCTGCTGGCAAAGGAGGCGGATCACCCGGATAAGGTGCGGGTATATACGAAAAAGATCATGGCTTCAGGCCAGCATTTGCTCAGTCTGATCAATGATATTCTGGACGTTTCGAAAATCGAGAGCGGGAAGGTCGTGCTCACGGTGGAAGAGTTCACGCTGAATGATCTGGTGTCGTCCGTGGATGCGATTGTCCGGCCGATGGCAAAAGCGAAGGGTCAGGAGTTCCGTATTGAGGTGACGGGTATCAAGCATGAGTATCTGCTGGGCGATGAGACGAGGGTTAACCAGATTCTGATCAATCTGCTCTCAAACGCTGTCAAATATACACAGGAGCACGGTAATATCTGGTTTCGCCTGATCGGGCTTAAGCAGCACTCCCCGCAGTTTGAGCACATTCGTATCGAGGTGGAGGATGACGGGTACGGGATGACGCCCGAATATCTGGAAACGATTTTTGACGCGTTTACGCGGGCGGAAAACAGCACGACGAATAAGGTCCAGGGGACTGGGCTGGGGATGGCGATCACGAAAAATATTGTTGAGCTTATGGGAGGGACGATAGACGTTTCGAGCGAGGTGAACAGAGGAAGTCTTTTCCGCGTGGATCTGGAGTTTCGAATACCGGAGGGCAGGACGGACTGTCAGTTCTGGGAGCAGAGCATGGTAAAAAGGATTCTGGCGGTGGACGAAGATGTCGATGCTTGCGAAAACATCCGGCTGGTCATGAAGGATACGGGCGTTGCGGTGGATATCGCCTCCGATGCGGCGGATGCCGGAAGGCGTATAAGAGAGGCGGCTGCTCAGGGAGAGTGCTACGACGTGATTTTGCTGGACGTGGACGGGACCGATATGGATGTCATGGAGGCATTGGCCGCGCTGCGGGAGGCATTGCCAAAGCGGAAAGCGGATGAACCGACACCGGTGCTGCTTTTAGGCGAGGGCCTTGCAGAGGACGTGGAACCGGCGTTGAAAACGGAAGGTGTGGGAGTGCTTGCAAAGCCTTTCTTTGTGACGGCGCTGCGTGAGAAGATTGCCGAGATGCAGGCAAGGGATCGAGGAGAGAATGCAAATGCCTCAGAGGAGGAAAACGACAGCCTGGAGGGACTGCGCTTTCTCGCGGCGGAGGACAATGAGATTAATATGGAGATTTTGGAGGAAATTCTTTCCATGGAGGGCGCCGCGTGCGAGATTGTCGAGAATGGGGAGCTTGCGCTGGAGCGCTTTATGGCCTGTGAGCCGGGAGAATTTGACGCGATTCTGATGGATGTCCAGATGCCTGTGATGAACGGATATGAGGCAACAAGGGCAATCCGGGCGCTGGAGCGTGCGGATGCGGCGAGCATACCGATTATAGCGATGACGGCCAACGCATTTGCGGAGGATGAAAAGGAGGCTTTGAATGCCGGGATGAATGTGCATCTCGCGAAGCCGATTGATGTTGGATTGTTAAAAAAGGTAATCAGACGGTATGTGCAGAAAGGCTGACATAAAATTTATGAAAGATTTGTGCAGGAAAGGTTTAAAAAGATTCGCGGCGTTCTGTCTTGCGGGGATTGTTGCGGCTGGCGCGGTGGCGTGCGGGAGCAAAAAAGAGTCGGACTATGACGTGATTATATCGGAGGAGTCTGAGGAGAAAATTATTAATTTTTTCAGCCCCATGGAAAAGACCGATCCGGACGCTAAAAATGTGGCGCGAACCGCATCGGAGCTGACCATTATTATGGCGGAGGAGAAGCTCGGGGTGAAGATGGCATATCGGACCTACACGGCGGAGAACCACAAGGATAAAACTTACGATGAGGTAGCGTTGGAGCGGGCGCGCAGCAATATGGATGATCTGTACCTGTTAAATCCGGATGCGATACGGACGCTTGGCGAGGAAGGACTGCTCATGGATCTCTCCGGCCTCAAATGTGTGGAAAATCTGCGTGATGTGGTGAAGACGGCGAATACCGTGGACGGAAAGCTGGTGGCGATCCCGCAGGAGATCGTTGCCTACGGCCTGTTTATTAATAAGGATATGTTTGACACGTATAACATTCCTCTGCCCCAGACGCCGGAGGAGTTTCTGGAGTGTTGCAGGCTGTTTCAGGAAAACGGGATCGAGACGCCGGTGGGTGCCAACCGCTGGTGGCTGGAGACGTTTGTGTTTGCGCAGGCATATGCGGATCTGTACAACGGAGGGAATACGGATGAAATGATCGCAAAGCTCAACAGCGGAGAGAGCAAATACAGTGATTATATGCGGCCTGCCTTTGAATTTTTGCAGGAGATGATCGATTGCGGCTATATCGACGCTAAGAAGGCGTATGTCAGCGAGGCGATCGAGGGGGAAGGAGCGGATTTCCTGGCGGGTAAGACGCCGATTGTCGTGGCATACTGGGGCGCGGCAAATTCGGATACCGCCTACGGAAAGGCGGATTTCAATATGCAGGTTATCGGTTTTCCGAGCAGCAGGGGGCAGATGCCGGTGATACCGATCACAGGATACGGCGTTGGTGCGGATGCTCAGCACGCAAAGGATGCGATGCGTGCGTTGGATGTGATGCTCTCGGATGAGGCGCTGCAGGTGTACACGGAGACAAACCGTGTCATATCACCGTCCAAAAACATTAAGGTGGATTGCATCCCGGCCTTAAAGCCCCTCAATGACCGGATCGAGGAAAATGTCTATGTACTCGGCGCGAACGCGAACCTGAAGGTGGAGCAGTGGGGAAATACGTGTCTGATCGTGCGGGAGCTTTTAAACGGCGCGACGGTGGATGCGTGCATGGCGCAGTTCGATAAGCTGCAGGAGGAGTCGCTTGAATAACAAAACACCTGGTTACTGTTCTCCGTGAACAGTAACAACACCTGCTTTTCGAAACCGTTTTCTCCGTCTTAGCGCTTGACACCAACCAAAGATGGGACTAAACTGTGTTTATACTCATGAGCGATGTCATTTGTCATATTGTGTAAGGATTCGGCGCTCGTGAGTCGGTGTTATTGGCAAAATTTTAGTGCTCGCCAGTATAAACAATGACATGATAAAAGAAAAGAGGAATAGGACTATGGACAAGAAAAACATTGACTGGTCAAATCTGGGGTTCTCTTATGAGGTAACGGATAAGCGCTTTGTCTCCAACTATCAGAATGGTGCGTGGGACGAGGGCATTCTCACGGAGGACGCTACGGTAAGGATTACGGAGTGCGCCGGTGTTTTACAGTATGCGCAGACCTGCTTTGAGGGATTAAAGGCATATACGACTGAGGATGGCAGGACCGTGTGCTTCCGCCCGGATCTGAATGCGGTGCGTATGAAGGACACCTGTGAACGTCTGAAAATGCCCGTTTTTCCGGTGGATCGTTTTGTGGAAGCGGTAAAGGGGGTTGTTCGTGCGAATGAGGCTTATGTGCCGCCCTATGGTTCCGGCGCTACGCTTTACATTCGTCCGTACATGTTTGGCAGCTCCGCAGTCATTGGTGTAAGTCCTGCGGATGAATATCAGTTCCGCATCTTCTGTACGCCGGTAGGTCCTTATTTCAAAGGCGGCGCGAAGCCCATTACGATTCGTGTGTGCGACTATGACCGCGCGGCGCCCCGCGGAACGGGACATATCAAGGCGGGTCTCAACTATGCCATGAGCCTTTATCAGATCGTGGATGCACACGAGCAGGGCTTTGACGAGAATATGTATCTTGATGCCGGGAGCAGGACGTATGTGGAGGAGACCGGCGGCGCGAACTTCATATTTATCACAAAGGACGGCAGGCTTGTGACACCGAAGTCCGGCAGTATTTTGCCTTCTATCACCCGCCGCTCGCTTATGGTGGTTGCTGAGAAGTATCTGGGCATGGAAGTGGAGCATCGTCCGGTACGTTTCGACGAGGTTTCAGAGTTCGCAGAGTGCGGCCTGTGCGGCACTGCGGCGGTGATCTCACCGGTTGGCGCTATCGACGACCATGGCAAAAAGATCTGTTTCCCCAGCGGTATGGAGGAAATGGGACCTGTGACAAAGAAGCTGTATGATACATTGACGGGCATTCAGATGGGACGCATCGAGGCACCGGAGGGCTGGATTGTAGAGATTTAGGAAAACTTTACAACGGCAGGAAGATAAGGTAAACGAAAGGCGGACTTGCGGCAGGTGAGTCCGTTTTTTCCATATTGTGCTGCATTGAAGGAGGAGGAAGGCAAAATGCGGAGCATTTTCTTAAGATGCCTTCCGACGAAATGCCCGTGAGCTTAGCGAGCGGGCGCTACATTGAAGGAGGAAGGCAAAATGCGAAGCATTTTCTCAAGATGCCTTCCGACAAAATGCCCGTGAGCTTTGCGAGCGGGCGCTGCATTAAAAGAGAAAGGTTCAAACAGATGTTATCAAAAAATATTACAGACGCGATGAAGACCAATTCGGTTATCCGGGCAATGTTCAACGAGGGCAAGGAGATGGCGGCCAAAATCGGAGCCGGGAACGTATACGATTTTTCGCTGGGCAATCCGGCGACACCTGCGCCCGCAAAGGTGAATCAGGCGATTAAGGATGCGGTGGATACGTTTGATTCTATGGAGCTCCACGGCTATATGTCCAATTCCGGTTATCCGGATGTGCGCGGGGCAGTGGCGGACAATTTAAACAGGCGTTTTGGCACGGATTTTGATTTTCACAATATTATCATGACGGTGGGTGCAGCCGGAGGCTTGAATATTATTTTAAAAGCGTTTATTGATCCCGGTGACGAAGTGATTGCCTTCGCGCCTTATTTTGGCGAGTATAAGGGCTATGTGGCAAACTTCGGAGGAAAGTTGGTGGAGGTTGCGCCGGATCCCCGAAATTTCCAGCCGGATCTCGATGATTTTGAGAAAAAGATTACAGAGAGGACCAAGGCGGTGATCATCAACACGCCGAACAATCCGACCGGTGTGATCTACAGCGACGAGACGATGGAGTCTATGGGCGCAATTCTGTCCAAGAAGGAGGAAGAGTACGGGCACGAGATTTATTTGATTTCTGATGAACCATATCGCGAGCTGGTGTATGACGGAGCGCCAGTGCGTTTCCTCACGAGGTTTTACCACAATACGCTGGTGGGATATTCCTTCAGCAAGTCCCTGTCGCTTCCGGGGGAGCGTATCGGTTACGTTGTGGTTCCAAATGAGGTGACAGACGCGGAGGATGTGTTGACGGGCATCGAGATCGCGAACCGCCAGCTGGGTTTTGTCAATGCGCCCTCCCTCATCCAGAAAGCAGTTGCGCAGTGTCTGGATGAAAAGACGGATGTGGCTTATTACGATAAAAACCGTGAGCTTTTATATGGCAAGCTCTCCGAGATGGGCTTTACCTGCATCAGACCTCAGGGTGCCTTTTATCTGTGGGTGAAATCCCCGGTGCCAAACGAGGAGGAGTTTGTACAGGCGGCAAAAAAATATCACATTTTGTTTGTAAAGGGAAGCGCTTTCGCCTGCCCGGGCTACGTGCGCATCGCCTACTGTGTTTCCTATGAACGGATTGAGAAATCACTGCCTGCATTTGAGAAGCTCGCAGTGGATTTCGGACTGAATTAGGAGGAAGGCAAATGCGAAGCTGGGAAAAAAATGTGCGGCGTGTCGTACCCTACACCCCCGGTGAACAGCCGAACGAGCCGGGCATGATTAAGCTGAATACAAATGAAAACCCCTATCCGCCATCGCCACAGGTGCTGGAAGCGATGCGAAGATTTGACACGGGCAGCCTGCAGCTTTACCCTGACCCGACGGCAGGATCGCTTGTGAAAGCGCTGGCAAAACGATACGGACGCAAAGCCTCCGAGGTGTTTGTGGGTGTCGGCAGTGACGATGTGTTGGCCATGTGTTACCTCACGTTTTTTAACTCGGGAAAGCCGATCCTGTTCCCGGACATCACCTATTCTTTCTACGATGTCTGGGCGAATTTGTTTGGCATTCCCTTTGAAGAACAACCGCTGGACGATAACTTTTGCATCCGTAAGGAGGATTATTACAGGGAAAACGGAGGTGTGATCTTTCCAAATCCAAATGCGCCTACGGGAGTGCTCCTGCCGCTTGCGGATGTGGAGGATATCATTCGCCGCAATCCTGATGTGATATGTATTGTGGATGAAGCATATATTGATTTCGGGGGAACGAGCGCACTTCCTCTGATCGACAAATATGACAATGTGCTGGTGGTGCAGACCTTTTCCAAATCCCGCTCCATGGCAGGGGCGCGGATCGGTTACGCTTTCGGCAGCGAGTGCCTGATCAGATATCTGAACGATGTGAAGTATTCCTTTAATTCCTATACGATGGATCAGTGGACGATAAGCTGCGGAGCGGCAGCGGTGGAGGACGAAGCATATTTCCGGGAAACACTGGATAAAATCATTGCAACGAGGATATGGGTAAAAAAAGAGCTGGAAGTCCTTGGATTTACCATGCCGGATTCGAAGAGCAACTTCCTGTTTATCAGTCACAGGTCCGTACCCGCAAGAGAATTGTTTAAGGCGCTTCGGGCCGAGCACATTTATGTGCGCTATTTTGATAAGCCGCGTATAGATAATATGCTGCGGGTGACCATCGGTACGGATGAGCAGATGGAGCGATTTGTCACATTTTTGAAGGAGTATCTATGTTAAAAAAGTATGCCTGGATTTTTTTTGTCTCCATGGTGCCGTTGATTGAGCTGCGCGGCGCGATTCCGATTTCTCAGGGGTTGGAGCTGCCAATCATGATGAGCTATGTGATTTGTATCATTGGAAATATGCTGCCGGTGCCCTTTATCTTTTTCTTTGCAAGGAAGGTACTGGAGTGGGGCGCGGACAAACCGATGATCGGTTCGTTTTTTAGCTGGTGCCTGACAAAGGGCGAGCACGGCGGGAAAAAGCTGCAGGAAAAGGCGGGCCGGGGGTTGTTTCTGGCACTGCTGCTTTTCGTCGGTATTCCGTTGCCCGGAACCGGTGCATGGACGGGAACGCTGGCGGCAAGCATTCTGGACATGGATTTTAAATCCAGCGTGTCGGCAGTCATGCTCGGCGTGTTGCTGGCCGGGGTAATCATGATGATCGGGAGTATTGGAGTGTTTGGTGTGCTGTTTTGATAAATCAATATAGGTGTTTTTGGGACATATCTTTGTAAAAAGTCGGGGATATGTCCTTTTTTGTGTCAAAATAGACTGTGCTGCGTCTATTGTGCAGTATCTGCATCTGGACGAGACGGAGCGGCCAATCACAACGCTTCCTATGAATTATACGTATGGCCTGTCCATCATCAACAGCCATCTGATGGTGGGTGCGACAATCCTCTTGACGGAGAAGGGCCTGATGCAGAAAGAGTTCTGGACATTTTTTAAGGAACAGGAGGCGACCTCCTTCGGCGGCGTTCCCTATACCTATGAGATGCTGGAGCGGCTGCGGTTTTTCAGGATGGATCTGCCATCCCTGCGGTATTTTACGCAGGCGGGAGGGAAACTTGCACCGGAGCGCCACAGAAAATTTGCGGAGTATGCGCAGAAGCGCGGAAAAAAATTTGTCGTCATGTACGGTCAGACGGAAGCGACGGCAAGGATGGGCTATCTGCCGCCGGAGCGTGCGCTGGATAAGTGCGGCTCGATGGGGGTTGCGATCCCGGGTGGCCGAATGTGGCTGCGGGATGTGGATGGCAGTCGGATCACAGAGCCGAGGATCGTAGGGGAGCTGCTCCATGAGAAGGTAAAAGCGAAGTATGATTTCCGTGATATCCAGGGAATCAACAAGTTGACGGATGCTTATCGCTGTGCGGCAGGGCTGGAAGGCGTGAGACTGTGCTTCGGAGCGGACATGCTGCTGACGAGGGCAGAGATACCCGGGCTTTATACAAACCTGATGGAATATAAAGGGAACAGTGGGTTCTTTTTAGAGTATGACTGTGAGGACATCATGGAACTGAGAGGGATATGCGATGACAGGCGCTGCCAGACGCTGGCATATTTCGGGGATAAAAAAATGCTCGGTCCGCTGCTTGTCTCAGGCATTCACGGGGTGGACCGTGTGGTGCCGATTGGGCGAACCATGGAGTTTGACCTCATATGGGACGGGATGGATCTGGTGGAACGGCTGTCGAGGCATATGTGTATTTACTAATCCGTGAAAGTGGCAGGACGCTTTACTCGATGACCCCATACAAAAACGCATTTAGTATATTCTGCGGGGCATCATAGTAAAAACTGGAATTATAATCGTCAATTTTGTCGCTTACAAAAGAGTGATATGCTTCAAACAGTGCGTCGATAACGGGAATTTCTTTTTCCCTGGCAATTCCGGAGATGAGTCTCTTATAGACTTTGCCAATGTCCCAGTGGCTGGGGACGGCATAGCGTGCGCCTGCGATATTATCAAAGCTGCCATTAGGGATGGACGAGCTTTGAATGAAACTGTCGCTGACGGTATCGATATTGTCGCTATGATAAACATCGGCAAGATCATATATTTTTTGAACAGACGCTTTGCCAAGTGCATCTACAACGGCGGAGCGTTTATTTTTAGTTTTTCTTGCAATGTAGTCAATGAGGCTACAGGTAAAAAAAAGATCGTTTTCCTTTTTATTTTCGCGTCCTGTCATTTGAAAACCTCCGTTGCAGATACAAATGTAAGACATTTCAGGGACTTGTCTGTGGCAAAATTAATCTGATGGGTTGGGTATTTGAATTTTGCCAGTGACCAGAATTGTTCTCTGGTAATGATACCGTCGATATAATCTGCAATGTAATTATAGATCTGGTCGTTCGCCATAGCGCCGATTACGATGTCGTAATCGTGGGAGATGCCATGACGGCAATTGATAATGAAATCCAGCCATTCCTCTGTCATTTCCTTAAATTCAAGTATTTTTAAATCTGGATATATGCGAACTGTGTAGGTATTGACGATGGGCGAGTCGTAACGTTTTGCCCATCGCTCTGCCTGTTCACGGATGACAGTACAGTAAAAACCGATGCCGAAGTCTTTGGTGTTTTTGCCCTTGATAATTCTGGGATAGTTAATTGTCGTGTAGCTCCCATGGTATACAGTCATTTTACCCATGCTTGAAACCTCCGGATGTGATTACCTGTCATGAAGTTTAAAATATATTTTTGCATGCAGTACGTCAGGTAACCTTGTATATGCGGATATCTGGCAATTGCCAAGAAAATCAGATTTTTCGTTGCCGGCGGCAGGATCTCTGATTAAACTGATAACGCTATTTTAACATATTTCATTGATTATTCAAGGAAATGAAAAAATTTGTTATTTTGCGTGCCTTGATTTTATGGTCTATGCGACAGAAGACGAGAGACTTCGAGAAAACAGATGTGATATCAAAAGCTTGAAGCTGAAGAGAAAGGCAGGCTGCAAGGTAATGTTTTCAGATGCCTTTCGACGAAATGCCCGTGAGTGGATGCAAACGGGCGTCCCATTAAATCAAAAAAGGAGGTACACGGATGAATAATTGTTACGGTTATGTGCGGGTCAGCACAAGAGAGCAGAACGAGGACAGGCAGATGTTGGCGATGCAAAGGATGAACGTCCCGCCGGGAAATATTTTCATGGACAAGCAGTCAGGCAAGGACTTTGAACGAACCCAGTACAAACGGCTTTTGAAGTGTCTGAAAAGAGATGATCTCATCTACATCAAGAGTATTGACCGGCTCGGAAGGAACTATGAGGAAATCAATGAGCAGTGGCGAATGATCACAAAGATAAAAAATGCGGACATCGTTGTGATCGACATGCCGCTGCTGGATACCAGGAGGGGAAAGGATCTGCTCGGGACGTTTTTGGCGGACATTGTGCTGCAGGTTTTATCGTTTGTGGCGGAGAACGAGCGGGAAAATATCCGCAGCCGACAGGCCGAGGGCATCGCGGCGGCAAGAGAGCGGGGTGTACAGTTCGGGCGGCCGCCAAGACCGCTGCCGGAGAATTTTTATGATGTGTATAAGTGGTGGGAAGCCGGAAAACTAACGAATGAAGCGGCTGCGAAAGCGTGTGGACTGCCAACGGCAACCTTCCGTTATAAAGCAAGAGTATACAAAAACACTGATTTTTCGGCAATGCAATAAAAGCATGTCCTGCAAATTATATTGTTGCGGAAATCGGCAAAAAAGTATACATTTCTGCCGAAATCTACTAAATTCTATTTTTTTAACATTCTAGCAAGTTTTTTGTAAAAAATCAACAGA
This sequence comes from uncultured Lachnospiraceae bacterium, assembly GCA_949132985.1. Taxonomy (GTDB): domain Bacteria; phylum Bacillota; class Clostridia; order Lachnospirales; family Lachnospiraceae; genus W0P33-017. The sequence goes on from CASCGD010000060.1 coordinate 12,313, forward strand.
AATTCCAAAACATTTTGTGAAAAATTACATATTGCTTATGGGGAAATACCTTCAGTAAAAAAGTATACATTTCTGCCTGAATCGGAAACAGGAAAGCCAGAGGGCGCCGGGCAGGATGTATGTGCCATCTGGAAAGCCTTGTTTTAAGGGGGGGGGAAGACAGGATGAGTGGATCATCGGTTTCCGTTGTGATGGCAACGTATAACGGGGAGAAGTATCTGAAAGAGCAGATTGAAAGCATCGTATCCCAGCTTAACGAGCGGGACGAGCTGCTTATTTCGGATGACGGTTCCACGGATGGGACTGTGGGAATTATCCGGGCATGCCAGAGCAGATATCCGCAGATTGTGTTTCTGAGAGGACCCGGAAAGGGTGTGTTTTTAAATTTTTTCCACGCGCTTGGGCATTGTCAAAACGAAATTATTTACCTGAGCGATCAGGATGATATATGGGTGCAGGGGAAAATAGAAGCGGTCAATGCTGCGTTTTTTGATCCGTCGGTCAAACTGGTATTGCATAATGGGGAGCATTTTGGGAAAAAACGCGCACGTACTGATAAGCGGATGGTTCCAAACTATAAAAGCGGCGTCCTGAACAACATCCTTATGAGCAGCTATTGGGGCTGCTGTATGGCGTTTCGAAGGAGTTTTATTGAAAAGTATCTGCCGGTCAGGTTCCGTGGGATTGCGCATGACCAGCTTATTGGTGTGCTTGCAGAGAAGGAGAGGGGCAGCGTGTTTCTGGACGAGAACCTGATCCGCCACAGGGAGCATGGGGGAAACCTCACGAGGAAGCGGCCGATTGCAGAGCGGGTGATTTTCCGGGTAAGATTGCTTCATGATTTTACCCGGATCAATGTAATGTCAGGGCGCAGGGCAGCTGCCGTGAGTTATAAACCGGATGTACGGGGGATTGGGAAATGAGTATGAGACTGGCTTTCCTCACCGTCGGCCCCTGTCCGTATTACCATGATTTCTGTGAGCTTCTGGGGCGAACAACCGATCTCACAGTCATTTACGAGAGGCGCTTTCTTGGGAACCGGGATGAATCATGGGCAGGCGTGGAGACGGCCGGCTATCAGGCGGTATGGTTGAACGGCATGTTAGTGGGGGACGAGATGGCATTTTGTCCGGGGATTCTCAGGTATTTAAGAAACAATCGGTTTGATTTGGTCATCCTACACGATTATCTTTCTCCGACCGGGATGCTAGCATCCCTGTATATGCGTGCATACCATATTCCTTTTGCCATTCATGCAGACGGAGGGGTAAAAAAAGAAAGAGAGAAAGTGTGTATCCGGCTCTTGAAAAATTTTTTTGCGTCAAAGGCTTGTGCATATTTTTCATCCGGCAGGGTAACGGATGAATATTTTACTTATTATGGTGCGGATGTCCACAAAATTTACCGGTATCCGTTTACATCGGTTCATGCGGATAAGATATTGGCGGAACCTCTTTCGGGGCAGGAAAAACGAAAACTCCGGGAGGAATTGGGACTTGGTAAACAGATACGTGATGGCAGGCTTGTGCTTTATGTCGGGAGCATCATCTACAGAAAGGGCGTGGATCTTCTGCTCCGGTGTGCAAAGCGGGTCGGTGAAAGGGCAGAAATTCTCATTGTCGGTGGGGAAGCGACAACAAAAATGAAACAGTGGATCAGGAGGCACGGCATTACGAATGTAACGTTCCGAGGGTTTGAGCCGCCGGAGCAAATCAGGAAGTACATGCGATGCGCAGACCTGTTTGTGTTTCCGACCCGGTACGATATCTGGGGGCTGGTCATCAATGAGGCGATGGCGGCGGGGCTGCCGGTTGTCACGACAGACCGGTGCGTGGCCGGGATGGAGCTGGTAGAAGACGGGAAAAACGGACTGGTCGTCCATGCAAATGACGTGGATGCGCTGACGGAAGGCGTTCTTAAAATGCTTCATCTGGGGCAGCAGGAGCAAGCAGAAATCGGGAGGAATAATCTCGGGAAAATACGAACGTACAGCCTGGAGCATATGGCTCAGGTGTATGAGAGTCAGCTTAGGGAGCTTGTGAAAAATTTTAAAGGGAATGACAAAGCATGAGTATCTACAAAATAGGAAATTACGATATTAGACTAATACAAAATGTTTTGCTGGAAATATTGTTGGAGATTGACCGTGTATGTAAAATATATGGGATTCGTTATACGCTTTGTTATGGGACATTGTTAGGTGCAGTGCGGCATAAAGGATTTATTCCATGGGATGATGATCTGGATATTGCGATGCTTCGACCGGAATATGATAAATTTACGAAGGTGTGTCAGGGCGCGTTCAAAAAAACATTTTTATTAGTGGACGCATCTACAGAGGAAGCGTATCCTTATGATTTTGCAAAAGTTGTTAAAGAAAAAACGGTTTATTTAGAGAGAGGGGCTGAATACAAAAATATACATAAGGGAATTTATGTCGATATTTTTCCGCTGGACAATGTGAAACAAAGTACGATCAAAATTCAGCATTATGTGTTTTCATTTTTTCGGAGGGCGCGGTGGTATGCGATTGATAAAGCTGCCATGCCAAAGGATGTCTGGAAAGCTTCAAGGACGAGGGATGTGGCTTGGTTTACAGCACCTTTGGCAATTCTGGGAAACAGGAGACTGCATAAAATATTGGAGATAATTATGAGAGTGTACAGCAGGAGGGAGACGGAGCTGGTTTATAAAATTTGCCATCCGAGTATGTCGCCTCCCTATAAACGCGAATGGTTTGAAAAAACGATAGATTTAGAATTTGAAGGATATCGTTTTCCGTGTTGTGCAGGGTATGAAATTTTTTTGCGGAACACCTATGGGAATTATCTGGAATATCCGCCGAAAGAATGGCAGAAACCGTCACATGATATTGTTGAGGTATACATTCCAGTGGATTAAGAGTTTTTCAGTACTAACATCATCCATTTTAATTATCTTTCTGTTTTTGCAGAGCATAAATAAAAACGAGATAGCCGGTATGTTAAAACATAAAGTTATGTTAATCTGGTTAGACGTATGGCGTCTGCATGCGGGCTGTCTTTACAGCATCGCTGTGATTCCGGCGAGGACGAGCAATGCCGCCGGAATGACATATTTTCTCGGATGGTGCCAGAGGTCGTTTTCCGTTTTCCAGTTTCGAAGCGGGAAAAACCATTCCAACAGTACGCTGCCCAGCGCGCCGGAGAGTGCGAAGGCGACTGCTAACAGACAGGCGGAAGGATGGATGCCGCCCACCTGCAGTGCGTAGCTGCAAAGAAAGATTATGTCTGCACTCAGACTGCAAAGGAAAATGAACAGGCAGTAGGGGATAAGAAAGGCCCTTGCCTGCCTGGGCAGGATACGGAGTGCCTGCTCTAAGGAAGGATCACAGGAGAGCAGAATGCAAATCGGCGTGTTCATAGAGAGAACCGCAAAGCCGATAGGCAGGGCAAGGGAGCCGCCTGCCTGGGCAAAAAAAACGGGCAGAATACAGGCGATGCCCCATAAAATTACCGTATTGAGCAGATAGTTTTTGTGGGCGAGCAGATAGCGGATGAGATAGCGCCATGTGAGTGCGTGTTTTTTGCTTCGCACCGTCCGATGAAATGTTTTGTCCCCGCCATAAAAGGTATAGGCATCGGTATCCGATAAAAGGATGGCAGCATGGAGGCTGCCGCCTATTATAATAGGAAGAAATATCGACGGCTCCGGCCGAAAAAGGGTGGTGGCGAAAAATGCGGCGGGCCAGAACAGGCATATGATTCGGCCTGTGATATACGCAGTGTGAATAAGGGATCTTTGTCCGGGTGTTCCACAGGCAGAGACAGAAGCAGCATTTCCGCGCATATGCACTGAGATTTGCACAGAATCGGCGTCTCCCTGCATGTATGCAGGGATATGCGAGGAAATGCTTCTTCCTTCTATGAGCGTAAAAATGCACGTCGTCATCAGGACTGCAAACACAGACCCAAGAAGTGCATTGAGAATTTCTGTTTTGCTCCACGGGCAGACCGCGAAGAGGATCGCAAAAAGTCCGGCGGTTTTGGTGAGCAGTGTATATGCGCCAAGTGCAGACACGTAAGAAAAAACAAGGCTGCGGTTATCGAAGGGCAGCAGGAACAGATGGCGCATGTCTTCGGTACTTCTTTCCGACGTGAGGAGCCGCCACATGATGCCGGCGCTGAATGTGCATACCGTCAGGTACAAAACGGACGGGGAGATTCGTATCCGCATACCGGAAAGATAAAAGCTAAAGAACAGGATCAGCCAGGTGGAGAGAGTTCGTTTCAGCTGTTCGTAGTGTGCACCGAATAATTTTTTAAAAAAAACTTTACTTATCTGTTTCATCGCGCAATGCCTCCCGAATGTCTGTGGCGCAAATTTTCCCTTCAAAGGTTTGCCGGATCTGTCCCTTTTCTAAAACGAGCACCCGGTCAGATGTCAGTGTGATGCTCTCTAAAATATGAGAGGAAAAGAGGACCGTCCCGTATCTCTTGTAATCTAGAATCTGCTGATACAAAAATTCTGTGCTCTGAAAGTCCAGTCCGTTCACCGGTTCATCCAGTAAAAGCAGCTCCGGCTTCAGTGCAAATGCTGTGATCAGAAACACCTTTCTCCGGTTTCCGGTGGAGAGATCACATAAAAGCGTGTCAGTGTAGTCCAAAAAGCCAAAGCCCTCCACCAGTGCGGATACGTCGGGGACCGGTTTGCCGTAGGACGCAAAAACGTAGGATAAATATTCCCGGAACGTGAAGTAAGAAAAGGAGTCATCCTCGGCAAATACAGTATAACGGTATGCTTTAAAGGAACCCCGCAGACTGAGCGGCTGTCCGTGAAAACGGATGCCCTCGGCGTCAAAGGTGTGCAGCAGGCCGGAAAGAATTTTCAAAAATGTGGTTTTTCCGGCTCCGTTTAAGCCGATCAGTCCCACCACCTCATGATTTCCGAGCTCGATGGAAAAATCGGAGAGCACATGGTTTCCCTTTTTGTACCAGGCATGCAGATTTTTTACGGATAAAAGAGGAGTGTCCATGTCAGTTTTCCCCCCGATGATTCTTTTCTTTTTTCCACATCTGGTAAGCGGAGTAAAGGCAGGCACCTCCGATAATGAGGTAGAGTACAGCCATAGGGGCATTGCCGGATGCGGCGCTGAAAATGGCGGCTGCCAGCCAGATTACAGTTAAGATGCTTCGGAAATAAATGTGACGCATAAAAATACCTCCCTGTGTTTGTCTGTCCGCAACGATGCCGGAGGGCCTGTGCAGCCCGCATCAGTACAGGCATCGGCGCAGTTTTGCCGTTTGCCCGGGATTACAGTGCAGCTGCCAGGGAAACCGTAATCAGGCATCGGAACGGTAACATCTGTTATGAATGTATCATAGCAGAACAGGGAGGCGTTTTGGGGAAATGTCCGTGAACAGTCGTTTTTTGGCCGTAAAATGTGCTGGTAGTTTAGTTAGCCAGAGACAGATTCGTCCGCGGAGCGAGCAAAAAAGGAAAGCGTAGCGACCGCGCGGAATACGCCGTCTCCAAAGGAGGTTTGCAAGGCACCGTCATACTTTTCGGCGGCGGCGCGAGCGCTCTTTAAGCCCCAGCCGTGGAGCCCGTTTTCGCATTTTGTCGTTTTAAGAGCGCCGTTTTGTGCTTTGGGCGGAGCCACAGCGCTGTTTTCAACCTTGATGATAAGAAGATGATTGATGCGGCGGATGGTAAGCCGGATAAAGCGCGTATTAGGATCCGTCATTTGCTGCGCCGCCTCGAGAGCGTTGTCCAGCAGGTTCCCGAGGATGGCGCACAGATCGGCGCTTTTGATGCGCATACCGGAGGGAAATTCAACCTGGGCGTCAAAGGAGACTCGCTCGGTTTTTGCCCGGGCGGATTTTTCATTGATAAGGTAATCTACTGTGGTATCCCCCGTCCAGACTGTTTCCGTCATCTCGCGGATGGGAGCCTGGAGCTGATCGAGATACCGCATAGCTTCCTCATATTTTTTGCAGGATAAAAGCTGGCGCAGCACGCCGATGTGGTTGTGAAAGTCATGGAACAGCTTTGCATTCAGGGTATAGGCCTGATTCAGCGACGTGTAATCCCGCTCCAAAAGCTCCGCCTGCTGGGATTTTAGCTCGGAGAGCTCCTTTTCCGCTTCATAATGCCGATTGAGGTTGAACAGCAGAACTGCCATCAGAAGCACCACGGCAAAAATCGTCCACATGTCCAGAAGATCCTCCTGGATGGGAAATGCCGTCTGCTCGGATAAGGTGACGACTGACAGAAGACCAAGGGCACAAAGGCGGGAAGCGACCTGGAACGCGGTCTTTTTCGTTATGCGCTCACGTCTGAAAAGAATCAGGGAAAAGGCGGACAGCAGGAGATAGAGCAGCCAGAGTGCAAGCTGTCCTTCCGCTGTCTGCCGGTCAAAAAATGCCTGTGAGCGAAAGATGATGCCGAGACCTGCCGCCAGCAAAAACTTCCAGAATGACACGGCGATTTCGAAAAATATGCTGATAAACAAACACATTCTTATGTTTGTTTTCAGCCATTGGCCCGCGCAGAGGGCGATCAAAACTGCCTCGGGCAATTGTCGGTAAGGCTCCGGGGCATCCGAAGGGAAAAGAAGAGCGGCAGACAGCACCACACCGCAGAGAAGTGCCGCAGAGAGCCTTTGTTCTGATTTATTCATGCGCAGAGAAGCAGAAGAAAATTTGCTGCCGGCGCAGCATGCGCCCCGCGCAGCGAGCGGGGAGAAAAGCTTTTCTGCCTGATCATGGACGGATAGTATGCAGGAGGTGAAAAGCAGACAGACAGCCGTTCGGATGCATGCGGCCGCCATATCTGACAGTAAATAGAGTAATGGCATCATATGTGTGTCCCCCAATATGCGTTTATCTGCTCCTTTAGAGTCTGTAAATGGGACCGGCTGACGGGAAGGGCATCGCCGTTTTTCAGGACGACGGAGCTGTTATGCACCTGCATAACATGAATGAGATTGACGATGCATCCACGGTCGATGAAAATAAATTCCTCCGCACCCAATTCCTCATAAACCTGCTGCAGGCTCTTGCGTACCTTCGATACGCCGCCCGCAGTGGTAAATTCCGCATTCTTGCCTTCGCGCATGATATAAAAAATATCGCGGAGGGGAATTTTTTCAAGCCGGCTGTTTGTCTGGATAGTGTAGGACTTTCCATCCTCCAGCAAAATCAGCTTTATGGCATCTGTTATGGCACAGCGGAGCCGTTTTTCGAGATCATTTTTCGGGACATAGCGAAAAACGGACAGCTCAAAAGCGTCAACGGCATACTCAATATGCGACGTAATAAATATAATTTTGATATCCGGCAAATGCGGACGGATTTGCCTGGCAAGCTCCATGCCGCTTTTCCCAGGCATCTCAATGTCCAGTAAAATCAGGTCGAAATAAAATTCGTCGTCAGCAATATCTGCGAGAAGACTGTCGCTGTCCGTATAAGGTTCAATTTTACCCTGTGTCCCGCATTGCCGCAGGCATTCCCGTGCAATATCCGCATGAGTCGTAACCGCGTTCCTGTCATCGTCACAAACTGCAATGTGCAGCATCAAATCACCTGTTTCTTAAAAAATTTTTAGCTGTGCGGCTGGATCAGCAACCCACTTCCAAGTGAGCAGGAGAAAAAGCACGCCCGCAACATTCAATGATATTATATTGCATTCCAAGACCGCAGGCAACACAAAAAATTGAAACGGGAGTTGGTCACAGCTGACACACATCACACGCCGCCCGGAGTATATTTCTAACA
>CASCGD010000061.1 GCA_949132985.1 uncultured Lachnospiraceae bacterium
TAGAATTTACTGTTTCATATGGAAGTTAGTTTTACAATTCAGGGACAAAAAGGGGGAATTGGAGGACATATAAAATGAGCGCGTTACTTTTGTGATATATTATGGTTGTAGCCAATCGCGGTACGCAGGGCAAAGCCCGTCAGCCCGGAAAGCAGGGAACTTTCCGGGCTTGTACTGCAAGAAAAGGAGTGTGTCATGAAAGAAGGCTTTTTATATCGGACATTTTCATCCTGCAGTTTCGCGCTGAAAACCGGGTGGAGAATCAGCAAAAAACGAGTGATTCTGGAATTTTTACACTGGGCGTTTATGTATGTGGACTGGCTTCTGGTTTCCTGTGTCCTGATCCGCTTTATACTGGATATGGCGATGAAACGGACTTCTTTTGAAAAAATGATGGTGTATGTCTGGAGTGTCGTGCTATTGGAAGCATTTTTAAAAATATACAGCCGATATTTTGAATCGTATGTGAAGCCGGTCACAGACGTGAAGCTGTACGACGGCATCAACCGCATGTTGTATGACAAGGCGTGTCAGGTGGATATGCGCTGTTTTGAGGACAGCGATTTTTACAACGAGTACATGATGGCGGTCAGTCAGGCGCACACGAAGCTGCCGGAAACGCTGGAGGGGGTCTGCCAGATTCTGGCGAGATTTATTGCGATGATCTGCGGCATGGTCATTATCTATCAGATTGACCGTCTGGCGGCATTGTTTATTATCTTTCCGATTCTCGGCAATTTTGTGTTTTACGGTGTGTTAAACAGCCGGATTTTCCGTATGGAGCGGGAAAATATCGTATTCCAGAGAATGGCGGACTATGTGAACCGCACGGTGCATCTGGGAGAATATGCGAAAGAGATACGGATGACCAATGTATTCCGGCTGCTGAAAAAGCAGTATGACAAAGCGGTTGCCGCAATCCGCAAGGTGATTGGGAATTATTCTCTGGGAAATATGATCCTGTTCTGGCTGTTCCAGTATTTTACCTTTACTTTACTGCAGGAGGGGGCGGTGCTCTACGCCGGCTACCGGGTGTTAGTAAGCGGTACGATGGTGTTTGCGCAGATGGCGGTGATCCAGACGACCATGAACTCCAACACATGGACGCTGATCGGGTTTGCGGATTCGGTGATGGCGATTGTCAAGAACGGCTTGTATCTGGAGCAGACGAGACATTTTCTGCAGCATAAGCCTGCGATCCCGGAAGATCAGGAAGGGCTTTTGCCGGAACTTCCGATACGCTGCGTGGAATTTGAGCATGTGTCTTTTGGATATAAAGAGGGGGACTGGGTTCTCAGGGACATTCACTTTAAGATCGAGGGCAGTCAGAGCGTGGCGCTGGCGGGGTACAACGGCGCCGGGAAAAGCACGCTGATGAAACTGCTGATGCGGCTCTACGACCCAAGCGAGGGTCGGATTCTGGTGAACGGCATTGACATCCGGGAATATCAGGTAAAGGCGTATAGGGACTTGTTTGCCACGGCTTTCCAAAACGGAAAAATTTTTGCCAATACCATTGAAGAAAATATTCTGATGGGACGGCATACGGATGAAAAGCAGGATCGGGAAAAGGTAGAGCGGGCGCTTAAGCTGGCGGATATGTATGAGGAGGTAGAGAGTCAGCCGCTTAAGGAAAAGACAATTCTCACCCGTGAGTTCTCCAAGGAGGGCGTGGTATTTTCTGGCGGGCAGAACCAGAAGATACTGGCGGCGAGGGCTTTTGCGAAGGACAGCCCGATCGCGGTGTTTGACGAGCCGAGCAGCGCCCTTGACCCGATAGCGGAGTATCATCTATTTGAGAACATCAGAGAGTACGGGAAGGACAGGATCTTGTTCTTTATTTCCCACAGGCTGTCTTCCGTGCGGGACGCGGATGTGGTTTTTTACTTAAAAAACGGAAGGATTCAGGAAAGAGGGTCGCACGGCGATTTGATGAGCCGGGATGGGGAGTACGCTTCGCTGTATCGGCTGCAGGCGGAGAACTATTTGACATGAGAAAGGAATTGATATTGCAATGAAAGAAATGCTTACATGGCGGCAGGTGATCGCGCAACAGTGGTTTCTGACAAAATTTTGTTTCAAACACGCGCCGGGATTTATGGCGTATCATCTGTTTGAGGCGGTTAAGTTACAGATTTCGATCTTTTTTGAATTTACCTTTGCGGTGAACTATGTGCTGACCGTGGCGGAAGAGGGCGGAGAGTTTCGGAAGGTTCTTATGTGCATGGGCATACTGATGGGGGCGATCGCGGTGTCAACGGTGACTTTTGCCATCTACAAACACTATGTGTTCCCGCGGGGAAAACAGACGCTGTATCAGGCGCTGCGGATGGAGATTTATGAGAAGTCAAAGGAGATCGACCTGTCCTGTTATGACGACAAGGATTTCTATGAGACGTTTATTCTGGCGACGGAGGAGACGGACCGCTGTCTGAACCGTTTTCTCGTTTTTGAAAACTCTGTCATTGCGCGGTCGGTCGGTATCACCTGTACGATCGTCTATTGTGCCTATATTAATCCTGTCGCGCTGTTGATTTTAGCGGCAATTCTTCCGTTTGAACTGCTCTGTGTCGTGCAGGAGAACAAAAAGGCGGTGGAGGCGCGTATGGAGCGGCTGCCCCATGAGCAGCAGCGGGAGTATGGGAACCGGGTATTTTATCTGTCCGACTATGCCGGGGAACTGCGTCTGAATCCGCAGATGAAAGAGGAATGCCGGACGGAATACGCGGAGGAAAACCATAAGATAGAGGAGGTCAATAAAAAGTATGGGAAATCACTGTTTCTGTATGGTCTGCTCCGTGAGGGTTTTTTAGCGCGGCTCGTCAAGGAGGGCGCAGTCTGGACACTTCTTCTGTACCAGATGCTTGTTCTGCGGGTGCTGTCCGGGGCGCAGCTTGTCACAAGCCGTTCCTGTATCTGGCGGGCTTCCAATAACCTAGAAGTCGTGATTGTCAGCCTCCGGGCGGTGGCGGAAAACTCGGCATATATTTATCGGATCAGGGAATTTCTGCAGATGGAGCCGACGATTGTATCGAGAGGGGAAAAGCCCGTGCCGGAGGGCAGCGGCGCTCTTTCGGTGGAGCATGTGGACTTCAGTTACTTGCCGGGAAAACAGGTGCTGCGTGACGTGACGCTAACCGTTGAGCCGGGACAGAAAATCGCGCTGGTGGGTTACAACGGCTCCGGCAAGACCACGCTGGTGAAACTATTGCTGCGATTATATGACCCCGATAGCGGAAAAATATGTTATCATGGAAATGACATCCGGGATTATCAGGTGATGGCGTATCGGCGCAGTGTCGGTTCTGTCTTTCAGGATTTTAAAATATATGCGGCAAGCCTTAAGGAAAATGTGCTGATGGATGTGGAAAACGGCAGTCGGGAGGAGAGTTACGGCGTGGAACAGGCGTTATATGACGCGCATTTTACGCTGGAAGACAACAGGCTTTCCTACCAGATTGAGACGCCGCTCACGACGGAATTTGAGAAGGACGGGATCAATCTGTCGGGCGGGGAGGCGCAGAAGGTGGCGATTGCCCGCACACTTTATCGGAAGCAGGACCTGATTATTATGGACGAGCCGAGCAGCGCCCTTGACCCGCTGGCGGAGTATCGGCTGAATCAAGAGTTAAACGAGATTGCGAAGGACAAGACCGTTATTTTCATATCCCACAGGCTGTCCACCGTGCGGGACGCGGACTGTATTTATATGATGGAGAACGGGCGGATTGTGGAGTCCGGCACGCACGAGCAGTTACTTTCCAAGGGTGGAAAATATGCGGCTATGTGGAAGATGCAGGCAGGGCTGTACGCGGATGTGTCCCGGTATGCGTGAGCGTTGTCAGGAAAAAATTCTATAAATGAAATGCAGACATTTTCCCGGGATATCTGATGATGAAATTGAGGAAGTTAAAGGAGAGGTTTTTGCCCCCGATCAGGATATGTCATCAAGAAAAATGAGAAAGGATGTCTCAAATGAAAAATGGAAAATCAAAACGCTCTCCAGTGGAGAGGGAATTACATAAAATTGAACGCAAGGAAGAAAAACTCATCCAAAGTGCAAAAAATCAAAATGCGTCTTCCGGCTGGAAATCAAAGCTGGAGGGAAAAATACCTGAAAATACACTCGCTGTACTTAAAAAAGCTTTTTCAAAGGGGTTTGCTGTCATTTTTGAGAGAGGATCTGTCCTCATTGAAAAGACCTATGACAGGGATTCCATCGAAAAGGATTTCCAAATCAAAGATTATGCCATGGACATAAAGGGTGGCAGGAAAGAGATTGGACGGATTCAATCGGGCGTGTCCAAAAACAATATCCTGAATACTGCGGTTACTACGGTGGAGGGCATCGGGCTTGGCGCACTTGGTATCGGTCTGCCGGATATCATTATCTGGGTGGGTGTACTGCTCCGGGGTGTATATGAAACAGCGTTAAAGTATGGATTTGACTACGATTCTTCGGAAGAAAAGCTGTTTATCCTTAAAATGATTGAAACGGCAATGCTCTCAGGGGAGAAATGGATTGCCGCAGAAGCAGAGGTCAACCAATTCATCCTTCGGGCGGCTCATGCTGTCCCGGGAAATGATGAGATGAAAGAACAAATAGAAAAAACGGCGGATGCTTTTGCGACGGAGATGCTTGTGACAAAGTTCATTCAGGGTCTTCCCATAGTGGGGATGATCGGCGGGGCGGCGAATCCGATTTATTACCAGCGGATTATGCGTTATGTGCAGATGAAATATCGAAAACGGTATCTGATGGGGAAATGATTTTTTCGCGGCAGCTATGAAAATCGCAATGCAGGCGGTAACGGAGGTGCAGGCATGAGAACAGAAAATGAAATGTACAGCCTTATATTGGAGGTGGCGAAAAACGATGACAGAATCAAGGCCGTCTATATGAATGGTTCGAGAACAAATGAAAACGTTCCAAAAGACATGTTTCAGGATTACGATATCGTCTATGTGGTGGAGGAGACCCAGAGCTTTATAGAGGACAAAGACTGGATCCGGGTGTTCGGAGAGATTCTTTATATGCAGTATCCCGATGAAAATCCGAACTATCCAAGCGATCAGAAAAATTCTTATGGCTATCTGATGCAGTTTGCGGACGGCATTCGGATTGATTTGACCATACAGTCCGTCAATTGTGCGCTACAGCGAATTAAGGTGGATAAGCTCTGCAAAATTTTGCTGGATAAAGAACATATATTACCCGAAATTGAGGCGGCAACGGATCGCCAGTATTGGGTGAAAAAGCCGACCAAAGAACAATACCTGGCGGCTTGCAATGAGTTTTGGTGGTGTACCAATAATATCGCAAAGGGATTGTGGCGAAAGGAAATTCCTTATGTGCAGGATATGACAAGTTATTGCGTCAGACCGCAGCTTATCACGATGTTAAACTGGAAAGTCGGCATTTTGACGGGATGGTCGGTGAGCACCGGGAAGTCGTCAAAATACTTGTATCAATGGCTTTCGGAGGAAGAATGGCAGATGCTGTTATCGACCTATTTTGACGGCGATGTGGAACACGCGTGGGAGGCAGTTTTTCGTATGTGCGGGCTGTTTGAAAACACGGCGCGGTTTGTCGGGGAAAAGCTGGGATGGGAATATAATGAAAAAGAAGGAAAGGGAGCGCGGGAGTTTCTGGAATGGGTGCAGCAGATGGCGAAATAGCTTCTGCGTTTCGCTTGGAAGTATTATGCAAGGGTGTCTGGGAACCGAATACTACATTTACGAGTTCTTCATCAAAAGAGACCGCCAGCAGGAAGGGCTTGGGACGGTCTTTTTGTGTGAAATCGAATCCTATGTGAAAACTATCGGTGAAATCATATATTCCTGCAGACCGAGCGGTGGCAAAAATGTTTGATTAAAACCACTTCACCATCGCTTTTGCCCATGTCTTGAAAAAGAGCCAGTTTGATGATACTTGCTCGTCGATTGCGCGGCAGGCGTTTTCGTAATCGAAAGGCTGTCTGTTGCTGATCTGCGTGTAAGTGCCGACTGCACGGGAATAGCCCAGCGCAACTTTTCCGTTGGCGGCGTCCCCGACCGCCACCTGTGCGCCGTGTGCCGACGCGCCGAAAGCAAACTGACCAATACTCATCGCGCCCATGGAGAAGATGCCGAAGGCAAAGGCGCCAAAGCTGATCACACCAAAGGAAAAACTGCCAAAAGAGACCAGCCCGAAGGCAAGAACGGCGAAGGCGAGTAATCCCAGAGAGACAAGGCCGAAGCATAGTCCGCCCATCGCCACATAGCCGATAGCGAGCCAGCCCTGTGCGATAGCGCCGATGGCGATCACGCCTTTGGCACGGTGGATGCCCAACCCCAGATTGATATGCACAAGGGGAAGGTTTCCGATCATTTTTTTACTCTTATATTCATAGTGGGGTCTTCGCCCGATGCGGTATGCTCCTTGGGGATATTCTTCCGTCCGGGGCGGCTCTTCTTTCGCTGTCCCATATGTTTCTTCCGTCTGTTTCAGAAGATAATCGGTGCTGACTCCAAAAAGTTCACTGATCGCCACGATCTTATCCAGTTCGGGGACTGACTGGTCTGTCTCCCACTTTGAAACGGACTGTCTTGATACGCCCAGCTTTTCGCCGAAGGTTTCCTGTGACAATCCCTGTTCTGTTCGCAGTCTGAAAATTTTTTCTCCAAGCGTCATGTTTTTTTCCTCCAAATATTTCTCTGTATTTGAGTAGCCGTATAACTTTATATAAGTTTTTATAGCTTTGTGTCTTTCCGGCTTACTTTGATTATAGAAAAGATTGGGGGAAAGGCTATACAGGCGACTTGGAAATTTGTCAACTGGCGGTTGCAGGCGCGTGTTTATGCGGGTTTGTTAAAATATTCCTGTCTGAATAAATTCTGCGAACCTTGGGTTTTTACTTCTCAAATTCCCCATATTTCCCCACCATCACCGCCCGGGAATCCGTTCCGTGCCCGATGAATGCAGTTTTCGCCACAGGAAGTTCCGGCGTGATAAACCTTTTCAACAGTGTCCATACATCCGGCTTGCACTTTTCCTGCTCCATCTGGGTGAAAGTGCCGAGCAGAATCCCGCGCACCTGCTTAAATGCCCCAAGCTGCTGTAACTGGCTGAAATACGTGAGCATCTGAGGCGCGGTGCCGCCCAGAGATTCCAAAAGCAGAATCTTGTCTGTCAGTTCCGGGAAATACGGGGTACCCGCAAGCTTTAAAAAGCAACGGACATTTCCGCCTACAACAACGCCTTTCATTGCAGTTCCCTGCAAAAAGGCATAGGGAAACTGAAAAAGCGTTTCATTGTTTCCGAAAACCGTATTTTTAAAATTTTCCTGCTGCTCTTCGGCGTGGTCGTACGTGAAATTACAAATCTGATACAGCGCGGAAGGTCTTCCTGCTTTTGCGTAGATGGCGTTTATAATTGTAGTCAGATCGCTGTAGCCCCAGAATATTTTATCGCAGGCGGCGATCGCTCCGTAATCCAGATAAGGCAGAATCCCGTTGGCGATGTCTCCGCCTGAGATATCGAAAATCCCTTTCACGGTATCGTCACGGTAAAAGTCCATCAACGCCTGCGCGCGCTCTATGGCGCCGCCGCTCTCCACACTTCCCCGTTCAAAAATATAGGGAGAAAACACCGGGACAAAGTGCATTCCCAGAAGAACCGACTCCAGCCGTCTTATTTTTGTTTCTTTTCTTTTTTCCCAGCCGTTGGAGCAGCAAACAATCCCGATTTTATCGCCGGGCTTCATGCGTATTTCCATAAGAATCCTCTTTTCAGAAAAACTATTTTAATGCGTCATCTGCCGTCGTTTTCTGCCCTGCTTGGCATCCCACGCACCGGCTGCAGTCGCCGCCGCAGGAAAAAGATTTTCCCGCTTTTTTATCTTTGATCATCTGCCGTATGGCAAGTATTGCCGCGCCCGCCACAAGCAGTAATACTATTAATGTTCCCATATATGTTGCTCCCAACTGTTTCCCTTATAATTGCATCGACCCAAAATCATTACCACTAATAATAATTGAAATTATAGCACGCTGCCAACTGAATCACAATGGAGGGCTGTTTTCTGTGCTTTGAAATATGCAGATAAATATAGTATGATATAACTTGTAATTTGAGAGGGGATGCTATAGGAAAAAAGGAAGTGACAGTTCAGCTTAGGACTATGCATTTACTGCAAAGTTCGTGAGAACACGTAAAGGCTGAGAAAAGTTAATTTATGGAAAATAAGGAATTTTGGGAGGAAGATTACCATGCAAAAGATTAAACTGGGTTCCCATGTAAAGATGGCGGGGAAGGAAATGTTTCTGGGGTCGGTAAAGGAGGCGGAGTCCTACGGGGCGAACGTTCTGATGCTCTATACGGGCGCGCCGCAGAATACGGTGAGAAAAGAGATTGAGGCGTTAAATATTGAGGCGGGATGGGCGTATGCCAAAGATGCGGGAATTGAGGAGATCGTGGTTCACGCGCCATATATTATCAATCTGGGAAACACCGTGAAGCCGGAGACATTTGAGCTGGCGGTAACTTTTCTTGAGAAGGAAATAAAACGGACAGCGGCTATGCGCAGCCGGATCCTTGTGCTGCATCCGGGCGCGCATGTGGGAGCCGGGGAGGAAATTGGAATCGCGCAGATTATAAAAGGGCTTAACCTTGTGCTTGATGAGAATGAGGACGATGTTTTGATCGCGCTGGAAACGATGGCAGGCAAAGGAAGCGAGCTGGGAAGAACTTTTGAGGAATTGAAAATGATTTACGACGGTGTGCACAAAAGGGACAGGCTGCGCGTCTGCTTTGATACCTGCCATGTGAATGACGCGGGCTATCATCTGGTTGAGGATTATGAAGGGGTGCTGCAGCAGTTTGATGAGGTAATCGGGCTTTCACAGATCGCGGCGATACATGTCAACGACAGCATGAATGCCTGCGGGGCGCGCAAAGACCGCCATGCCAATATCGGTGAAGGGCATATCGGAACGGACATTTTAAAGAGAATTGTCCATGACGAAAGATTTGCTCAGGTGCCGAAGATTTTGGAGACGCCTTGGATTTGCGAGGAGGGCAGTAAGGAGAAAACGATTCCGCCGTACAAGGAGGAGATTGAGCTGCTGCTTGGTGATTGATTCCCGCGAGTAATGATCTGATTGAGCGTTGCTCAGTTTGCGGCTGCGACGCAGACATTTGGCGATTGCCTGCCATTTCAAAACGGGAAGGAGTATGTCCTATGCAATGTCTGATACAGGAACTGAGGATTGCCGGCATGGACTGCCGCTTGTATCTGCCGCCCGGTTACGGGGAGGGAGAGGCGCGTTACCCGGTGATCTACGTCAACGGTGAGATTCCGATAGAAGGGATCGTGACTAATCTGGTCAATGCGGGCGTGCAGGCGGACTTTCTTCTTCTTTCCATCCAGCCCGAAAGCTGGAACGACGACTTTACGCCGTGGGCGGCGCCTGCGTTCCGGGCGGGGGAGGAAGCGCCGCAGGGCAGGGCGGATGCCTATTTATCCTGTCTGACAGAAAAGATAAAGCCGTACATGGACGCCCATTATCGGACGAAACCGGAACCGGCACACACGGCGCTGCTTGGCTATTCTCTGGGCGGGCTTACGGCGGTTTACGCGATTTATAAAACGGATGTGTTCGGCGTGATCGCCAGCCTTTCCGGGTCGCTCTGGTTTGACGGTTTCTGTGAGTTTATGGAGCGGGAAAAGCCGATTCGGACGGACTTGCGGATATATCTTTCCCTCGGAAAAAAGGAGAGCCGCAGTAAAAATCCGCGCATGAGCCGGGTGGCGGAATGCACACAGCGGGCGAAGGAAATTCTGGCAGGGCAGGTGTGTTTTGAGTGGAATGAGGGCGGACATTTTCACGACATAGAAGGCAGGTTTGCGAAGGCGCTTATGTATTTGCGCATAGGAACAAGGGTTGTCTGATATCGGAATTGGAAAGCGTAAAGGGATGCGGGGAATATAGAAGATGTTTTTGAAAATATAGGCAGAACCGCAGACAGCAAAAAGGTGTGGGATGATTTTAAGCGTAAGCAGGAGAACTGACATTCCGAATTATTATTCCGAATGGTTTTACAACAGAATAAAAGAGGGCTTCTTATATGTCCGCAATCCAATAAATGCGCATCAGATCAGCGAAATTAAAATAACGCCGGACGTGGTGGACTGTATCGTTTTTTGGACAAAGAATCCCCTGCCGATGATGGAAAGGCTGGATGAGCTAAAAGCGTACCCTTATTATTTTCAGTTTACGCTTACGGGGTATGGGAATGATGTCGAAGTAAATGTGCCCGATAAAAAAGCGTCCATGATTCCGATTTTCCGAGAGCTATCAAGTAGAATTGGCAGGGAGAGAGTGATTTGGAGATATGATCCCATTTTCTTTTCAGATAAGTACACGGCGCAGTATCACATAAAAGCATTCACAAGCCTTGCGGAAGCGTTAAACGGCTATACCGACAAATGTGTGATCAGTTTTGTGGATATGTATGCCAAAAACAGGAAAAGGATGGAGAGCCTGTCCAGCTATGATCTGGATGAAGGTGAACTGAGAAAGTTTGCGAGGGAATTGAGCGGGATCGCAGACGATAATCATATGGAAATCGGCAGCTGCGCGGAAAAAATAGAGCTGGACGGATGCGGAATCGTCCATAACTGCTGTATTGATAAGGCGTTGATTGAAAAAATAACCGGGTGCAGACTGAAGGTTTGCAAAGACAAAAATCAGCGCCCGGCATGTGGTTGTGTGGAAAGCGTTGACGTAGGAACTTATCATACATGCAAGAACGGCTGCGCCTATTGTTATGCAAATGCAAGTGAGAAGAGCGTGGCGAGGAACGCGTCGAAGTATGATCCCGCGTCGCCGCTATTGTGTAGTCATCTTGAAGCAGGGGACAGGGTGAGCCAGAAGAAGGTGGCGTCATGGAAGGAAACGCAGTTGAGTATTTTTGATTTATAGCGGGCGTCTGCTGATTTTAGTGGATGCCTGTGCTGTCCTCCGCGTCCGCATATTTGTCAAAACGGTACTGCGCAACGACTGTATTTCCCAATAGCGTAATCGCACGCGCCGGGCAGGAATTAATGCAGCGGTAGCACATGGTACAGCGGTTTCCGGGAACAGCTTTGCCGTTTTTCACCGCAATATTTTCCATCGGGCAAAGACGGGCGCACAGCCCACATCCCGTACAGGCATCATTGATTTTTAACCTGTCACTATAGTCCTTTGTTTTCCCGTAAAACCACAGACGCTGACCGAACAGTCCCGCGATTCGGTCATAGAAATATAAACCGTCTTTCGGGTATCTGCCCTGTCTGATTTTCGCTGCGCATTTCTCTATTTTCTGATCTGCGGTTCGGATCATTTCCCGGTGTTTCACGATCGATTTTTTCAACAGCTTCACATCACCGATGGAATCCGGCATACAGATATGTAAGCCGCCGACAATGTCCGCACCGTATTTTCTTAATAAGCGCGCCGCACAGCCTGCGCCGTCTCCGCTAAATAATGCCTGAGTAGCGACGCAGAGCACCTTTTTGCCATTCCAGATTGCGGAATGGTCTTTGATGAACTCCCTCACCATAACGGGCATATTTGAATACTGGACAGGGTATGCCAGAACAATGAAATCGTGCCGAGATAATAAATCTGCCGCAGATTTATCTTCCATCGGGATTGTCTGTGCGGTTTCATCCAGAAGACGCACCAGTTTTTCCGTACAGTGCTTTGTATTTCCTGTGCCGCTGAAATAGATGCCGGTCATTGTTATTCCTTAATTTCATCAATATTTGTGAGGTTTACGCCTGCTATCGTTAGAAAACTTTTCAAATATAAATATTCCTTTTTAAATTTCGCATATGTTTTAATAGAATTTTCTTCTTTTGCCAGTAACATATATTCTTGAATTAAAGTTTTCAATTCAAATTTAGTATATCATAGGCGAGTAACAAAGTCTATTTTAACCGTTTGCTGTGTCTGCAGCTGCATAAAATAAGCTAAAAATTTTCTTGACAAAGCGACACGCATGACGCATAATGGAAAGCGACATAAGTGTTGCAAAATGAAATGGGCGAGGAGTTTTGATTAAGCGCTTGAGTGGAGGATTCGCATGAGCCTGAGAGGAGACAAGACAAAACAGGAAATTCGGGACAAGGCATATCAGCTTTTTGCGGAAAAGGGATTTAAAGAAGTGACCATGAAAGATATCTGTGAGCGGACAGGATTAAGCCGTGGAGGCTTATATCGTCATTACGAAAGTACGGAACAGATTTTTCTGGAAATTGTCAATGCTTTTTCCGACCAGCAGAAAAACGATGTGTGTGAAAAAATCGAAAAGCGTGTTCCGGCGGCTGTGATATTGGAGGAGCTTCTGACAAAATACGAAAAAGAAATGGGCGACCGGGAAAGTTCGTTCAGCCTTGCCATCTGTGAATATTACAGCAATCCGGCAGCTTCTAAAGAAGACAACTCGGTAAAAAGGCAGTATGAAATCTCGAAGTCCGCATGGCTGGAACTGATCCATTATGGAATAGGCACAAAAGAATTTAACTGCGCAGATCCGGAAGCTGTTTTTCATATGCTTGTGTTCGCGTATCAAGGCGTGCGAATGTACAGCAGACTGATGGAGATGGACCGAAATATTCCCGCTCAGATAACAAACGAAATAAGAATGCGATTACTGGCAGAGGAGGTTTGACATGAAAAATGATATTTGTCTGGTAAGACCCACTTTGGAACATAGGGAAGAAGCGCTTGCGTACCGTGAGGAGCATTTTCGGCACGGGGAAAAGATTATTTACGGGAGCGGGCTTTTTGACAAGACGGAGAGTTACGAGGAGTGGCTGACTTGTGTAACGCGAAATACCGATCCTGCGACGGTAAATGAAAACTGGGTGGTCACGGACACTTTTTTTGCGGTGAGAAAGAGTGACGGCAGGATTGTCGGTATCATTGATCTGAGGCATACGCTGAATGACTTTTTGAAGGATCTGGGGAATTGCGGTTACAGCGTGCGCCCTTCCGAAAGAAAAAAGGGGTATGCGTCAGAGATGCTGAGTCAGCTTTTAAAGACAGCAAAAGAGGCGGGAATGAAAGAACTTCATATTTCCGTCGAAAAGGAAAACGCTGCGTCTGTGAAAGTCATACGGAAAAACGGCGGCGCTTATGAGCGGAGCTTTTCCTGCGAAGGGGAAGCCGCGGATATTTATAGGATTGCAATCGGCCCCCGCTCCACCCAAAAGGATAATCAATGACAAATTGTACATGAAAAAATGGGATTTCCGGCAAATTTGGAGAAAGATAACCAGATACAAGAAAGAATGAAAGCCGACGCCAAACTTTGTGCGATGGCGCCGGCTGGAAAGAGCAGTTATACAGGTAGTATTTTTATTCCGACTTCCGATAAAATGTCTCAATCGCGTCCGCAAAAAACGCGGCGCTTCCCTCGCCGTACTCCTGATCCAGCTTGGAATGCATGGGCTCTTGGCGGTAAAATTTTGCGTGGGCGAGCATAAAATCCTGCTCCTTTTTAATGCCTGCCGCCTGCTTCATCACGAAACCATATTCTCCTACGATTTCCTTGACCTCGAAGGAATCTGTAGGACAGCCGCGTTTTTCGGCAAGCTTGTGCAGGATTGTGTCGATTCTGCGCTGATAGCTTTCCGCGGCTTCTTTGCTCATCGGATTCTTAGAGGCGTCCTGATAAGCCTCCTTTCCGCCGTACCATTCGATGACCTTTGCATAAGATTTCTGCATCTGTTCCGACGACAGCGCTTCGATATAGTGCGCCCGCCATTTTTCTGCGCCTCCAAACTCGTCAATGGCAATCTGGCGGATATTCTCCGGCATCTGCGCGTACATGGCGTCAAACATTTCCTCTATTTCCGTTCTGTTGAAAATTGCAAAATCCATATTATTCTCTCCTTTCAGAATATCGTCAATGCTGGCGATTAAACGCTCTGTACGTGTTTTCTGCGCTACCAGCATTTCCCGTTGCATCTGTAGTATTTGTTTCTGGTCGAGGACAGGGTCGTCCATGATGGCTTTGATCTTCTTTAAAGGAAGGTCAAATTCGCGGAAAAACAAAATCTGCTGTAAGGTTTCCAGCGCTTTATCGTCATAAAGCCGGTATCCCGCCTCACTTTTTGCCGTGGGTGTAAGCAGCCCGATCTGGTCGTAGTAGTGGAGCGTGCGCACGCTGATATCCGTGATATCTGAAAGTTCCTTTACTGTTCTCATGTTTTCCTCCGTTTCAGATGGTTTCCTGTTCCCGATAAGAACACTGTACACTATGACGCAGTGTAAGGGTCAAGAGATTTTTATATTTTATTGCAGTAATTTATTGATTTTTCCGATCTTTTTTGTAAAAATAAGAGAGGACGGCGTATGGTCCGCTGCTGTCCGGAGGGAAATCATATTGCAAGAGAGAAGGGAACAACAGATGGAAAGAAAAGTAGGAACAGTATCGAGAGGTATACGCTGCCCGATTATCCGAAAGGGAGATGATTTGGCGAAGATTGTTGTGGACAGTTTGATGGACGCATCCGGGGCGGAAGGGTTTGCGCTTCGTGACAGGGATGTGATTGCGGTGACGGAGTCCATCGTGGCGAGGGCGCAGGGTAACTATGCCACAGTGGAGGCGATTGCCCAGGATGTGAGGGAAAAGCTCGGCGGTGAGACGGTTGGCGTCATTTTTCCTATTTTATCGAGGAACCGCTTTGCGATCTGCTTAAGGGGAATCGCAATGGGCGCGAAGAAGATTGTGCTGATGCTCAGTTATCCAAGCGATGAAGTGGGCAATGAGCTCGTCTCACTGGATCAATTGGATGGGGCGGGGGTCAATCCTTACAGCGATGTGCTGACACTGGAAAAATACCGCGAACTTTTTGGAGAGAATAAGCATCCGTTTACCGGGGTGGATTATGTGGCGTATTATGAAGAGCTGATCAAAGAGGCGGGCGCGGAGGTAGAGATTCTCTTTGCCAACGACTGCCGCAGTATTCTTCCTTATACAAAGAAAGTGATAAACTGCGATATTCACACGAGGGCGCGCACGAAGAGGCTTCTCAGGGACGCGGGCGTGGAGGTTGTTGCCGGGTTGGACGATATTTTGAACCAGCCTGTAAACGGCAGCGGATGCAACGAGAAATACGGTCTGCTTGGCTCCAATAAGTCCACCGAGGACACGATCAAGTTGTTCCCGAGGGAGTGTACCGATCTGGTGATGGATATCCAGAAAGCTATTTTGGACAGAACCGGCAAACATGTGGAAGTTATGGTCTACGGTGACGGCGCGTTCAAAGATCCGGTAGGAAAGATTTGGGAGCTTGCCGACCCCTGCGTTTCTCCCGCCAGCACGCCGGGGCTGGAGGGTACGCCCAATGAAGTGAAATTAAAATATCTGGCAGACAATGATTTTAAGGATTTGTCCGGCGAGGCGCTCAAAGAGGCGATTTCCGACCGCATCAGGGAAAAGAAGGATAATCTGGTAGGCGATATGGCGTCCCAGGGTACAACCCCCAGACGGCTGACCGACCTGATCGGTTCTCTGTGCGACCTGACGAGCGGTTCGGGTGACAAGGGCACGCCGGTGGTTTTGATTCAGGGGTATTTTGACAATTATGTGAGCTAAAATAATTATTTATCGGGAGGTGCCTATGAGGCTTGTGGTTTTGGAGCGCAACAGCGTGGGAACGGACGTGGATGTAAGCTGCTACGAAAAATTCGGTGAGGTGACTTATTACCCGAACACAGTGGCGGAAAATACGGCGGAGCGGGTGAAGGACGCGGATATCGTTATCGCGAACAAAGCGCCCATGAATGAGAGCACTTTGAAGGATGCAGCGAATGTGAAGCTGATCTGTCTGTTTGCGACAGGATTTGACAATGTGGATCTGGCGTACTGCAAAAGCCGCGGCATCAAGGTTGCAAATGTGGTGAATTACAGCACGGCGGCAGTGGTGCAGCACACGATTCTGCTGGCTCTGGCGCTTGAGGAGAATCTGATTCACTATGACAATTATGTGAAATCCGGCGAATATGGCGCGCAGGACCGTTTTTCCAATTTCGACCGACCCTTTCGCGAGCTTGAGGGAAAGACATGGGGCATCGTGGGCATGGGAAATATCGGTCGCGGGGTGGCGCGCGTGGCGCAGGCTCTGGGCTGTAAAGTAATCTTTTATTCGGCTTCCGGCAAGAGCACCTGCACAGAGTATGAGAGAGTGGAGTTTGACGCGCTTCTTGCGCAGTCGGATATCTTGTCCCTGCACTGTCCTCTGAGCGACAGAACGAGAGGGCTCATCAACAAAGAGGCGTTTTCCAAGATGAAGCAGTCGGCTGTTCTTGTCAACGTGGCGAGGGGTCCGGTGGTGGATACACAGGCGCTCTATGAGGCGCTGACGCGGGAGCAGATCGCGGCTGCGGGTCTTGACGTACTGGAGAAGGAACCCATCAGCAGGGATAATCCGTTAAATGAGATCAAGGACAGCACAAAGCTGATTATCACCCCGCATCTGGCGTGGGCGAGCACGGAGGCGAGGGAGCGTCTGGTGGATGAAGTGGCGAAAAACATACAGGCGTTTCTGGACGGGGAAGAGAGAAATATTGTAAACGGGTAATGGAGGTAAAAATGGGAATTGTAATTGAGAATGCCCTCGTGGTTTTGCCTGAGGGCTCGGAAGATGTGATCCAAGAGACATCGCTCTATATTGAGGGGGACAAAATAGCGGGGATCGGTGATATGCCGGCGGGATTTACCGCAGATAAGGTGATTGACGGTACGGATAAGCTGGTGATTCCGGGGCTGATTAACTGCCATACCCATTCCTACATGTCCTTTATGCGAAATGTGGCGGATGACCTTTCCTTTATGGACTGGCTTTTTGGGACGATCGATCCGATCGAACAGCAGATGACGGACGAGGACACTTACTGGGGTGCGAATCTGGCGATTATCGAGATGATGAAGAGCGGCACCACCTGTTTCAACGATATGCAGATGAACATTCACCAGACGACCCGCGCCGTGAAGGAGTCCGGCATGCGTGCCGTGATCTGCCGTGGTCTTGTGGGCAGCGGCAATGATGAGGCGGGGCAGTCCCGCCTGCGTCAGGCTTACGAAGAGCGGGATGCCGCGAAAGACTGTGACAGGCTTACCTTTAAGCTGGGGCCGCACGCGCCTTACACCTGTGACGACGAATTTTTAAAGATCGTGGCGGCTGAGGCAAAAAAGGAAAAAATGGGCATTCATGTGCATCTGTCGGAGAGCGAGAGCGAAATTTCACAGATTCAGGAAAAGTATGGATGCACGCCGATTGCTCTGGCGGAGAAATGCGGTATTTTCGATGTGCCGGCAATTGCGGCGCACTGTGTGCAGGTCACGGACGAAGATATTGCTATCTTAAAACGGAAAAATGTGAGCGTTGTGACCAACCCGGCAAGTAATATGAAACTCGGGAACGGCTTTGCGCCGATTGCGAAAATGCTTGACGCGGGCATCAATGTGTGTCTTGGCACAGACGGCGCAGCGAGCAATAACTGCCTGAACCTGTTCCATGAGCTGAGTCTGTTGACGCTGATTCATAAAGGCACGGGAAAGACGCCGCAGTGTGTCAGCGCAAAGGAAGGTTTCCGTATAGCGACCATCAACGGCGCGAAGGCGCTCGGGCTGGAGAAGGAGATTGGATCTATTGAGGTTGGCAAGAAAGCGGATCTGGCGATTCTTGATCTGAATACGCCATCCCTCACGCCCAGAAACAATCTGATCGCCGGGCTGTCCTATTCCGCCAACGGTTCCGAGGTGGATACGGTTATCATCAACGGACAGATTACGATGGAAGGCCGGAAACTTCTGACCATAGACGAGAAGCTTGTCTACGGAAAGATTCAGGATATTATTGTCAGAATGGGTCTTGACAAGAAAACTTACTAAATAATTATGGAATTATAGGAACTTTTTTGGTATAATCTACATATAAGCATCGAGCAGTGCACATCCGCCAGAATAACAGCGGCGGGGAGCCTGCTCACCGAAGCGGTTATTCTGACGGATGTATAGGGCGACAGCCCGTGAGCGAGATGAAGCGAAGCGGAATCGAGCTGCACTGCGAGGAAAGGGAATAACAGCGGCGGGGAGCCTGCACTGCGGAAGACAAAGGTATTTGGGGAGGGGAACGGATATGCTGGCAACACTGATACCATATTTTGATAAGGACATGAAGGTTTCGGCTTACGCGCTGGCCTCACAGAGGGAAAACAGCCTTTTGAATCCGCCGATTTTCGGATCGAGCAGTCCGAATGGTCTGGCTGAGATCGAAGGTCTGGAGATTGTACATAATATTGGCATTGACACTTTGTCTCCGGGGACAGTTGTGCTGATTCCGGTAAGCCATATTGCGGTATTTTCAGATCTTGAATCGAAATGCGACGAGTTCCGCGGCAGGGTTGTTCTTGTGTTTGACAATGAGGTGGAGAACAGCGAAGCCTACAGAAAGCGTTTTGCACAGCTGAAGGAAAAAGGCTATATGCTGGCGATGTCAAAACTGCCTGTAAGCCGGTATGAGGAAAACAGGGATCTGCTTAAGCTGATGGATTATGTTATTTTAGACCAAAAAGCGGTGGAGCTCGCAAAAGCGAAGATTTATTTCAAAAGACAGTATCCGCAGATTAAAATATGTGTGGGAAATATTGACAGTCAGGAAATATTTGACAGCTTGAAAGAGGATCAGGATTTCTATCGGTTCGAGGGCAAGTTTTACCGCATCCCGATCACAAAGGGGGAGAACGAGGTTTCCCCGCTGAAAATCAACTATCTGGAGCTTATGAATATCGTTAATGCCCCGGATTTTGAGCTGACAAAGGCGGCAGATGTCATCGGAAGAGATACCGCGCTGGTAGTGGAACTTCTCAAGATGGTGAACCACATCGCGATCAATTCCCAGGTAACTTCCATCCGCCATGCGGCGGCAATTCTGGGACAGCGGGAGTTGAAAAAGTGGATCAATACCGTGATTACAAAGGAGCTGTGCGCGGACAGACCGAATGAAGTGGCGAGAACCTCCATGCTCCGTGCGAAATTTATGGAGAGCTTGGCTCCTGTCTTCGGACTGGGAACGAAATCGGCAGAAGTATTTCTGATGGGTCTGTTTTCCATTTTGAATATCATCTTAAATATGCCTATGGAAGACGCGATGAAGATGGTTACGGTCTCTAAAGAGATTGAGGATGCGCTTGTGCGGGGCACGGGAGATCTGGCAGGGATTTACTCTTTTGTGGTAAACTATGAGGCTGCGGACTGGCAGGAGATCAGCAGACAGCTTATCGTGCTGAATGTAGATACCAACACAATCTATCAGGCGTACACCGAGACCGTCTGCTGGTATAAAGAGATGTTTTTCGAGACGAGCGTATAATTCACGCCAGCCTCGCAGACATAATAAGTGATGATAGGACAGACGACCATCACTATAATAAAAATTCGGCTGATTAATATTTTAGGAGGACACTATCATGGGCAGTGAAATCAGAGACATTAATCTTGCCGAATCCGGTGAGAGAAAAATCGAGTGGGTGAAGAGGAACTGCGACCTGCTTCGCACCCTGGAAAAGGAATTTTCCGAGAGCAAACCCTTTGCGGGCAAGAAGGTAACACTGTCCGTACATCTGGAGGCGAAGACGGCGTATCTTTGTCTGGTGCTTGCCGCAGGCGGCGCTGAGATGTATGTGACAGGATCAAACCCTTTGTCCACTCAGGACGATGTGGCGGCAGCGCTTGTAAAGGCGGGGCTTGAGGTACATGCCTGGTACAATGCGACGCCGGAAGAGTACGAGACACACATCCGCCATGTACTGGAGGCGGAGCCGAACATTATTATTGATGACGGCGGTGATCTGGTGACGATGGTGCATACACAGATGCCTCACCTCATTCCGAACATTATCGGCGGCTGTGAGGAGACGACCACAGG
>CASCGD010000062.1 GCA_949132985.1 uncultured Lachnospiraceae bacterium
TTTCAGTATGATCTCAAGATATTTCTCTGAAATTTCCTGCCGGGCAGCAATCTCCTTGAGCGGTGTATAGGTATTTTCCGCCTGCCCGGCAAGGTCTAACATGACCCGTAATGCGTATCTGCCCTTTGTTGAAATCATACGGCTACCTCCTCTGATCCACGGTATTTGCCTTTTTCGGTAACAGTCCGGCCTGGTCAGTTTGTCTGAACGGATGCGAACGGATGTGTTTTCTGCGTTTATTTTAGCCTATGCCAGATGGGGATTCAATAGTTTTTGCAAAAAATACCAATAAACCTATTGAGTAGATGGGAGAAGGGTGTTAAGATAACTGAAATGGGAGGAGGAAACGTTTATGTCGGAGAGAAACCTGGATTTTGATAAGGTCATTGACCGGAGAAATACAAAAAGTGTCAAGTATGATTTTGCAGGTGCGTTTGGCATGCCGGAGGGCCTGCTGCCGCTGTGGGTGGCGGACATGGATTTTAAGACGTCGTCCTATGTGGAGGATGCTCTGGCAGCTTGTGCGGCAGGCGGCATTTTCGGCTACAGCGATGTATCGACGCCTTATTTCGAGACCGTGCGGGACTGGATGCGGCGTCATCACAGCTGGGAGCCGGAGGAAGCATGGCTTGTCAGGACGCCGGGGGTCGTGTTTGCACTGGCTATGGCGGTAAAGGCGTACACACAGTCGGGGGACGCCGTTCTTTTGCAGCGCCCGGTTTATTATCCGTTTTCGTCGGTCATCCGGGAAAACGGCAGAAGGATTGTGAGCAGCGATCTTTATCTGGCGGAGGATGGTCGCTATCACATTGATTTTGACGATTTTGAACAGAAGATCGTCAGGGAAAACGTAAAGTTGTTTCTCCTGTGCAGTCCGCACAATCCGGTGGCTCGGATATGGACAGCGGAGGAGCTTTTGCGCATCGGGGAAATCTGCCTGTCGCACGGCGTCCTCGTGGTCTGCGATGAGATTCATCACGATTTTGTTTTTCAGGGAGAGCATCAGGTGTTTGTAAACCTGAAAAAGGAGTTTGAGCAGATCAGTGTGACGTGCACGGCTCCGAGCAAAACCTTTAATCTGGCCGGGCTGGTGCAGTCAAATATTTTCATACCGGACTTAGAGCTGAGAAATCAATTCAAAAAGGAAATGTCTGCGGCTGGCATGGGTCAGATTGGCCTTATGGGACTGGCGGCATGCGAGGCGGCCTATGCGCACGGCGATGTCTGGTACAGGGCGATGATGGCGTATGTGCGGGAAAATATTGCCTTCACGAAGCGGTTTGTGGAGACAAAGCTGCCCGGTGTCCGCATGATTAAGCATGAGGGGACGTACCTTGCCTGGCTTGATTTCCGGGGGACGGGGATCCCCGCAGAGGAGCTGGATCAGTGGATGGTTCAAAAGGCCGGCGTGTGGCTGGACGGGGGAAGCATGTTTGGCGAGAGCGGCAGCGGTTTTCAGCGCGTCAACGTGGCCTGTCCGAGGAGTATTTTGGAGCAGGCTTTAGAGCGGATCCGGCTCGCGTTTGCACGGTCTTGATTATCAGATGTATTTTGAGCGGGTGTTTCAGCGGGCTTTATAAGAGTCACAGTCCATTTTTCGACGTCCTGTTACAGGTATCAGGACGTGCAAAACTGCTTCGTGGTGGCCTGCTGCATCTCTGCCACTACGTTATTTCACGGACTTTGCACCAGTGCAAAGTTTTGGGCTGCAAGGTTACCATGAGAATTTTGGAAGAATCTCAAAAAGAAAAAAACCTTGAAATATGCTGTCGTATATAGTATTATGATTTCTATATGGGCGCGCAAAACTATATTTGCCGCCGAGACAGATATCGAAGGAGGATCATTTCTATGATTTCAGCAGGAGATTTCCGCAATGGCGTGACCATTGAGTTAGAGGGAAACATTTATCAGATTATTGAGTTTCAGCATGTAAAGCCGGGCAAGGGCGCTGCGTTTGTCCGTACCAAGTTAAAGAATATCAAGAGTGGCGGTGTGGTTGAGAAGACGTTTCGTCCTACCGAGAAGTGCCCGACTGCCCGTATCGATCGCAAGGATATGCAGTATCTCTATGCGGACGGTGATCTGTTCTACTTCATGGACGTGGAGACCTACGACCAGATCGCTTTGGATGCGGCGTCCATTGGCGATGCCTTAAAGTTCGTGAAGGAGAACGAGATGGTAAAGATGTGTTCTCACAACGGGAATGTATTTGCAGTGGAGCCGCCGCTGTTTGTGGAGCTGGAGATTACCGAGACCGAGCCTGGATTTAAGGGTGACACCGCAACCGGAGCTTCCAAGCCTGCGACTGTCGAGACCGGTGCAACCGTATCCGTGCCGTTGTTTGTCAATCAGGGCGATGTGATTAAGATTGACACGAGAACAGGCGAGTATCTTTCCAGAGTATAGAAGTATAGTTGTTTCAATCAGACGGCAGGGCTTATAGGGCCATGCCGTCTTTTGTCAGGAGTGATAAGATGCATGTGAATAGAAGAAGTGTCAGGGGTGTTTTGGATAACGCCGTCGTGTTTTTTGCCGCGGGCATACTGTTTATCGGGGCGATTGCCGTGATGTCCGTATTTGGCGGAGAGATTATGAGCATTTTTGGCTTTACATATCATTCGGTGAAAAGTGTAACGATATTTTTTGTGGTAGGCGCAGTTGTTTCCTGGCCCGTCAGTCTGATGGCGGAGGCGATTCCAAAGGTGCTCTGCTATGATAAAAAAATTATCAAAAAGTGGCAGGCGGGAATCGTCTATGTGCTTCTGGCGACGCTGGCTACGGCGATCGGGCTGATGTATGTGGACTCACAGATGACCTCCGTGGTGGCAAACAAGACATCGATTATCGTTGTTTCGCTTGTCTTTTCTGTTTTTAATTGCAGGGCAATTATTTTACAGCGCCCCGAGGATACCTGAGGAGGAAGGCATGGATAAAATTCGTGTTGTAGGCGTTGCCGGAGGCTCGGCCTCCGGCAAGACGACTATTGTAAAAAAAATCGAGGAATATTTCGGCACGGATATTATCGTGCTGGGACATGACAGCTATTATAAGGCTCACGACAATCTCGACTATGAGGAGCGCAGCCAGCTTAACTACGATCATCCAAACGCCTTTGATACCGGACGCATGGCGGAGGATTTGCGCAGGCTGATCAAGGGGCAGGCGGTGGATATCCCGGTGTATGATTTTACGATCCATAATCGCGTGGATGAGACGGTACATATCGAGCCGAAAAATGTCATTATCATCGAGGGCATTTTGATTCTGGAAAATAAGGAGCTGCGGGATCTGATGGACGCAAAGATCTATGTGGATGCCGATGCGGATGAGCGTTTGATGCGCCGTATCCGCAGGGACATGAAGGAGCGCGGCCGAAGCATTGCTTCGATTTTAGAGCAGTATGCCGCCACGGTGAAGCCGATGCATGAGGAGTTTGTGGAACCCTCCAAGCGCTACGCGGATGTGATTATCCCCAGAGGCGGTGAAAATGTCACCGGAATCGCGATGCTGCTGGAGTATTTGAGGCATCTGCTGGTGAGGTAGGCGCGGTATGCCTGGTGCGGGGAGGCCGGGGAGAACGCTGTGTTCTGGGAGCGGGCCCGGGAGAGCTATGAGCCAAAATTAGAAAGGATAGGGGACTGATGGACATTCCGGTAAAAAAGCTGTTATTTTCCTGTGATTATTTGGAGGGCGCGCATCCGAAAATTATGCGGCGGCTCATGGAGACCAATTTATGGAAGTCGCCGGGGTACGGCGCAGATTCCTTCTCGCAGGAGGCGCGGGCGCGGATTCGTTCGGCCTGCGGTGCGCCGCAAGCCGAGGTTTATTTCCTTACGGGCGGCACGCAGACAAACGCCGTTGTGATCGGTGCGATGCTTGCGTCTTATCAGGGAGTGATCGCAGCGGAGAGCGGGCATATCAGCGTACATGAGGCGGGTGCCGTTGAGGCCGGAGGGCACAAGGTGCTGACAGTTCCCCATACCCTCGGAAAAATTTCCGCAGGGCAGGTGCGGGACGTGCTCGCGTCCTACTGGCAGGATGAAACCCACGAGCATATGGTTATGCCCGGCATGGTGTATCTCTCTCAGCCTACCGAGTACGGTACGCTCTATTCTTTAAAGGAGCTGCAGGATATCGGCGATGTCTGCCAAACGTACCATATTCCGCTCTACGTGGACGGTGCGCGTCTGGCGTATGCCCTGGCCTGTCCTGAGAATGACGTGACTTTAAAAGACCTTGCACGGCTTAGCGATGCATTTTATATCGGAGGGACGAAGTGCGGCGCGCTCTTCGGCGAGGCGCTTGTGCTTCCGAAGCCCCGGACGATTCCCTGTTTTTTCTCTGTCATGAAGCAAAGCGGTGCGGTGCTTGCAAAGGGCAGGATGCTGGGCATCCAGTTTTTGGAGCTGTTTACCGATGGGCTCTATGAGCACATTGGCGAAAACGCTATTAGGACTTCGGGAAAAATAAAGGCCGCACTCCGGGAGTACGGCTATCAGCTGTATATGGAAACGCCCACGAACCAGATTTTCTGTGTGCTGGAGGATGGTCAGATGGAGCGCCTGTCAGAACTGGTAGAATTTAGCTTCTGGGAAAAACCGGACGAGACCCACACCGTTGTCCGGTTTGCTACCAGTTGGGCCACGAGCGAGGATGACGTGGCGCAGCTGATCGGAATTTTGCGTGGGCAGCAGCCATGACAAGGCAGTTTGCGGCATCCATACAGGGTAAAACGAGAGCTGCATGATGGTGCGCAGGAATATTGCGGATTCCCGAAACGGGGCATGAAGATCTACCGGATTCGCCGGATATTGCTGGGATTTCTTCCAAACTCCCGTTTAAATGCCTTCAGAAAATTCGAGTAATCGCCAAATCCGCACTGCAGGCAGGAGTCCATCACAGAATAGCCTTTCCGTAGCATATTTCGGGCCAAAATCAACCTTTTTTTCACAATATACTGATAGAGTGATAAGCCGGTAAATTGCTTAAATTGCCGGCTTAAATAATATTTACTGATGTAAAATTTTGCCGCCAGATCGTCCAGTGAGATGTTTTCCGTAAGGTTTTCATTAATATACGATATAATCTGATTTACTTTCTCGTTTTCTGTGACATCATATTTGACGGAATCCGGGGTATCATAGTAAGCGCGGCTTACATGCACCAGAAATTCTGTCAGGTATGCGGAGGCAAGAGCGGCGCTTCCGATTTCCATGCTGTGCTTCGCCTCAGAGATTTTTGCACAGAGCTGCTTCAAATGCAGAATATTCTGGCTGTCCGGGCGGATCAGACGATAGTCCTTTAACGCGGCATCGGTGAAGCAGGCGGTCAGATCTTCTCCGTAAAGATCCTTCAAATGTCCGAAAAAATCGTCTGCGAGCCATATGACAACCCGCTCGTAAGGCTTCCCCGGATGGATGTCCGGGCGATGGATATCGGAGCTGCTGGTCAAAAGCACATCCCCGGGGCGCAGGCTGTAATTTTTTCCCTCTATGATATAATTTACATTTCCGGATAGGAAGAAAAAAATTTCATAAAAGGGATGTTGATGAAATTCAACCGTCGGGGGCGTCTCATTATATGTATGGTGAAATTCGAAGTACCGTTCCGTCATAATCTGGCTTGGATTAAACTCTTCTTTATACATATTATACAAAATCAATCTCCATAATTAGGTAAATATAGACAAAAAAGTTATTTATATAAAATATTATATGGCAAGATTTACCATATTTCAAGCTGTTACTACCACGTAATAAAAAATGAAATTTGGTATACTAACTATATCAAAAACAAGACCGGTTTTGTTTATGAAAACAGTCAAAAGTATGATAGGAGGAAGGCAAAATGCGCAGCATTTTATATATATGCCTTCCGACGAAATGCCCGAGAGGAGGAAAGCAAAATGCGAAGCATTTTCTGGAATGCTTTCCAACGAATTGCCCGTGAACTTTGTGAGCGGGCGTCACCTTAAATTTGCGAACGGGCGCTACAGCAAAAAGGAGGAAACAAGATGAAACAATATCGCAGAATGTGTGCTGTGATGGTTGGCGCCGGGATGCTGGCGGCAGTCCTTTCAGGTTGCGGCTCAAACGAAGGCGGCGGGAGGCAGAGTGTCAGAATCGGACACAATCAGGCGACAGATCATCCTACGAACGTGGCGTTACTGGAGTTTGAGAAGTATATTGAGAGCAAGCTGGGGGATAAATATGATGTGGAAATTTATCCCAGTGAGCTGCTCGGTTCTCAGACGGACATGGTGCAGCTGACCCAGACAGGTGCGGTGGATTTTTGTGTGGCAAGTAATTCTATTTTGGAGACGTTTTCCGAGAATTACACGCTGTTCAATCTGCCCTATTTATTTGCATCGGCAGAGGCATACCATGCGGCAATGGATGATACGGAGGTTGTGGACCCGATTTTTGAGTCCACGAAAAAAGCCGGCTTTGAGGCGGTGACATGGATTGATGCGGGAACAAGAAATTTTTATACCGTGTCAGTGCCGATCGAGGCGCCGGAGGATTTGAAGGGCCTGAAAATACGTGTTCAGCAGTCCCCGACAAATGTACGGATGATGGATCTTCTGGGCGGTTCCGCGACACCGATGGGATTTGGCGATGTGTATACAGCGTTGCAGTCCAAGGTGATTGACGGCGCGGAGAATAATGAGATGGCATTGACCTCCAACGGGCATGGGGATGTGTGCAAGTATTATTCCTACGATATGCACCAGATGATTCCTGATATTCTGATCGGTAACTGCGCCTTTTTGGAGGGACTCTCCGATGAGGAGCGGGAAATTTTTGAGGAAGGTTTTGCGCTGGTGAATCGTGTGGAGCGCGAGGAGTGGGTCAATGCGGTAGAGGCGGCAAAGGAAAGGGCTGAACACGATCAGGGCGTGACATTCCTGTATCCGGATACGAAGCCCTTCCAGGAGACCTGTCAGGCGATGCATTCGGAAATGCTGGGGCAGTATCCTGACCTGAAACCCATTTATGACAAGATACTGGAATACAACAGCCGGTACCCGGCAGAAACAGAGGAGGAAGTTGTATGCATGCCTTCCGACGACTTGCCCGTGAGCGAAGGCGAGCGGGCGTTACATTGAATATAGGAGGAATAGGAGGTCAAAATGAGAGCATTTCGAAATGGGATTACCCGGATTTTGAATGGATTGGCAGGGATCAGTTTTCTTGCAATGGTTATTCTTACCTGCTGGCAGGTTTTGACGAGATATGTGTTGAAAAATCCTTCCACCTGGTCGGAGGAGCTGGTTGGATATCTGTTTGCATGGATGAGTCTGCTGGGTGCGTCGATTGTCACCAGCGAGAGAGGGCATATGAATATTCCGATTATTGTGGAGCGTTTTCGTGAGGCGCCGCAGAAGGCACTGAACTGCCTCGGGGAAATCATTGCGTTTCTCTTCTCGGCGACGATCCTCGTGTTTGGAGGCCTTCAGATCACGACGCTGGCGATGGGACAGATGACTTCCTCGCTGGGCGTGCCTATCGGCATTTTTTATGTGGTGCTGCCGCTGTGCGGTGTCCTGAATATGGTTTACACGATTCTTAATATCATTGATATATTACAAAACAATGTGGGAGAAAGGGAGGCGGTATAAATGGCAATACAATCACTGGTAATTATTCTCGTTGTATTATTGGTGCTGCTGGCATTTGGCGTGCCGATAGCATATTCCATCGGTATATCGGCGCTGGTGGCGATTCTGCCGACGGTTCCTTTGGATGTGTCGGTTGTAACCGCGGCCCAGAGAACCTTTGTGGGCATGAGTAAGTTCAGTCTGACTGCGATTCCTTTTTTTATTCTGGCGGGTAATCTGATGAATCAGGGAGGAATCGCAAAGCGGCTGGTAGATTTTGTGATGGCCATTCTCGGCAAGCTTCCGGGTGCGCTTCTGGTAACAAATGCCGGCGCCAACGCACTGTTCGGTGCAATTTCCGGCTCGGCCTCTGCGGCGGCTGCCGCAGTTGGAAGCATGGTGAAGGAAGGCGAAGAGGAGCAGGGCTACGATCCGGCGCTGTGTGCGGCTACAAACGGAGCAAGCGCACCCTCCGGCCTTTTGATTCCGCCGTCAAACGCTTTGATTACCTACTCACTGGCATCTGGGGGAACGTCTGTGGCCGCACTTTTCCTGGGCGGGTATATTCCCGGAATCCTTTGGGCACTCTGTTGTATAATAGTCGGCGTCATTCTCGCAAAGCGAAAAGGCTATCGGGGCAAGGAGGGCAGATTTGACTGGAAAAATCTCGGGAGTGCTACCCTTCGGGCGCTGCCTGCACTGTCGCTCATTATCATCGTAATCGGAGGAATTGTGGTGGGTATTTTTACGGCGACAGAAGGGTCGGCGGTTGCGGTTGTGTATGCGCTTGTACTGGGAATTATTTATAAAAATATTACGCTGGAATCATTCTGGAAGATCGTTGTGGACAGCGCTAAGATGAGCGGCATGGTTGTATTTTTGATCGGTGTATCAAATATTCTCGGATGGGTCATGGCATTCTTACAGATTCCCCAGGCGGTATCGGCGGCTTTGCTTGGACTGACCGACAATTATGTGATGATTCTGCTGATTATGAATGTGATTCTTCTGATTGCCGGTACATTTATGGATGTAACGCCTGCAATCCTGATTTTCACACCGCTGTTCCTGCCGATCGTGAAGACCTTTGGCATGCATCCGGTACATTTTGGCCTGATTCTTGTGTACAACCTGTGTATCGGCAACATTACGCCGCCGGTAGGAAATACGCTGTTTGTATCGATTAAGGTTGGAAATACCACGCTGGCAAAGACGATTCCGTATATGAT
Organism: uncultured Lachnospiraceae bacterium; assembly: GCA_949132985.1. Lineage (GTDB taxonomy): Bacteria > Bacillota > Clostridia > Lachnospirales > Lachnospiraceae > W0P33-017. The sequence goes on from CASCGD010000062.1 coordinate 8,833, forward strand.
CTGGTATTACGCGGCGATCCTGATCGGGCTTCTGCTGGTGACTTACGTTCCGTTCTTAAGCACCGGCCTGCCAATGGCCGCAAAACTTATATAGGAGGAAAGCAAAATGCAGATGACATTTCGTTGGTACGGGGATGGAAACGACAGCATTACCCCTGAGATGATCAAACAGATTCCGGGTGTGACCGGGCTGGTTTGGGCGCTGCACGAGAAACAGGCCGGAGAGGTCTGGGAGGCGGAGAAAATCGAGAAGGTCAGATGCCGAATTGAGGGCGCAGGCTTCCACATGGAGGTCGTGGAGAGCGTCAATGTCCACGACGACATTAAGATCGGCCTGCCCACCCGCGACAAATATATTGAAAACTACAAGACGACGCTTCGCAACCTCGCAAAGTTCGGGGTAAAGGTTGTCACCTACAATTTTATGCCGATCTTTGACTGGACGAGGACGGATCTGTTTCATCCGCTGGAGGATGGCTCCACGGCGCTGTTTTATGAGAAGGACCGCATCCAGGATGATTACAAGGCGATGGCAGAGTATATTTTGAAAAATCTCCATGGCATGACATTTCCCGGATGGGAGCCGGAGCGGATGGCAAAGCTGGATGAGCTTTTTGAGGCGTACCGTCCGGTGACGAAGGAAAAGCTGTGGGAGAATCTGAAATATTTTCTGGAGGCTATCATGCCCACCTGCCGAGAGACGGGAATCAAGATGGCCATCCATCAGGACGACCCGCCCTGGGATATTTTCGGTATTCCCCGACTGCTGTGCGACAAGGGATCTATCGGGCGTTTTCTTGAGATGGTTGACGACGAGTATAACTGTCTGTGCCTGTGTTCCGGTTCCCTGGGAGCGAACAGGGAAAATAATGTTGCGGATATCGTGCGCACATACTGTGACCGCATTGCGTTTGCTCATATCCGAAACGTCCGACATTATCCAAACGGGGACTTCACCGAGGCATCCCACCGGGACTGCGACGGTGACACGGGTATTCTGGATATCATGAAAGCATATCATGACTGCGGCTATACCGGTTATGTGCGCCCGGACCATGGGCGGCACATTTGGGATGAGCAGTGCAGGCCGGGGTACGGACTCTATGACCGGGCGCTGGGGATCATGTACCTTTGGGGTTGTTGGGATATGCTGGAGAAGATGTCAGCGCAAGCGAAATAGAAGACGGCGGCAGGGAAGCCGCTGGTGTGCTGTACCATTCAGTTTCAGCCAAATGACGCAGAATGAATTTTCAGCCTGCAAGGCGGCTGAACGAGGCGATGCGGTGGCATCGTTGAGTGAGGCCAACGCGGCAGATGGAAATTCAAGCAAGTCATCTGGCAAAGTATGAACGCTGCAGTACACCAGGGAGGGGATCAAAGAGCGAAAGCTATTTCGGCATGATTTCTGACGAAATGCCCGCGGGCAATGTGAGCGGGCAATATATGGAAAGGAGCAAAAAGAATGAATTTACCGTTAAATATTGATTTTTCAGGAAAAGTAGTAGTGGTTACCGGAGCGGGCGGCGTGCTCTGCGGGACGATGGCGCATGCATTTGCACAGGCCGGAGCGAAGGTTGCGGCTCTGGATTTGAATGAGGAGGCAGTGAAAAAGCTGGCGGATGCGTGCAGAGCAAACGGATATTTATGCGAGGGATATCAGGCGAACGTGCTGGAGGCCGAAGCGCTGGAGGCGGTGCATGCACAGATTTTAAAAGATTTAGGCCCGTGTGACATTCTGGTCAACGGCGCAGGAGGCAACAATCCGAGAGCTACAACCGACAACGAGTATCATCATGAGGCATCCGAAGGGCAAAAGACCTTCTTTGATCTGGATGCAGACGGTGTAGATTTTGTATTTAAGCTGAATTTTCAGGGGAGCTTAATTCCTACACAGATATTTGCAAGGGATATGGTGGAGAAGAAGGCGGGGTGCATCTTAAACATTTCATCCATGAATGCCTATATACCGCTTACGAAGATTCCGGCGTATTCTGCGGCAAAAGCGGCTGTGTCGAATTTTACCCAGTGGCTGGCGACGCATTTTGCCGGAACCGGTATCCGCTGCAATGCGATTGCCCCCGGATTTCTGGTATCCAACCAAAACCGCAGGCTGCTGTTCAATGAGGACGGCACACCGACACCCAGATCGGGTAAAATTCTGGCAGGGACGCCCATGGGGCGCTTTGTAGATGGCGAGGAGCTTTTGGGTGGCGTGTTCTTTCTCTGTGATGAGAAGGCTGCCGGTGCGATTACGGGCGTGGTATTGCCGATTGACGCTGGCTTTGCAGCCTATTCCGGCGTGTAGGGCGAAAGATTTGCCGCTGTGATACCCTCGGGCGTAACGGTTACTTGAATTTAGCGCGATCCCGGGCATATACGGGCGATCACACTGGCAAATCATTGCGCTCTTGAGCATAGGCCTGAGTGAAACGAAAGGAATGGGTGATTGTTATGGAACATGCAAACCCGCTGCGCTGTGGAAATGACACGGAAAACAGGTTTATTACCATCGGGGAGATTATGCTTCGACTGACTCCACCGAACTATGAAAAAATCCGTATGGCAAGCAGCTTTGAGGCCAGTTACGGGGGCAGTGAGGCTAATATTGCGCTTGCTCTGGCGAATTTGGGTGTGGACAGTACGTTTTTTACCGTGGTGCCAAATAACAGTCTTGGGAAAAGCGCGGTGCGGATGCTGCGGGGCAATGACGTTCACTGTACGCCGGTTATTTTGAGCACGAGGGAGCAGACGCCGACCCACCGGCTGGGGAGCTATTATCTGGAAACCGGCTTCGGAATCCGGGCCAGCAAGGTAATTTACGACAGGCAGCACAGTGCCTTTTCGGAGTTTGATTTTGAAACGGTGGATATGGAAAAGCTGCTGGAGGGCTATACGTGGCTCCACCTGAGCGGAATTACCCCCGCTCTGTCAAAGGGCTGCCGAAATCTGGTTTTAAACAGCCTGAAAGCGGCAAAAGAAAAGGGAATGACCGTGAGCTTTGACGGCAATTTCAGAAGCACCCTGTGGACCTGGGAGGAGGCGCGGGATTTCTGTACCAGGTGCCTGCCTTATATTGATGTGCTGCTGGGAATCGAGCCGTACCATCTGTGGGTGGACGAGGCGGATCATGGCAGGGGCGATGTGAAGGACCACATTCCCATGCAGCCTGATTATGGGCAGCAGGACGCGGTTTTTCGGGCATTTATTGATCGCTATCCGAACCTGAAATGCATTGCAAGGCATGTGCGTTACGCCCACAGCGGAAGTGAAAACAGCTTGAAGGCGTATATGTGGTATGAAGGGCACACCTATGAGAGTAAGCTTTTCACCTTCAATATTTTAGATCGTGTGGGCGGCGGAGATGCCTTTGCCGCCGGGCTGATCTATGCGATTATGAACCGCCTGAAGGCGGTGGACATAGTAAACTTCGCGGTGGCCGGCAGCGCCCTCAAGCACACGATCCGGGGCGATGCCAATATCACGGATGATGCGTCGGCCATCCGAAATCTGATGAATATGAATTATGATATCAGGCGGTAGGAGCTGCTGAGAAAAAGACAGATTCGGGCAGGGGCAGATACGGATTTGAGCCGTGTCTGCCCCTGCCCGGATCGCTCAAGAACATCAGGAGGACAGACGATGAAGTCAGTATTATGCTATGGTGATTCTAACACCTACGGGTTTAATCCCGACAATGGGCTCCGTTATCCGGAGCATGTCAGATGGACGGGCAGGCTGCAGGCACTGCTTGGAGATGATTACCGCGTCATCGAGGAGGGCTGCAACGGAAGGACCACGGTCTTTGACGATCCGCTGGAGGGCTGGAAAAACGGGCTGGGCTATCTGCGGCCCTGTCTGAATTCCCACAAGCCGGTGGATATCGTTATTCTGATGCTTGGGAGTAATGACCTGAAGGAAACCTTTCATGCCAGCGCAGAGCAGATTGCAGACGGGGCAGAAAGTCTGGTGGATGTGATTCGGACATTTACGAGGGAGAAGCAGGGATTTGAGCCCCGGATTATCCTCGTATCGCCGCCGGAGATCGGGGAGGGGATTCGTACCTCTGCCTTCTATGGAGCGTTTTTTGAAAATGCGATTGAGCGATCGAGGGAATTTCCCCGGTGGTATCAGAAGGTGGCCGAAGAGCACGGATGTACATTTTTTAATGCGGCGGAATATATCAGGGCATCTGAAACGGATTCCCTGCATCTGACTGCGGAAGGGCATGCGAAGCTTGCGGAGGAATTATGCCGTGTGGTGAGATCGCTGTGATGTTGGGCAGAGCGGGCGAAAAGGCTAAGAGGCTGTTCTGAAAATGGAATTCAGTGACAGCCTCTTTTTTACTTATATGCGATGGAAGTCATGAAAGTCTACTCCTGCCTGCGCACGGACCTTGCCGCGAGAACGTCAACCGCGATGCACACTGCCAGGTACAAAAGCCAGTAGAGCCCGAAGGCTGCAAAGGAATTTCCGGGCAGCGGGAGCGGAGAGATCAGCCCGGCGTAGCCCTCGAGCAGTCCGTCGAGGATGTTGAAGCAGACCGCCGAGGGGATCAGCAGAAGGAACCATACGTTATAGATGAAAAAGTACGCCCGTGCCCGCGCGCGGTTTCGGCTGTCCGTGAGTTGGCCGAAGAGAAAAACCGTTGTGCCGAGCGCCATGATGCTAAGTCCCGCGCCCACGGACCAGGACACCTGCCGTTCGATCCAGACGGCGATGGCGAGAAGCAGTCCCAGGGCGTTTATCATGGTGCCAATGAGAAAACAGGGCATGGCATCCCGCTTCTGTGCATTTTCCTTAACTGGCTCGATGCCGCGCAGGAGATAATCGGTTGTGGTGCCAAAGTAGTCGGAGAGCAAAATGATCTTTTCGACATCGGGCGTGCTCTGTTCGCTTTCCCATTTGGAGACTGCCTGTCGGGAGACACCGATGATGTCGGCGAGTTCTTCCTGTGAGATGCCCTTCGCCTTTCGTAAGCTCTGTATTCTGTCTGCTGTATTCATAATAAAACCTCCTGTTTATTTCGGAAGGCATTCCGGAAAATATCTCGCTTATGCCTTCCTCCTTTTTTTTATAAAAGCTTACCAGAACCGGCGGTTGCAATACCACCATTTTAACATTTCTTTTTGTCAACCGAAAGTAGCAGGAGGGGTTTTCGGGCCGGAAAGCTTGCGGGAACCGGAAAAATAGAGTAAAGTAAAGATACGGCATTTTTAAGTGGTGCTATTGGAGGAACGGGCGGGCAATCTTAAAAGTTATTTTTGAACGGATTCTTCCAAATTTGACAAAGGACAGGAGGTATTTTTTATGAAGCTTATGGATTTGGTAACAGGAATACAGCATATCGGTATTCCCACAAATGATTTGGCAGCGACGAAGGAATTTTACATGGATCTCGGCTTTGAGCTTGTATACGAGACGATCAACGAAAAGGCGAATGAGCCGGTGGCATTTTTGCAGGCGGGAGATATTCTGATTGAGACATATGAGAATAAGAAGGCTGCCATGGCCAGGGGTTCCATCGACCATATCGCAATGAATGTCCCCGATATTGAGGCGGCTTATGCGGTTGCAAAGGAGCGGGGCTATCAGTTCCTTGAGAGCGATGAGATCGTATTTTTGCCGTTCTGGGAGAAAGGAATCCGTTATTTCCTGATCGAGGGGCCGAACAAGGAGCCGATCGAGTTTTTGCAGAAGCTGTAGTCGTATGCCAGAAAGCAGGCAATAGGAGAGGAAACATGAAATCAGCAAGAGATTTACAACAGTTACTTGAGCGAATCGACCACAGGGGCTACCCCGCGTATAAGGATGCGGCGGGCGCCTGGCGGTTTGAAAATTATGCGCTTTTTATTGATCATGTGCAGGGCGACCCGTTTGCGGCGCCCTCCAGTCTGCATGTAGAGATTGCGGGGGCAGCTGCGGGAATACCTGCCGCATTGATTGATACAGTGGAAAAGAAGACTGCCATGGAGGATTTTCTGCTGCGTCTCTTTTATGAGCAGGCAGGAAAATTTTCATTTCAGGCAAAAGGCTCCGGTAAAAGCGGCGTCATTTCAGTGATGCGGCCGGGGCAGGAAGTGGCGTGCAGAAGCGCGCTGGAGATCGATGCTGCAAACGGAAACGTGCTGGCCCGCTTTGAGGTTGGTTTTCCGGCAAACGGACGCACAATCAATGCGCGGGAGCTGATTAAAATTCTGTTTCAATTTCTCCCGCAGTGCGTGGAACGGGCGCTTTTCTATAAAAACCTCAATGTGAAGGCAGCGGAGGCGGCGGTTCGGCTGGCGGCAGATCAGGCTGTGCTGCGTGTGCAGATGAAGGAGCAGGGCTTACTGGCATTTGTGGCGGACGGAGCCGTTTTGCCAAGGGCTTCCGGCGTATCCGACAAGCCGATGAAGAGCGCGGTGGCATTTCAGTCGCCTCAGTCGCTTCGCGTGACGCTAAAGAAAAGCGATGGCTCGGATATTTCCGGCATGGGACTTCGTCGGGGCATCACGCTTTTAGTGGGCGGCGGCTATCACGGCAAGTCCACGCTTTTAAAGGCGATGGAGCGGGGCGTGTACGCCCATATCGCCGGGGATGGCAGGGAGTATGTTCTGACCGACGCGGACGCGGTGAAGATCCGCGCGGAGGACGGGCGCAGCATTTGGAACACCGATATCTCCATGTTTATCGGACATCTGCCGAACGGCAAATCGACGGAGTGTTTTGACAGCGAGGATGCCAGCGGAAGCACGTCCCAGGCGGCAAACGTTGTGGAAGCCATCGAGGCGGGGACGTCGGCGTTTTTGATCGACGAGGACACAAGCGCGACCAATTTCATGATACGGGACGAGCTGATGCAGCGCGTCATCGCCAGGGACAAGGAGCCAATCACGCCCTACATCGAGCGCGTGAAGGAGCTGTGGGAGGATTACGGCATTTCCACGGTGTTAGTCGCGGGAAGCTGCGGCTCGTACATTGATGTGGCGGACACGATCATTCAGATGGACAGCTATCTTCCCTGCGATATCACCGCTCACGCAAAGGAGCTGGCGGCAAATTATCCGTCGGTGGCGCAGGCGAAACGCTGCGAAAAGCAGCCGTCTTTTTCCCGCAGGCCAAAAAAGCACCCGCAGATCATTTACAAGGGACGCATCAAATTGAAGGTACAGGGACGCGACTCGATTTCCGTCGGACAGGAAATCATCGATCTGCGCTATGTGGAGCAGCTGGTGGACAGCGGCCAGCTTCACGCGCTGGGTTACATGATGAAATATCTGGAGGAGAGCGGTTTTAACGGAAGCCATTCGATACAGAGGCTGGTGGAGGCTTTGTATGCGGGGATTGAAAAGAAAGGCTTTGGCGCATTCTTTGCCGGACGCGGACATGCGGGGGACATTCCGGGGAACCTGATGCTTCCAAGGAAACAGGAGCTGTTTGCGTGCATCAACAGGTATCGGATGCATTTGAAGTGAGATTCCGGCATTTTGACGAAAAAGCGTTTATACAGATTTTTAGATTTGTAAAAAACAGACAAATAGAATTTGAATCCTCTCCATAGAAGTGTTAAGATAAAAGTACGAAACATAGAGTTTAATTCAAACATGGCGGAGGTATTTTTTGATGAAAAAATTTATCAACAGCGTTGAGACAGTTGAAGATGAGATGATTCAGGGTCTGGTGAAGGCGTATCCGAAGTATTTGAAAAAGATTGACGGGCACAATGTGATTGTGCGTGCCAATAAAAAGGAAGGAAAGGTTGCCTTAATCAGCGGCGGCGGCAGTGGACATGAGCCGGCGCATGCGGGCTATGTGGGAGAGGGCATGCTGGACGCGGCAGTGGCGGGTGCCGTCTATACCTCACCGGCATCCGACGCAATTTTAGAGGGCATCAAGGCGATTGCCACCGATCAGGGCGTTTTGATGGTGATTAAGAATTACACCGGCGATGTGATGAATTTCGAGATGGCCGCAGAGATGGCGGAGATGGAAGGCATCAAAGTAAAGCAGGTGGTTGTCAACGATGATGTGGCAGTGAAGGACAGCTTATATACGGTTGGACGCCGGGGCGTGGCGGGAACCGTCTTTGTACACAAGATCGCAGGTGCTATGGCGGAGACAGGCGCAAGTCTGGATGAGGTTCAGGCAGTTGCCCAGAAGGTGATCGATAATGTCCGAAGCATGGGAGCGGCATCTCTTCCGAGTACGATTCCGGCAAGCGGAAAGCCTGGCTTTGAGCTGGCAGAGGACGAGATGGAGGTTGGTATCGGTATCCACGGCGAGCCGGGAACCCACCGCGAGAAGATGATGACGGCAAATGATATCACCGACCATCTGCTTGAGCGGATTCTGGCAGATATCGATTACAGCGGCAGTGAGGTTGCCGTGATGGTCAACGGCTCCGGCTCGACACCGTTGATGGAGCTTTACATCATCAACAACCGTGTGGCAGACGTGCTGGCGGAGAAAGGTATCAAGGTCGTGGATACTTACGTTGGCGAGTACATGACCTCTATTGATATGGCAGGCTTCTCGATCTCTGTCTTAAAGCTGGATGACCAGTTAAAGGAGCTGTTGGCTGCAAAGGCTGATACGCCTGCAATCAAGGCTTAATATTGAAAAAGGGGTGACCTGGAGATGACAGACCAGAAAAAAGTGGTTGATATTTTACTTGGCATGGGAAGGGTGATGGAGGAAAACAAGGAGTTTCTGACAGATCTTGACAATACCATTGGAGACGGAGACCACGGAATCAATATGGCCCGGGGATTTGCCGAGGTGGAAAAACAGGCAGAAGGGCTTGCAGGGAAGGATATCGGAAATATTTTAAAGACCACAGGCATGACGCTTGTATCAAAGGTGGGCGGCAGCTCCGGCCCGCTCTACGGAACCGCTTTTATGAAAGCGGGAATGACGATCGGCGCAAAAACCGAGATTGGCATGGATGACTTTTTGGGCGGGCTTGAGGCCGGCATTGAGGGCGTGAAGGCGCGCGGCAAATCGACGACCGGCGAGAAGACGATGCTGGATTCCATGGTTCCGGCGCTGGAGGCGATGAAGGAAAAGCAGGCCGCTGGCGCGGATGTCAAAGCGGTGCTGGAGGCCGGTGTGGCTGCGGCAGAGGCAGGCGTGGAGGCGACCAAACCTATGGTGGCGACCAAGGGACGTGCCAGCTATTTAGGTGAGCGAAGTGTCGGTCATCAGGATCCCGGGGCGACTTCGTTTGCCTTCCTCTTGAAAGAAATCTGTAATGCATATTAGAGGACGAGATGGCAGGTGACGCGAGGCGGCGCGTGCCGATACCGATTTTAGGAGGACGGCTATGGTTGGAATTGTAATTGTCTCCCACAGCGAGAAGCTGGCGGAGAGCATCGTGGATCTGACAAGGATGATGGCTGACGGCGCGAACATTGTGGCAGCCGGGGGTCTGGAAGACGGAAGTTTCGGAACGAGTTATGATCGGATCAAGGAGGCCATCGAAAAGGTATATTCCGCAGAGGGCGTGATTATTCTCATGGATATGGGGAGCGCGGTTATGACGACAGAGATGGTTCTGGAGGAATTTGATGCGGGCAGCAAGATCCGCATGGTTGACGCGCCGATTGTGGAGAGCGCGGTTGCGGCAAGTGTCAGCGCACTTTGCGGAAACAGTATCGAGGACATTATCGCGGAGATCGAGGAGACGAAGAACGCCGCAAAGTTTTAAGCAATTGGATATGTTTAAAAAAAGGACTGCATCTATATGGTGCGGTCCTTTTTAATTGCGGGCATTTTGCACAAAACGCAAATTGCTGTTTTGACTATTTTGTCAAAAATTGTAAATGGGGGTTGTTTTTTTATTACAAAAAAGGTAGAATGTATTTATAAGAAATATACAGAAGCCGAGAGAAGAGAGTAGGGCGTGGCGAATGGCAGAAATGTTGTGTATTCGTTTACGTTCTTTTTTTGTACTTTTTTGGAAAGAATGTGGACTGCTTATCGTATAGTATAAAGGGGGAAAATGATGAAACAGCAGTTGTATGATGCACTGTCAGAAAATCCGATTATTATGGCGATCAAGGACGATGAGGGCTTTCAGGCCAGTTTAAAGCTTGATGAGGCGCGTATCGTGTTTGTGCTTTACGGCGAAGTGGCAACGATCGCGGACATTACCGGGCAGCTCAAGGCGGCAGGTAAGATGGTCATGGTACATATGGATCTGATCGCAGGGCTTAGTACAAGAGAGGAAGCTGTTGATTTTATCGCAAAGTATACGAAGGCGGACGGTGTGATTTCTACCAGATTTGAGCAGATCAAACGGGGAAAGCAATTGGGACTTAGCACGATTTATCGTATTTTTGTAATCGATTCTAAGGCTCTCTCCAATTTGAACCGCCATATCGCTGATTATGCGGATATTGTAGAGATTTTGCCGGGGCTGATGCCGAAAATCATCTCCCGCATGAGAAAAAAGATGGGAGTTCCCATCATCGCCGGAGGGCTGATCGCAGATAAGGAGGATGTGATACAGGCGCTGAATGCAGGAGCGGTAGCGATTTCAACAACAAACGAGGATGTATGGAACATGTAAAAGCAGCAAAGCTGCCTTTGCAAATGGCGCATCAAAACGGGTACGTGGATGCAATGGGAAGTTGGGGCTTCCTGGACAGGAGGGGTGTGTATGTGTTATGCTACAAAGAGAAAAATTGCAGACTGTGTCAAGCAACTGATGAGAAAAAAGGAGATTCGTAAGGTCACCATTCAGGATATTATGGATGGAACGAAGATGAGTCGTCAGAGCTTTTACTATCATTTCAAGGATATTTACGACGTGCTTGAGTGGGTGGTGCGTTATGATTTTGCAAGTCGGATCACCTGTCAGGAGAATCAGTCCATGGAGGAGTGGATTGTGCATGTCTTTCGTGTACTGGAGGAGGAGCGGCCGTTTTTTGAGCGTATTGTGAACGAGATGGAGTGGCCGAAGCTGCTTCCTGCGATAGCGGCGCCTATCGAGGAACAGATCCGTGTCTT
>CASCGD010000063.1 GCA_949132985.1 uncultured Lachnospiraceae bacterium
AGACACCGTATGAGTATATTGTGAATCCTTATAAATAATGGCTTGTGCACGAAAAAACATGAATCGCCTTTGAGGTATATATTATGTGGAAAAAGGATATTTCAAAAGCAGTACAATGCTTACCTGGGCATGGCATCAGTCTATGACTGTGGATTTGTTTACACATCTTTCCGCTTTGAAAAAGGAAGAAGGGGATGCAGGATATGTCAAGGGTGATGAATGTTGCAACTGTTTTTTGTTTTCTGGCAGCAATTTTTTTCGGTATATGCTGTCGCGGTTCTGACCGGGGAATCTGCTTAACACTGGCAGTCACGTTTGGAACCATTGCGTATCATTTGGGGATGCGCCTGCTTGTCGGGCTGCTTTTCAGTGTTGGGATGAAAAACCGGGCGGATTTAACAAAGAAATGGTATCAGACAAATCCATGGGAAAGAGAGCTGTATCGATGCCTGAAGGTAAAAAAGTGGAAAGACAGGATGCCTGCTTACAGGCCGGATACTTTTTCAAGTAAAAAGCACATATGGGATGAAATAGCACAGGCGATGTGTCAATCTGAATTAGTGCATGAAACCAATATCATACTTAGTTTTGTTCCGCTTGCAGCTTCGCTTTGTTTTGGTTCCTTTTGGGTGTTTTTCATAACATCTCTGTGCAGTGCCGTGTTCGATTTATTGTTTGTGATGATGCAGAGATATAACAGGCCGCGCATCGTCAGCATGATTTTACGGCAGAGACAAAATCTGTAAGCGGGAGGGCGTTGCAAAGGATACACGAAAGAGAGGGTGAGCATATGGAGCCGGTGATGATGTATGCGGATGGTACGGCGACCGTGATCAGTAAGGTCGGGGATACCTACGCGGCAGATTTCAGATACAACAATGTTGATTATGAAAAAGATTTACAAAGCGGCAGATGTTATCTTCTTGACAAAGCAAAAAATGGTACAAAAAAGATTGTCCGGGCGGATGGAATGGTCCGCAGGAGAGTGAGCAGCGTTGCATATGAGACGGCGCGCAGTGCGGCCATCGAGGCAGTTGAGCGGGCAGCTTTTGGGCATGCTGCGAATGGGGAACGTGTCATGGTCCGGGAGCAGCTGATGTGGTAGTCTGCTCGTTACTATTCACGGCTCGGGAGCCGCTCATAGTAACGATTCGGGGCGACATTCCGAATTTTGCTGCGCAAAAATCGCCCCTCACTCCTGAATCATGTTCTCACGGAACGCGCAGCCAGTGCGCGTTCCTGGGGCGTGAAAAGTAACGTCTGCTCTCAATATACAAAGATTTCACATTTGTTGTACTAGGCAGATATGCCGGAATATGGTATAATTTTTAATGTATATAGTGATGCAGAAGACGGCGATCATACATAGTATTGGGAAAAGGAGAGGTATAGACATATGGAAGAAAAAAGAAAAGACAGACGGCTGGATTTGGATGTTTCGATTGAGCTGGAGCGGCTGGATCAGGGCGAAATGACCACGTTAAAGATGATGCATGTGGTGGTGACGGATCTCTCCAGCTCAGGCATGGGTTTTCAGACATCGAGTCCCATGGATATCGGTTCGCTCTATGACACCAGAATCCGGATATGGACGAAGGAGATCATTGATACCGTGATCCGTGTTGTGCGCTGCAATAAGATAGCGGATAATGCTTATCAGTGCGGAGCCTCCTTTGTGGGACTGGCAAGCGCAGATGCGTTAAAGATCAATATATATCAGATGCTCAATCCTGAGGAAGCGTAAAACAGCAGAAAGATGTACGGAGGATGAGATCGAGAGCAGAGAATATTTCAGTTGAGAGCGAATGGCATCCGGCACACAGGCCGGATGCCATAGCATTTTTCAGCGTCCCGCCTGCTTTAGCGACTCGAAAAAACCGGGATAGGAGATTGCCACGGAGTCGGCGTTTCGGATGGTGGTCGGCTCGTCGCACAAAAGGCCTGCCACCGCAAAGGACATGGCGATGCGGTGATCCATGTGGGAATCGATTACGGTGCCGTGTAACGTGCGGCCCCCGCGGATCATCATGCCGTCGTCGGTGGCGGCGGCATCGGCGCCCATGGCGCGAAGCCCCTCCACAACGGTGTCGATGCGGTTGCTTTCCTTAACTTTTAGTTCCTGTGCATCTTTTATGACAGTCTCGCCTTCTGCAAAGCAGGCGAGGACGGCAATCACCGGAATCTCGTCGATGAGTGTCGGGATCAGCTCGCCGGAAATGGTTGTGCCGTGCAACAGGCTGCTTTTGACAATTAAATCACAGACAAGCTCGCCGGATACGGTGCGGATGTTTTCACGCGCGATATTTGCGCCCATGGCGGCGGCTGCCCGCAGAATACCGTCACGGGTCGGATTGATGCCCACATTTTTTAAGACAAGCTCGGAGCCTGGCACGGCCAGTGCCGCCGCAATCCAATATGCCGCGGAGGAAATGTCGCCCGGCACCTGTATGTTTTGTCCGGCCAGCCGTGGATTCGGCGCGACGGACGCGGTTGTGCCCATGCTTTTTATATCGGCGCCGAAGCCTGTGAGCATCAGCTCCGTGTGGTTTCTGGAGAGTGCCGGTTCCGTGACAAGTGTCACATCGTCGGCATAAAGCCCTGCAAGGAGCACGCAGGATTTTACCTGCGCGGATGCGACGGGAGAGTTGTAGTGAATGCCGTGTAGATTTCCGCCCCGGATTTCAAGCGGCGCGCAGCCATTGCCGCGCAGGCTTTTGAGCGAAGCGCCCATCTGCGTGAGCGGATCGATGACGCGTTTCATGGGTCTTTTCTGGATGGAGGCATCGCCGTTTAAGGTCGCCGTGAAGGATTGTCCGGCGAGAATACCGCTTAAAAGCCGCGCGGTGGTGCCGCTGTTTCCGACATCAAGTGTATTTTTTGGCTCATGCAGACCATGCAGGCCAACACCGCGGATGCGCACATGGGTTGCGGTATTTTCAATGTCCACGCCCATCGATTGAAAACAGGAGATGGTGGAGAGGCAGTCCGCGCCCTGTAAAAAGTTTGTGATCTCGGTGGTTCCTTCCGAGAGCGCGCCGAGCATGATGGCGCGGTGGCTGATGGATTTGTCGCCGGGGACGGAAAGCTCACCGTGCAGGCCGGCTGATTTTCTGATTGTCATATCCATAAGGGGGTGTCCTTTCGTAAGGTATTTATTGGCAGTGGTACGCCACCGGGAAACAGTCTTTGTTCAGAACCAGCCTGTTTCCCGGCGGCTGGTTATCGTTTGCGGAAAACATAATGCCTGTTTGCGGTGAAGTATAGCACCCGTAGACAGAGATAATATGGTGCCGTAAGCGGAAAACGTAGCATTTATAAATAGATAATAATTCAGCGCTCGTAAACGGTGTAATGGTACTTGCGCAGCAATTCCACCGCTTTTTGAAGGGAATCGGCGTCGTACATTTCAAGGTGAAGGACGCCTTCCTCAAATTCACGGTTGTGGATGATGCCGATGTTTTTGATGCTCAGGTTATTGCTGGCCAGGATCGTGGCGATGGTGGCGATTCCACCGGCTTCGTCGATGAGGTCGCAGTACAGCTCGAACACCTTCTTGATCGGGCCGGACCTCTGAATCGTGATGGAGTCGCGGTAGTCCTTTGCCGACTGGAAAAATCCGTTGATCGAAGCCTTGTTGGCATCGGCAATCTGTGCCCGGATATGGGCGAGCTGCTCATCGAAGCGGTCCATGATATCCAGAATCTGCGCCCGGTTGGAAAGGCAGATGTTTTCCCACATGACGGGTGAGGAGGATGCGATTCGGGTGATATCTTTAAAGCCTCCGGCGGCGATCGTCTTCATCGTCTCCTGTTTGTCGTCGAGCTGTTTGACCAGATTGACCAGGGTTGCAGCGACGATGTGGGGCAGGTGGCTGATGGTGGCGGTGGCATGGTCGTGGGCATGATGCTCTAAGACAATTGCGATGGCGCCGAGGCTCTTTATGAGGGCAGTCAGCTTTTCTACCGCATGCGCGGGGCAGTCAGCAGTGGGCGTGAGAATGTAGTATGCATTTTCCAGCAGATAAGCAGTGGCATGGGCGTAGCCCGTTTTCTCGGATCCGGCCATCGGGTGTCCGCCAATGAAGCAGTGGGAGAGCCCCAGCGAGGATGCTGCCTCGTGAATATCGGATTTGACGCTTCCCACGTCGGTGACGATGGTGTACTCGCCAAGGTAAGGCTTTAGCTGCTTTAAGTATTCGATGTTTTTCTGTACCGGTGCGCATAAAAAAATCAGGTCCAGACGCCCGATCTCCTCCAGAGAGAGCTGCGTGTCGTTTTCGATGATTTGGTCGTTGTATGCTTCCTGTACCGTGGACAGATGCCCGGAGGTGGCGTATAATTTTTTTTCAGGATAAAGACGTTTTAATGTCCTGGCGATGGAGCCGCCGATGAGTCCGAGGCCGATAAAGCCTATGTTTTTAAAAGCCATGATGGATACTCCTTTTTGTTTGTGTTTCTAAGGTGCCTATATGGTACCTGTCTGCGAACCTCACGCTTCGCCTTTCGGCCTGCATTCGCTAAGTGCTCGTATTATACCATAAAATATCGACGCGTTAAAGTGTTAAATTACGGGACGGATGAAATTAACAGGGAAATTTGTGTGTCATGCGTGACGGGTTTTGGCGACAGAGCTATATTTGTGTAAAATAACCATACAATTTATGCAAATAAAAATTTCTTTGTATAAATTGGATAAAATAGTTGTAAATGTTCTGATGTTTTAGTAAAATAAACGTATGTGGATTAATCCTGACTGCAATCCGCACTGTTTTCCAGCGGTCAGAAAATGAAATAGGAGGGTAACTATATATGAATGTTTACACAACTGAAAAAATTCGTAACGTTGTATTGTTAGGCCATGGAGGGGCGGGTAAGACCAGCCTGGTAGAAGCGATGGCGTACCTGGCCGGTCAGACGACCAGAATGGGAAAGATCAGTGAAGGCAATACAATCAGCGATTTTGACAAAGAAGAGATCAAGCGCTCTTTTTCCATCAGTACATCCGTTGTTCCCATCGAATGGGAAGGAAGCAAGATAAATATTCTGGATACGCCCGGATACTTTGATTTTGTGGGCGAGGTTGAGGAGGCAGCGGCTGTGGCGGACGCAGCGATCATCGTTGTTTCCGGTAAAGCAGGCATTGAGGTAGGCACAAAGAAGGCATGGGAGATCTGTGAGAAGTACAAGCTGCCGCGCATGTTTTTTGTGACCGATATGGATATAGATAACGCGAACTATCTTCAGGTAGTGGAGGATTTGCAGGAGCTTTACGGCAAAAAGATTGCGCCGTTCCATCTGCCGATACGCGAGAACGATCAGTTTGTTGGCTATGCGAACGTGATTCAGCAGCGTGCAAAGCGCTGGAAGGCTGACGGAACCGTGGAGAAATGTGATATTCCAGATGATGCACAGTCCAATCTGGAGCTTTGTCGCGAGGCGCTCATGGAGTCTGTTGCGGAGACCAGCGAGGAGTTTATGGACCGCTATTTTGGCGGCGAGGAGTTTTCCGATGATGAGATTCGTCAGGCACTGCGCGTGAATGTGGCGGACGGAAGCATCGTTCCGGTTTTGATGGGTTCTAATGTTTTAGCGCGCGGAATGTACACTCTCATGGTCGATATTGTAAAATATCTTCCCGGGCCCGACAAGCGTGCCTGCGCGGGTATCAACGCAAAGACAAACGAGGTTTATCAGGCGGACTACGATTTTTCAAAGCCGAAATCTGCTTATGTGTTTAAGACGATCGTCGATCCGTTTATCGGAAAGTACTCATTGATCAAGGTAAATTCCGGCGTGTTAAAGACGGATGATGTGATGTACAACCATCACAAGGATGTGGAAGGCAAGATCGGAAAGCTCTATGTGATGCGCGGCGGCAAGGCGGAGGAGGTCAAGGAGCTTCACGCGGGCGATATCGGCGCGTTGGCGAAGCTGACGACGGCTGCGACCACCGATTCCCTTTCCACAAAGGCGAACCCTATCGTTTACATCCGCACGGCCATGTCCACACCTTATACCTATATGCGCTATAAGGCAAAGAACAAGGGCGATGAGGACAAGATCTCCCAGGCATTGCAGAAGATGTCCCAGGAGGATTTGACGCTTAAGGCGGTGAACGACAGCGAGAACGGCCAGACTTTGATCTACGGCATCGGCGAGCAGCAGCTCGAGGTTGTTGTGAGCAAGCTTTTGACAAAATATAAGGTGGATATTGAGCTGTCCCGCCCGAAGGTTGCCTTCCGCGAGACGCTGCGCAAGAAATCCGATGTGGAATACAAGTATAAGAAGCAGTCCGGCGGACACGGCCAGTACGGACATGTCAAGATGACCTTTGAGCCTTCCGGAGATCTGGAAACCCCCTATGTGTTCGAGCAGATGGTTGTGGGCGGCGCTGTTCCGAAGAACTACTTCCCGGCAGTTGAGAAGGGTATCATCGATGCGGTACAAAAGGGACCGATGGCGGCTTATCCGGTTGTGGGCGTGAAAGCAGTGCTCTACGACGGCTCCTACCATCCGGTAGATTCCTCCGAGATGGCGTTTAAGCTCGCCGCTTCCCAGGCATTTAAGAAGGGCTTTATGGAGGCAAATCCGGTGCTCTTAGAGCCGATTGCGTCCATGAAGGTCGTTGTGCCAGACAGCTACACGGGAGATATCATGGGCGATCTGAACAAGCGCCGCGGCAGAGTGCTTGGCATGAACCCCATCGAGGGCGGCAAGCAGGAGATTCTGGCGGACGTGCCTTACACGGAGCTGTTCGGCTACAACACGGAACTTCGCTCCATGACCGGAGGCGCAGGTGAGTTTTCCTATGAGTTTGCACGCTACGAGCAGGCTCCCTCTGATGTTCAGGAGAAGGAGATTGCGGCGCGGGCAAGCAAGCTGGACGGCGGCGAGGAATAAAAGGATCAGCCGCGGGTACCGTCGGTATGTCTTCGGGGGCAGACGGCACCGTGAAATATATGAAATGTGAGATTACGGGCAGGGGGCGTTTTCGTCCCCTGACTGTTTATCGGGAAAGCAGAATGCGAAGTTCCCTTTAAAGCAGAATTTCTTTTCGAGATGATTTTTGACAAAATATCCGTAAGCCAAAGAGACGTGCCGGCACGTCTCTTTGGGGCAAAATGCAGCGGAAGGAGAAAAATCCATGATATATGAAACTGGAGAAAGAGAACGGGCTGCGCAGCTGTTTGACGGGTGGCAGGAGACGATGATCTGGTCGTGCTTACAGGGTGTGATGGGAAGCTTGTATGTCGATCAGACAAACAACCCCTCATCTGCCGGAGTTAGGCTGGGTGACTTTTGTTTTTTGGCAGGAGAGCCGAAGCGGGAGATTGTGCTGCGGGGGAAGGACAGGCAGGATTTTCTGATCATGGTTCCCCGGCATTTTGGCTGGGAGGCGGAAATCGAGAGCTGCTTTGGTGCGCAGGCGAAACGGGTTATGCGCTATGCGATGAAGAAGGAGCCGGATGTGTTTGACCGGGAAAAGCTGAGGGTTTTTGAAGGCGCTCTTTCGGACGAATATGTGTTAAAAATGATGGACGAGTCGCTGTTTATGCAGTGTCGGGAGATTGCATGGTGCAAAGATTTCGTGTCGCAGTACACGGATTTTGCGCAGTATGAAAAATACGGACTGGGAGCCGTCGTCTTGAAGAATGGAGAGATCGTTTCCGGCGCATCGTCCTACAGCGGCTATATCGGGGGAATAGAGATTGAAATCGATACGCGGGAGGATTACCGGAGAAGAGGGCTTGCCGCGGCCTGCGGGGCAAAGCTCATTTTAGAGTGTTTAAGGAGGGGACTGTATCCGAGCTGGGATGCGCAGAATCCCTGGTCTGTGGCGCTGGCAAAAAAGCTCGGGTATCATTTTGACTATGCGTATACGGCA
Source organism: uncultured Lachnospiraceae bacterium (assembly GCA_949132985.1). GTDB lineage: Bacteria > Bacillota > Clostridia > Lachnospirales > Lachnospiraceae > W0P33-017. Next base: position 7,885 of record CASCGD010000063.1, read on the forward strand.
TATGAGGTTACCGGATAAACCGTGCGTCCTGTCCGCGTGCGATTTCAGGTATCAAGACCGGATAAATGGATGGATTTGCGTTCTTCGCCGGTTTCCGGAAATATAAAACAAGGAGCTGCCGCATGAAGAAAAATAATACAAGATATCGTTCGTTTCGACCATTTTCTTATACGATATCTTGTATATTTTGCTTCGTGCGACAGCCCCGCACCCTTTCAGCAGATAACGGGAGTCGAACCCGCCTTTCCAGCTTGGGAAGCTAGCGTTCTACCGATGAACCATATCTGCACACGAATTATTATAGCACATTATGGATGAATTTCAAGAAAAATTTTCAATTTTGAAAAAATTTAGAAAAATCGGTGACAGTTCACTGCTTTTCACGCCCCGGGAATGCGCACTGGCTGAGCGTTCCGTGAGAACATGACATTTCTCCGGATTTATCCAAAGCAGAGCGTTTCCGGGAGCTGGCATGCGACAAAAAGGTCAAGGTGAAAGGCTGTAAAGGAAAAATGATCAGAGTGTAAATGCCGCAGGAATGGCAGAATCAAACAAGTTGGTTTTGTCATTCCTGTTCCGAATAATACAATGTCAGCAGTATATCCTGCGGAGCATTCCCGAATGAATTTCCAAATATCGTCAGACCGCCGGAGTTGGCGGCGTCATCTTTTACACTGATTCGAAGTGTTATCCATGGAGAATCCTCCAGTTTCAAATCATCAATCGTTACATCGGACATGTACTGCGCGTCGATATTCGTGTTCTGATGAGAAGAGCGCAGATGAATCAAATGTCCGTACTGGGAGAACTGGTTTTCCCACCAGCCCGGATTGAGCTTGCCGCGCACATTGGAATAATTTCCCGGGCAGGTCCAGAGTGCAATGTCCGTACCGTTGATGGAAAAACTGATATCCGAGGGCCAGATATTGTTGGAACCCGGAAATTCGGAAGAGATTTCCAGGGACAGCTCCAAAAGCTCCGGATGCTCGTTTTGATTCAGCAGATTTGGAATGCGGTATTCTACGTATCCTTTTGCAAACCACAGAAGAGACGCATCCACACGCTCGTTGGAAACAAAGCTTCTGGGGTCGTCAAACTGGCCGATTACATGGGTGCTGGAGGCCAGCCCGCAGGTCGGCTGAATCTCAAAATCTGAAAACAGCCCCAATTTAATCGTTGAGGTTTTCTTTTTAAAAGGAAGGTATATTTTATAAGGGAAATTGATCTGAATCTGATCAACCTTCAGCGTATAAACCTTCTTCCGGTCATCGGATGATTTGAAATTGTGAGACAGGTGGATGAGCTTTGCGTTTTCCAGCTCCTTTAAGTGGCGTGAGACGATAGCCTTGCTGATATTCAGTTCCAGCGCCAGTTCGCTTGCCGTTGACGGCTTGCTTGCCAGTATGGTTAATATACGGATTCTGGTTTTCGAGGCAAGTGCTTTGTATACATCGATGCCGTCCTGTTCAAGATCTAAAACCATGGGTAGGTGCCTCCTGATCGATACTTCTGTTCTTCAAATATTTGATAACAGTATACTAAAAAGTTTCCTGATGTTCAATACTGTTTTCAAAAATTAAAGTAAACTAAATAGTATATTAAAGAAGAGAACGGGGGATATAATACAAAATAAAGTAAACTTATATGACGTATATTTGATGAAAAGGACTGAAAAACAAGTGATATATAGCAAAAAAGGCAAAAAGATAGTTGATAAATATGTATACTAGACATATGATAGATGACAGAAAGAGTTAGCGCGCAGACCCTGGAAACGGAAACAAAGAAAACATTTATGTTCAGCAAACATCAATTCAAGATAGGAGTGATTTACTTTATGAAAACGAAAAAGTTATTAAGTATGGCGTTGGCTGTTGGTATGTCGGGATGCATGGTGATAGGATGCGGGTCAAAGGGATCAGGTGCTTCGGATGATTTGATTGTCTATCACGCGGCAAGATGGATGGGAGCCGGATGGAGCCGCAGCGTCCGATTCGGATATGTGGACTTTGACGAAAATGGAAGATTGAAGCCGATTCCTGTAACATCGGGTGAAGATCTTGAAAAAATCCCATCGGGTGAGCCGCAGGTTTCGGTATATGGTGCAGATCAGTTTGCGCTTTCCGGTGATGTGGAATTGTGTGGGGATTCGGAAGCGGCGTATGCCGCCGGAATGATCTCCACGGAGGATATCGTCGAGGTAACGATAGACGCGAAGGAAGAGCAGGACGCTTCTGTCACCGTATTTGTCAAAACCGATGATTTGCTGGAGGGTGTTGTCTCAGGGCTGGAGGCCCGGCTGAACGGCGAGGCAAAATCGCAGGAAATATATGCAGGAGAAAACTACCAGCCGCTGTATTTTTCATTTCATCTGGAAAAGGGGGAAAATATACTGGTGCTTCGCTCTGATATCGGAGGGTCAGAATTGAAAATCAGCAGGGTGGAAATTCGGGAAAGAAAATGATGTTGTCTTACCGGAAGAATTTTTGTATGACTGCCCCAATGTCTGAAAGAAGCGGCATTGGGGCAGATTTTTTTCTTTCGGGCTTCATACTCAGCTTTGCCCTAAAAGCTTTAGTACCTGATCTACCTTTGCTTTTTCCGCCGGCGATAGATTTGCGGTGAGCAGCTCGATCATCAGCTTTTGTTCCTCCGGCGTGAACTGGATATTCTGCTGCCTTGCCTGCTGCTGGCACTGGGTGAGCTGCCGCATCATAGATGCGGAATTGCCGCCTTTGGGCATGTTTGAAAAGGTTTTTAAAAACGCCAGCTTTTCGGGAGAGATACCGGTTCCGGCGCTTAACAGATCGTCAATTGTCATAAGTCCTCCTGTCCGTGGAGCATTCCACCATAGAGATCATACATAGAAAGCAGGTTGCTGACCAGATCGATGTTAGACTGGTCTGTCTCCGTGCACAGCGGTCGGATCGCATCGAGCATTTGCAGCATACGCCCGGATGCATTCATTCCCTCGCACATCTGAAGCTCCGGGTCTTTTTTCTCAAACAGAGAGTTTGCGCGGGAAAGCTCCATCATTTTTATGAGGGTGGCGAGGGTGCGCTGTCTGGGATATGGGATGTAGGGAATCGCTGTCTTTAAAAGAAGCAGCGTGCGGTCCTGCAGATGAGAGTCAAAGGGTGTAGGGGTATATTCTGTGTCCATAAAACATCCTTTTTTATTTAACTTATGAGAGAGGCGCCGAAATATGCATATGATAATAATGGAAAACAAACTTTTAAGGAGGAATAAAGTCCGTGGGACGTTTGATCATAGATGGCAACCGTGTGTATGAGCTGGATGAGGAGTGCCTCAGAAAAAAGAAGATACCGGAACGTCAGCCAGTGCAGAACAAGGATGACAGCAGACAAAAAAGGCGCGGGAGATAACTGAGAAAATGACAAAAGGGGCTGCCTCATTTAGAAGAATGATACAAGATATAGTTCGTCATACAATATCTTGTATGCATCTTGCTTCGTGTGGCAGCCCCTGTTTGTATGCAAGCAAAAAAGGCAGGTAGCCCTGCCTTTTTGCCTTCGCTTCCTGTTAGAAGCAGCCGTTACCGCAGCCGTTGCCGTTATTTCCACCGCAGCAGCACAGAAGCAACAGGATGATCCAGATGTTCTCACATCCGCCACCGCAGCCGTTGCCGCCGAAGAAGCTTCCGCCATTTCCGCCACAGCAGCTTAAAAGCAACAGGATCCAGATGATATTGGAGCATCCGCCCGATGATTCACACCCACATCCACAGTTTGTAGCAGCTAAGTCGCTCATTTTGAATTCCTCCATTTTGATTTGATTTATAGTTCATATTATGTGGGGGGCATGTCAGTGTTTCCAAAAAAATAAGATTGAAAAGTTGTATGAAACGTTAATATGTGGTATAGTAACTGCAAATTGCTTCAAAACGACGGGTGGAACACCCGTGGAATAACAACAGTCGGAAAGGCAGGATAAAGAAATGGAACAGAAGATTCAGATGACAACTCCGTTGGTGGAGATGGATGGGGACGAGATGACCCGGGTATTGTGGCAGATCATAAAGGATGAGCTGCTGCTCCCTTTTATTGATTTAAAGACAGAGTATTATGATCTGGGACTGGAGAAGCGCAATGAGACGGACGATCAGGTGACGGTGGATTCTGCGAATGCGACAAAAAAATACGGCGTGGCGGTGAAGTGCGCGACCATCACACCCAACGCGGCCCGCATGAGTGAGTACCATTTGAAGGAGATGTGGAAGAGCCCCAACGGGACGATCCGCGCGATGCTGGACGGAACCGTATTCCGCACGCCGATTCAGGTGAAGGGCATCGAGCCTTGCGTGAAAAACTGGAAAAAGCCTATCACCATCGCCAGGCATGCATACGGCGACGTGTACAAGTCTGTGGAGCTGAAGGTGCCGGGAGCGGGGAAGGCCGAGCTCGTGTTCACCGGGGCAGACGGAAATGAGGAGCGGGTGACCATCCACGAGTTTGACGGTGCAGGTATCCTTCAGGGACAGCACAATGTGGACGAGTCCATCGGGAGCTTTGCGCGCAGCTGCTTTCAGTATGCATTGGATATCAAACAGGATCTCTGGTTTGCCACAAAGGATACGATCTCAAAGAAATATGACCATACCTTCAAGGACATTTTTCAGGAAATTTTTGACGCGGAGTACAAAAATGCTTTTGAGCAGGCCGGTATCACCTATTTTTATACCCTGATCGACGATGCGGTTGCCCGTGTTATGAAGTCTGAGGGAGGCTTCATCTGGGCGTGCAAAAATTATGACGGTGATGTGATGAGCGATATGATCTCTTCTGCCTGCGGTTCCCTTGCAATGATGACCTCTGTTCTGGTTTCCCCTGCGGGTATCTATGAGTATGAGGCGGCCCACGGCACGGTACAGCGTCACTATTATAAGCATCTTGAGGGTGAGGAGACATCCACAAACTCAGTGGCAACGATCTTTGCATGGTCGGGGGCACTCAGGAAACGCGCAGAGTTGGATCACCTGCCGGAGCTGACTGATTTTGCCGACCGTCTCGAAAAGGCATGTATCGATACCATCGAGTCGGGAAAAATGACAAAGGATCTGGCGCTGATCACGGAGCTTGAAAATCCGACGGTGTTGAACAGCCGGGACTTTATACGGGCGATACGCGAGGCTCTGGAGAAATACTATCGGTAGGTTCCTGCATGTATGATGCAAAGACGGAGCAGTAAATGCGAAGCAGGATATAGTTACAAGGAGAGGAGCAATGATATTATCCTGTCGAAATGTTTCAAAAGCATTTGGAACGGAAGAAATTTTAAAAAAGGCATCCTTCCATGTGGAAGAGAATGAGAAGGTGGCGATTGTCGGCATCAACGGTGCGGGGAAGTCCACCCTTTTGAAAATTCTCGTGGGCGAGCTTTCCGCAGATGAGGGGGAGGTGACGACTGCAAAGAGCACCAGCGTCGGATATCTCGCCCAGTATCAGGACGTGTCGGAACAGCGCACGATTTACGAGGAGGTGCTTCAGGCAAAGTCGGATCTCATTGAGATGGAGAAGGAGATCCGGGACTTTGAGGAGCAGATGAAGCGGGAGACGGGAAGTGCGCTGGAAACTCTGATGGAGCGCTACCACGCCTGTCTGCGGGAATTTGAGCGGCGGGGAGGCTATTATTATAAGGGTGAGGTTGCCGGTGTCCTGCGGGGGCTTGGCTTTGGGGACGAGGAGTTTGACCGGAAGCTTTCAGAGCTTTCCGGCGGGCAGAAAACCCGGGTAAGCCTTGCAAAGCTTCTGGTGAAAAAACCGGATATCCTGCTTCTTGACGAGCCGACAAACCATCTGGATCTTGCCAGTATCACATGGCTGGAAACATTTTTGCGGAGCTATAAGGGGGCGGTTATCCTCGTGTCCCACGACCGCTATTTCCTCGATCACATCGTGACGAAGGTTGTGGAGATTTTTGTGCATCAGGTGCGTACATACGACGGAAATTACTCGCAGTACAGCAGGAAAAAGGAAGAGATCCGTGCGGCCTTGATGAAACAGTACTTGAACCAGCAGCGGGAGATCGCCCGGCAGGAGGAGGTGATCGCGAAGCTGAAATCCTTCAACCGGGAAAAATCCATCCGGCGGGCGGAGAGCCGCGAAAAGGCGCTGGAGAAAATCGATGTGCTTGAAAAGCCTCTGGAGGAGCATGCGGACATGCACATTACGCTCACCCCGAACATCGTGAGCGGAAAGGATGTTCTGTCTGTGGAGGGGCTTGCAAAAGCCTTCCCGGGCAATCCGCTTTTCTCGAAAATCGACTTTGAGATCAAGCGGGGGGAGCGGGTTGCGCTCATCGGCAACAACGGGACAGGAAAGACGACGATGTTAAAGATCCTCACGGGAATGATGGAAAAGGACGCAGGAACCCTGCGGCTTGGGACAAATGTCCACATCGGCTATTACGATCAGGAGCAGCAGCTGCTCAGCGAAGATAAAATTTTGTTCGAGGAGGTGCAGGATGCCTACCCGAATCTGAACAATACGCAGGTGCGCAGCGTTCTGGCGGCATTTCTGTTCACCGGGGAGGAGGCCGTTACGAAGCGTGTGGCTGATTTAAGCGGCGGTGAGCGCGGGCGTCTCTCCCTGGCGAAGCTCATGCTCTCCAAGGCAAATTTCCTCATTCTTGACGAGCCGACAAATCATCTGGATATGGTCTCAAAAGAGATTTTGGAGCAGGCTTTGAATCATTACACGGGCACTGTGTTTTTTGTGTCCCATGACCGCTATTTTATCAACCGGACGGCAACGCGCATTTTGGAGCTGACCGGACAGACGCTGGTCAATTACATCGGAAATTATGACTATTATTTGGAAAAGAAAGAGGAGCTGACACGGATTTACGTGACAAATGAGGCGGAAAGGGTGCCGTCGAAGGAAGCGTCATCGGAATCCGGCAGGCAGGACTGGCAGGAGCAGAAAAAGCAGCAGGCCACGGAGCGCAAACGAAAAAACGATCTGGAAAGGACGGAGCAGCAGATCGCGTTGCTGGAGGAGGAAAAGGAAGGGCTGAGTGCAGAGCTGTCCGACCCGGCAGTGGCCACCAATTCCGCGCATCTGATGGAGATTCACACACAGCTCACGGAAATCGAGGAGCGTCTTTTGGCGCTCTATGAGACTTGGGAGCAGTTGGCGGAGCAAATGTAACTGCCTCATTGACATATTTTTTTCAAATGTATATACTGGAAAAGGAGAGTAAAAAGGAAACCACTGTCCGTGTAAAATGGTGTGATACCCACGGGCGACAAGAGGAAACTGTATATGGAAGAAAAGGAAATTTCACAGGCAGTGATCCGGCGGATGCCGCGCTATTACCGATATTTGGGAGATCTGATGGATGAGGGAGTAGAGCGCATCTCGTCGAATGACCTGAGCAGCCGGATGCATGTGACTGCCTCCCAGATCAGACAGGATTTGAACAATTTCGGAGGCTTTGGACAGCAGGGCTACGGCTACAATGTGAAGTATCTCTATGAGGAAATCGGGAAAATTCTTGGCCTGAACACGACACACAATGTGATTATCATCGGTGCAGGGCACCTTGGTCAGGCATTGGCAAATTATGCAAAGTTTGAAAAGCTGGGATTTATAATCACTGCACTTTTTGATGTGGATGAAAAGCTGATCGGAGAGTCGGTGCGGGGAATTACGATTTTTCCGATTGAGGGGCTGACGGATTATATAAAAAACAACAGAGTCGATATTGCAGCGCTTACGATGCCGCGGTCAAAGGCACCGACGATTGTAAACGAGCTTGCAGAATCAGGCGTGCGCGCGATCTGGAACTTTGCGCATGTGGATATTGAGTTGCTGGATCAGGATGTGGTTGTGGAAAATGTACACCTTTCGGACAGCTTAATGCAGCTGTCCTACAATACGGTGAAGCACACGAAAGAAACAGCGAAGGGCAGAACTTATTCCCGTAAGTCGAATGATTTGCCGGGAGATTCTCACGGTTTTGAGAAAAACATCAAATTATTCGGCAAATAAGTATGCTCGTTCGCATAATTGAAAAGAAGGGTAGAACATGGCGCAGAAAAAGGATTTTGAAGTTTTTTTGCAGGGTAAAAGGCTGCCGGTGTGTGTGCTGGATGAAAAATGGCACAAGCTTTTCGCCCTGAAGGGCAAGCCGGGCAACATCACTGTGCTTGAGGACAAATTAAACGGGCTTTTGCAGCGGCAGGGGCAGCTTGGCAGTGAAAAGAAGGAGCTGAAAAAATTAAAGGGAAAGCTCATGGCAAACATTGTCGAGAATATGGAGGGAACCCATGTGGAGAATGCGGGGAAGCTCAGCGCAAAAAAGCTCGATGAAGACAAACGCCTGATCGACGAGATCAACGGGAAGCTTTCTGCATACGAAGACGAGCTGCTTGATCTGCCCAGGGAGATTGACCGTGTGAATAAAGAGCTGATGCTGCATACGGTGGAATATTGCTATGAAAAGCTGCGCATCAATCTGGATGAGGCGCGTGAGATTACGGACTGGATTACGCAGGTGCGCATTGATCTCAAAAAAAATATTATCAAAAAGCAGAACCGGGAGATCAATACCCGGCAGATTTACGCGTACATGCATGATATTTTCGGCGCTGATATGATGGATGTGTTTGATCTGGATAACGACGATGTGGATTTAAGCATTATAGAGACGTCACAGGGCTGACCAATGGGTCAGCCTTTTGCGTATGGAAGGGGAGTGTGAAAGCTTGAAATATCTGGTGAGAAAAGAGGAGATGAAGCGTTATGACGCCAACACGATTGAATTTTTCGGGATTCCTTCGATGGTGCTCATCGAGCGCGCGGCGCTGGCGGCGGTGGAGGAGCTTGTGCGCGACTCTCCTGCGGCATGCAGCCGAATACTTGTGGCTGTGGGCACGGGAAACAACGGCGCGGACGGACTGGTGATGGCGCGTCTTCTTCATCTTCTGGGCCACGAGGTGCTGGTTTTGACCGCAGACAATCAGTCAAGGGCGACAAAGGAAAATCGGCAGGAATTTGCGATTGCAAAAAAATACGGTGTAGCGCACGAGACTTTTGAAGCATTTCTGACGGGCGCGCAGGAGAAGGAAGGAGCCGCAGGCGCACACCGCTTTGACGTGGTGGTTGATGCGGTGTTCGGGGTAGGTCTGTCCCGTGAGATCGGTGGAAGCTACCGGCAGCTTCTGGAACGGCTCAATGGACTGTCCGGCAAAAAGATTGCGGTGGATATCCCAAGCGGGATCGATGCGGACGACGGATCGGTGCTTGGCGTGGCCTTTCGTGCTGATCTGACCGTGACCTTTTCCTATGAAAAGCTGGGGATGCGGCTTTTCCCCGGCCAGGAGTACTGCGGCAGGATCATCTGCCGCAGCGTTGGAATCGACGACCACAGCTTTCTGGCGGAGGGGAAGGGAGAAAAGCCGTTTACGGCGGCATTTACACAGGAGGATCTTGCGCTCCTTCCGCCGCGCCGTCCCCGGACAAACAAAGGCTCCTATGGAAGCGTGCTGGTTATCGCCGGCTCTGCCGGTATGGCGGGCGCGGCTTATTTTTCCGCGAAGGCGGCTTATTTTTCGGGCTGCGGCCTGGTACGTATCCTGACACCGGAGGAGAACCGCGTGATTATCCAGAGCATTCTGCCGGAGGCGGTGCTCACCACCTACAGCGGCGTATGCCCCGATGAGGACGTTTTAGCGGAGGCGATGGAGCGGGCAGACGCGGTGGTCTGCGGACCAGGACTTGGGAAATCGGAGGGGGCGCGCATGCTTGTGCACATGGCGCTGAAACGTACGGCGGTGCCGATGGTTTTGGATGCGGACGCACTTAATATTTTGTCAGAGGAGCCGCAGCTGCTGAAAAGCCCCCATGGGAAGCTGATCGTGACACCGCACCTGGGCGAGATGGCGCGCCTGTTAAAATCTACGGTCGCCGATATCAGGGATCACCTCACCCGGACAGCCGAGGAATTTGCCCGTGACTGCGGACTCATCTGTGTCCTGAAGGATGCCCGCAGCGTCACGGCGGTGCCTCACGGCATGACTTATGTGAATCTTTCGGGCAACAACGGTATGGCAACCGGAGGAAGCGGTGATGTGCTTACCGGTGTGATGGCAGGGCTGATTGCACAGGGATTAAAACCGGAGCTTGCCGCGCCTCTGGGCGTGTATATTCATGGCCTGGCGGGAGATAGGGCGGCAGAGCGTGTGGGGCGTTACAGTCTGACGGCGCAGGCGCTTTTAGACGGGCTGCCCGCGGTATTTGAGAAAGCCGATATTTAAAGAAAGAAGGGATGGAACGTTGAAGGATTTTTCAAGGGTGTGTGCATATATTGACCTGGACGCCGCGGTTCACAATATGAATGAGATGCACGCTTTGACCGCTCCGAATACAAAGCTGATGGCGGTTGTCAAGACTGACGGCTACGGGCATGGGGCGCTTCCCATCGCCCGGGAGCTGGAGGGGCTCTATTATGTGTACGGCTTTGCCGTGGCTACGGCAGAGGAGGGGCTGGCCCTTCGCGCGGACGGCAGAAAAAAGCCGGTGCTCATTTTGGGAACGGTTTTTGAGGAGCAGCACGAGGAGGTTCTGCGGGCGGATCTTTGCCCGACGGTTTTTTCCTATGATACGGCGAAGCAGCTGTCGCGGGCGGCGGAGAGAATGGGATTGACTGCCCGCATACATGTCAAGCTGGACACCGGGATGGGGCGCATCGGCCTTGCCCCCACAGCGGAGAGCGTGGATGAGATTACACGGATGGCGGCACTCCCGCATATGATGATAGAGGGGATTTTTACGCATTTTGCACGGGCGGATGAAACGGATAAGACATCGGCCGTGAATCAGCTTCAGCTGTTTTTGAAGATGACAAAGGCGCTGCAAAAAAGAGGTGTCACGATTCCGGTGCGCCACTGTTCCAACAGTGCCGGTATACTTGATCTGCCTCAGGCGAATTTGGATGTGGCGCGGGCGGGCATCACGCTCTATGGTCTGCACCCTTCCGAGGAGGTGCATCTGGAGCGGATGGATATGCGGCCGGTGCTCTCACTGAAAAGTCGGATCGTGTACATTAAAAGCGTCCCCGCAGGCTATGCTATCAGCTACGGCGGCACTTATGTCACCGAGCGTGAGCAGCGCATTGCGACGATTCCGGTTGGCTACGGAGACGGCTATGCCAGAAGCCTTTCGAACTGTGGCGACGTGTTGATACGCGGACGGCGGGCGCCGATTGTCGGGCGGGTGTGCATGGACCAGCTTATGGTGGATGTGACCCGGATACCCCAGGCGCAGGAGGGGGATGTGGTGACGCTCATCGGATCAGACGGCGGGGCGTGCATTACCATGGAGGAGCTGGGAGAGAAGTCCGGGCGGTTCAACTATGAGTTTGCCTGTGATCTCGGCAAGCGGATTCCGAGAGTGTTTACCCGCAGCAAAAAACCGGTGGCGTGCTGGACGCAGTTTGAGGGACTTTTCTCCTGGACGGAGCCGGCAGGGCCATGCGCCGGGAAATGAGAAGGATAGGAGGATAGGAGAAGGATAAGATCCGGCCGCAATTTTGAAGCTGCAGGGTAATTACTGAATAAAAAGGGTTTAATTGGAAATACTTCAGATAGATAAGAAATACAACAAGGTCTGGAGTGATGACAATGACAATTCGACGAGGAGATGTATACTACGCAGATTTAAGACCGGTGGTCGGCTCGGAACAGGGCGGGATCCGTCCGGTACTCATTATACAAAACGATGTGGGAAACCGTCACAGCCCCACGGTGATTGTGGCGGCGATTACCTCGCAGATCAACAAGTCCAAGCTGCCGACCCACGTGGAGCTGTCTGCGAGACGCTACGAGATGGTGAAGGATTCCGTGATTTTGCTGGAGCAGCTGCGAACCATTGACAAGCGCAGGCTCAAGG
>CASCGD010000064.1 GCA_949132985.1 uncultured Lachnospiraceae bacterium
GACTGAGCCACGGCAGCCTGTTGAATCACTCAACGCTTAATACTATACTATATTCGTCGATACTTGTCAACACAAAAATGTAATTTTTATTTACTGCTGTTCTCAGGCCTTAAATAGATTGCAATCCGGTTCGTATTTTTAAAATTGCGGTAGGCGACATAGGCATCGCTATTGTTTTTCGTTTTTTCCGCTGCGGCCTTTGTTGTACTCGTCTCCTCGTCCCCCTCATCCTCAGCGGTATCTTCATCCGCCGAACTCCCTGCCGCCTTCTCGTCGAGTCGCGTTAAGAGCCGCTCCAGAAACAGACGAAGGAAATCCTCATAGTCCTCCCGCGTAAACAGGCTCTTAAGTACATCGGAGAGCGTTGTTTCCGTATCCTCTGAGGAGCTTTCTGCGGCACAAACGCCTCCTGAGGAGACAACCGTCGACCACTCCTCGGGGATCGTCACGCCGCCATCCTGCAAATAGCCCAGTACCTTTGCCACATACTTCTGTGTCTCCTCAAAGGGCGGGATACCGCCGTATTTTGCCACATTTCCGCTGCCTGCATTGTAGGCAGCCAGGGCATAGGAAATATTTCCGTCATATTTTTCCAGAAGGGATGCTATGTATTTTGCGCCTCCCATAATATTTTGCTCCGGATCATAGGCGTCCTTCACTCCGAGTCCCTTTGCAGTAGCCGGCATCAGCTGCATGATACCCATGGCACCACTCTTGCTCGTGGCCTTCGGATTAAAATTGGACTCTGCCTTGGCAATGGCTTTTAGCAGGTCAATGTCCACGCCGTACTTCTCCGCCGCAGCCTCAAATATTTTTTCCAGCGACGCGCTGGTCTGCAGCTTGCTGCCCAGCTCAGACGCAAAATCCGAGGTCTTATTCGCAGTGTATGTGTTTTCTATCGTTGCAGTCGTGACACCGCCTGCGTCGGTCACGGATGTGATCTTCATATTCTTCCTCCCGGCTTTTTCAAAAATTTCCTTTTGTGCGGCTGTAATCTAATGATCTGCGTGCAATCACGACGCAAGCCGCCAGATACCCTACACGGATATCTCCGCCTTCATTCCAAGCAATTCTCGATTGTCATTCAAAATCGGCTGAATCACATTTTTTAAGAACTGATCCACCTGATATTCGGCACGCCCCGTATACTTCGCGGGATCCATGTTTTTCTGCAGCTCCTCAAGGCTTAAGCCGAAGGATTTATCCGCTGCGATCAGCTCTAACAGGTCGTTGTCCTTTCCCTCTGCCTTCACATGATAACCTGCCTCCATAGACAGCTGACGGATCTTCTCGTGCAGCTCCTGACGGTCGCCGCCCTTTTTCACCGCATCCATCATAATGTTTTCGGTAGCCATGAAAGGCAGCTCGCTCATAAGACGCTTCGTAATCACTTTGTCATAGACAACAAGCCCATCAACTATATTCAAACACAAATCCAGGATTCCGTCAACTGCTAAAAATCCTTCCGGTATGCTCAGGCGCTTATTTGCAGAGTCATCAAGGGTGCGTTCGAACCACTGTGTCGCGGAGGTAATCGCCGGATTTAAGGCATCGACCATCACATAGCGTGAGAGGGACGCGATACGCTCGCTTCGCATCGGATTCCGTTTGTATGCCATCGCCGAGGATCCGATCTGGTTTTTCTCAAACGGCTCCTCAATCTCCTTTAAGTGCTGCAGGAGGCGGATATCATTCGAAAATTTGTGAGCACTGGCTGCAATACCCGCCAGAACGTTCGCCACACGCGTGTCCACCTTGCGGGAATAGGTCTGCCCCGACACCGGATAGCAGCTCTCAAATCCCATCTTCCGCGCGATCATCGGATCGATTTTATCGATGATCTCATCGTTTCCGTCAAAAAGCTCCTGAAAGCTCGCCTGAGTTCCGGTAGTTCCCTTTGAACCCAGCAGCCTCAGACTGCCGAGCACATAGTCCAGATCTTCCAGATCCAGTGAAAACTCCTGCATCCAGAGCGTCGCGCGCTTGCCCACCGTGGTAGGCTGTGCAGGCTGGAAATGGGTGAAGGCCAGCGTCGGCAGCGCCTTGTAGCGCTGTGCAAAGGACGCAAGCTCCGCCAACACGTTCACTAATTTTTTGCGCACCAGCTTTAACGCCTCCGCCATAACGATGATATCCGTGTTATCGCCCACGTAACAGGAAGTGGCTCCCAGATGAATGATGCCCTTTGCCTTCGGACACTGCTGGCCGTAAGCGTACACATGGCTCATCACGTCATGGCGCACCTGTTTTTCACGCTCTCTGGCCACATCGTAATTGATGTCATTCTGGTGCGCTTTCAGCTCGTCGATCTGCTCCTGCGTAATGTCCAGCCCCAGCTCTTTTTCCGTCTCTGCCAGGGCGATCCACAGCCTGCGCCAGGTACGAAACTTCATGTCCTGAGAAAAAATGTACTGCATTTCCCTGCTGGCGTAGCGCTCAGACAGAGGGCTTGTATATTTATCCGTACTCAATTGTTTTCTCCTTTTTTATATATCTCCCGCTCGTTAAGCTCACGGGCATTTCATCAGAAGCCATGCATAAAAATGCTTCGCATTTTGGCTTCCTCTTCATTCATTGTACGATGTACTCGCCGCGGATATCCTCCTTCGGCGGTTTTATCGGGTAGCTTCCGGTAAAGCAGCCCTTACAGATGGCAAGTCCGTCCACCATCTGCTCCAGACGGTCGATCTCAAGATAGCCGAGGCTGTCCGCTCCGATCATCTGCCGGATTTCTTCAACGGTGCGCCCGCAGGCAATCAACTGCTCCCGCACCGGAATATCCGTGCCAAAATAGCATGGCCAGAGGAAGGGCGGTGAGCTGATGCGCACATGCACCTCGGTGGCTCCCGCCTCGCGCAGCATACCTACGATGCGGTTTGAGGTGGTTCCCCGCACGATGGAGTCGTCGATCATGATGACACGTTTTCCGTCGACGGCCTCACGCATGGCGTTCAGCTTGATCTCCACGCTGCTCTCACGGCTGCTCTGCCCGGGCTTGATAAAGGTGCGGCCCACATACCCGTTTTTCACAAACGCCATTCCGCAGGGCACACCGCTCTCCATAGAATAGCCCATGGCCGCCACATTCCCGGACTCCGGGACACCCACCACCAGGTCCGCCTCCGCCGGAGAATCCTGCGCCAGAAAACGCCCCGCCCGGATGCGCGCCCCATAGACGCTCTTTCCGTCAATGTGGCTGTCCGGCCTTGCGAAATAGATATACTCAAAAATACAGCGCGCCTGCTTCTCCCTTGGCAGACACAGCGAGGTGTCGGAACGGATGCCTCCCTCCCGGGAAATCGTCACGATCTCTCCCGGTGCCACGTCCCGCACATACGCCGCACCCAGCGTTTCCAGCGCACATGTCTCGCTGGCAAATATGTAAGCACTGTCCCGTTTTCCGATGACCAGCGGCTTAAAGCCGAAGGGGTCCCGTGCACCGATAAGCTTTCGCGGGCTCATGACAACCAGGGAATAAGCGCCCTTTATCTTCTGCATTGCCCTTCTCACCGCCTCCTCGACGGTCCGGGACTTCAGGCGCTCGCGTGCAATGTGGTAGGCGATCACCTCCGAGTCGATGGTCGTCTGGAAGATCGCTCCCGTGTAAGCAAGCTCTCTGCGCAGCTCGTTCGCGTTAATCAGGTTCCCGTTGTGCGCCATGCCCAGCGTTCCCTTCACGTAATTGAGCACCAGCGGCTGCGCATTTTCCCGGGTGGATGCACCCGCTGTAGAATAGCGCACATGCCCCACGCCGATATCGCCTTTTAACTTTTCCAGGGACTTTGGCGTAAACACCTCGTTCACAAGACCCATATCCTTGTGGGTCAATACCCTGCCCTTTGGTCCCTGCGTGTCGCTGACCGCAATACCGCAGCTCTCCTGTCCCCGGTGCTGCAGTGCAAATAAGCCGTAATAGATAGACGGCGCCACGTCTCCCCCGTCAAAATCGAACATGCCGAAAACGCCGCACTCCTCGTGCAGTCTGCGTTCCGCATCTAACCCTGCCTGATCATTCATGCCTTTTCTCCAAACCTGTATGGACTAACCTATCTGCAAAACGCCTTTTTTGTGAGCAACTCATAGCCTTCCTTATATTTATCGATGGTCTTTGCAACCACCTCCTCCGGCAGCATATTATCGTTGTCGGGATGACTCTTTAACCAATCGCGCACAAACTGCTTGTCAAAGGACGGCTGTGATTTTCCGGGCGCATAACCCTCCAGGGGCCAGAACCGGGAGCTGTCCGGTGTGAGCATCTCATCTGCCAGTACCACTCTCCCGTCCTCGTCGAGTCCGAACTCAAACTTTGTGTCCGCGATGATGATGCCGCATTCTCTTGCGTAGGCCGCACATTTTTTGTAGAGCGCGAGCGTTGCATCCTTGATGGCCGACGCGTACTCCTCCCCCTTTCCGGGATAGAGCTTTTCTAAAATATCCACGCTCTGCTCAAAGGTGATATGCTCGTCATGATCGCCCAGATCCGCCTTTGTGGTCGGCGTATAGATCGGCTCGGGAAGCTGCTCGGACTCCCTTAAGCCCTCCGGCAGAACAATCCCGCAGACCGTTCCGTTCTTCTGATAGCTCTCCCAGCCGCTTCCGGTGATGTAGCCGCGGACAATGCACTCGATGGGCAGCATCCGAAGCTTTTTACAGAGCGTGCTGTTTCCGTTATACTGATCCTGCAAGAAATATTCCGGCATGTCCGCCGGATCAACTGAGATCAGGTGGTTTGGAATCACATCCTTCGTAAAATCAAACCAGAATCTGGACATCTGCGTCAGAATTGCGCCCTTGTCCGTAATCTTATTTTTCAATATGATGTCAAATGCCGAAATGCGGTCGGTAGCAACCAGAATCAGCGTATCGCCGTTGTCGTAAACTTCTCTTACCTTTCCCTCTTTGATCGGCTGAAATTGTTTCATTTTATTTCCTCCCATATGCTTTTTACAGACAGGGGAGCCACGCATCTCACGCCTGGCCCGGCCCGTATATCCTTAGAACCTGTTCGAAAATAACTTTTTACAGTTCCTTTATTTCTTGATGAGCAGCGACTTTCCGGTCATCTCGGCAGGCTGCTCTAACTCCATAATCTCAAGCAGTGTCGGCGCGATATCCGCAAGGCATCCGCCCTCCCGAAGCGTGTAAGCCTCGTCGTAGTTCACCAGAATAAAGGGAACCGGGTTTGTGGTGTGGGCCGTGTGGGGTTTTCCGGTCTCGTAGTCCAGCATCTTCTCCGCGTTTCCGTGATCCGCACAGATAAACATGACGCCGTCCACATCCTTCACCGCCTGTACCGCATCGCCTACCAGCTGGTCAATGCGCTCCACTGCCTTGACGGCTGCCTCAAGAACACCGGTATGTCCAACCATATCCGGGTTCGCAAAGTTGATGACAATGACATCATATTGATCGGATTTAATGGCCTCAACCAGATCCATTCCCACCTCGGGCGCGCTCATCTCCGGCTTTAAGTCGTAGGTTGCAACCTCTTTCGGAGAATTTACGAGAATACGCGCCTCATCCACGTTCGGCTCCTCCACGCCTCCATTGAAGAAGAAGGTCACATGAGCGTATTTCTCGGTCTCAGCGAGACGAAGCTGCTTTTTGCCGCACTTTGCCAAATATTCGCCAAACGTATTTTCCACAGATTCCTTCTCGAAGGCAATGATCTTGTTCGGGATCGTCTCGTCATAATCCTTGAAGCAGACGTAGGTCAGATCCAGTTTCTGACGTTCAAAGCCCTTAAATTCATCGTCACAGAACGCCCGGGTAATCTCCCGCGCACGGTCGGGACGGAAATTGAAGAAAATGACGGAATCTTTATCCTTTACCAGCGATAAGGGCTTGCCGTCCTTCACGATCACGGTGGGAAGCACAAACTCGTCAGTCACGTCATTTGCGTAGGAATCCGCCATGGCCTGCACGGCATGCTCTGCCTGTACGCCCTCGCCGGTGGTGAGGGACTTATACGCCTTCTCCACACGGTCCCAGTTATTGTCGCGGTCCATCGCGTAATAACGGCCTGACAGAGAAGCAACCTTGCCGACTCCGATCTCTTTCATTTTCTCCTCAAGCGCTTCCACATAACTCTTTCCCGATGCCGGAGGAGTGTCCCTTCCATCTAAGAATGCATGTACATACACATTCTCCAAGCCGTTCTTCTTGCACATTTCAAGCAGACCGTACAGATGCGTATTATGGCTGTGCACACCGCCGTCCGAGAGCAAGCCCCACATATGAAGGTCGGAATTGTTCTTCTTACAGTTTTCAATCGCCTGCAGCAACGCCTTGTTTTCAAAGAAGGTTCCGTCCTCAATCGCCTTCGTGATCCGGGTCAAGTCCTGATAAATGATACGCCCTGCGCCGATATTCATATGTCCCACCTCAGAATTTCCCATCTGTCCGTCGGGAAGTCCCACCGCCATGCCGGATGCGTTTCCGGGCACGAAAGGACAGTTCTTCATCAGCCCGTCCATTACGGGCGTGTTTGCTATTGCAATCGCATTTGACTTTGGATTGTCATTCAATCCATAACCGTCCAGTACCATTAAAACTACAGGTTTTTTGCTCATGTCTTTGTCCTCTTTTCTTGAAATATGATATTGTTATTCTTCTTCTTTCTTTGTCACATACCCGTCCTCATCGATGTCCACGCCGTCCGACAGGTATCTCTCAAAAGCGAGAATCCGCTCCTTTTCGGATTCTTCCGTCTCCAGATAAGTCTGCCACTGCTCCTGCACGCAGGGCACAAAACGAAACTGCACATCGCCAGCCTCATTTATAATGACCTGGGCGACGCCCGTATCTCTCTTCTTCACGCCATCCGTGGGCGTGCTCCCAAACCAGAAATTGCCAAGACTGTAGATCACCGGAACATCCCCGATATACGACATGCCCTGCAGGCAGTGCGTGTGTCCGCCGATCACCGCATCCGCCCCTGCCTGTGCAAACTGCTCTGCAAGCGACACCTGATCCTTTTCATAATAGTTCGAGCCCTCGTTTCCCCAGTGCACAAAAGCGATGACATAATCGCTCTTCTTCTTTGCACGCCTGATCACCTCTGTAAATTTGTCCGGATTAAGCGTTTTCAGCACACCGGCTTCCGTCTCGGTGGCCTCCTTCGTGTAATTGTAGGTGCGTTCTATCTGAGTCGCCGCCACAATCGCGATCTTTTTGCCGCCCACCACAAAATACCAGGGACGCTTCGCCTCGTCAAAGTTGTTTCCGGCGCCTGCATATGCGATCCCCGCATCATCCAGCGCAGCGATGGTGTCCGTGAGGGCCTGTGGACCATAATCGTACACATGATTGTTCGCGATCCCGACGATGTCCACACCAAGCTCCTTTAATATAGAAACATTGGAGGGGTCGGATCGGAACGTAAAAGCTTTTCCCTCCAGCGGCTCTCCCCGCGTGCTGTAGGTACACTCATTGTTCACCATTACAATGTCGGAATCCGAAAACAGCGTGCGCACGCCCTCACTGATCGCCGCATTCAGCCCATATTTTTTCAAATATTTCATCGTGCCGATGCGGTCGTCAAAATTCATATCCCCGGTAAAGCTTAAGACAATCCGTTCCCCGGAATGACACTCCTTCCTCGTCACACGTGTAAACCGCTCTTTATGAATGTCGAAGCACTCGCAGTAATCCAGCCACAGTACGTGGATGGAATTTCCGGACACTTCATACCAGATATCAGCATCCCTTCCGGACGCCGCCTCGGCAGCAACCTGCTCCAGCGCCTCTTTTCCATAAGCCGAGCGAAACCAGAACAAAAAGGATTCGTCGACAGGATAGCTGCCCAGAAACTCACGGCTCCCCACCTCAAGTATGGTGTTCACCGCACAGTTCAGCTCATCCCTTTTCACCCCCTCCGACGTGTGGCTCTCCACCTGATGTTTTCCCTCCGGCTCATCTTTATCTGAAGCTTCCCCATCGTTCGGGTTCTCCTGTGGAAGTGCCTCCTGCAAAGATATTTCCGTCAGGCGGTGTTTTTCCGCATCCGGCGATGACACTTCCTGCGCCTCACCGGTTCCGTCCGCACAGCCGCACAGAACAACTAATATCCCGATGAGAAAAAGGAATACATGTCCTCTCTTTTTTATCATTTGTCGTCTGCTCCTATCATCTGATTCAAATCACCTGCTTTGGCACACAAAGCAATTATAATCTATTTTAACTAATATCGCAAGCGTCACGCGAAATCTCTGTTTTTACCGTGTCAACAGCTCCCTGAGAAACGCCACTGCATTGTCATAATTGTCCGGGAGACACGAAATCGCGATCACCGCCCCGCTGTAATAAGGCGTATCCGGCATTCCCGGTATATCGCCCATTCGGATACCGCAGGCCATGGATTCTTGCTGTGTCTCTTCATACTCATCATAACGCTGCTCCACCTCAAGCAGCCTCCCCTTCCAATCCTGCGGTACAAGATCTCTCAAATCAAGGAAATATCCCCCTGCCGCGTAATCCCGGAACGTCTCCTCCGGTAAAATCACGATATCCTCACTCTCTGCCTGCAGGCGCACGTAAAGCGCCATCCCCTGTTGGGACTCGGCGCCGCCGCCCGCAGCCGCAGTTCCGACCGCCACATCGCCGAACACATACTGATCCTCCGGAATACCATGCGACTGCGCAAACGCCTCTACATGCGAAAGAAAGCCCGTATCTTTCCCTGCATCCACTGTTGTCACCACAAGCAGCGGATCCTTTGCTGTAACCATAGAATGAATCACAGAAAACAAAATTCCTGCAGCCACCACGACAATCAGCGCCGGAATACGCCAGTAATCCCACAGATAACTGCGCTTTTGTGCCGCTGTCATCTCCCGAAAGGGAATCTCATCCTTCGACCGTTCTCTTGCCATATCTCCTCTTTTCTCTGAAACCGATGCATCTTATCCCTGACAGTATTTCCCATTTCGCGAAAATTGTCAACAAAATCATGCATTCTTAACATGTCCCTTCAAACAGCTTTGCCGCCTTTTTCATCCGCCCTGCGATCTCCACGCCGAAAGGACACCGCGTCTCGCAGGCCTTACAGCCGACGCACTCGCCTGCATGATGCGCAAGCGCAAAATAATGTTCCCGCACGGCAGCGGGGACTTCATCCTGCATAACGGCGAGATCATAATATTTATTTACCATCGCAATGTCAATGTTCGCCGGGCAGGGCTTACAATGCCCGCAATAGGTGCACGCTCCCTGCCCAAAGGTGTGTCGGGGTGCTTTTGCCAGAACGGAAGCATAATCCCGCTTTTCATCCGCCGCCGTCTCATAGGCCGCCGCTTCCTCTACGTGCTCTGGAGTGTCATATCCTGCCATCACAGCCGCAACTGCCGGTCGGGTCAGGCAGTAATGAATGCACTGGACCGGAGTCAGCGCCACGCCAAAAGGAGAACGCGCCGCGTCAAAGAGCCGTCCGCCGGCATAAGGCTTCATGACGGTGATCCCTACGTCGTTCTGTTCGCACAGCTTATACAGCTCCACCCGCGCCGGATCGATGCCGCCCGGCCCGTCTGCATATTCTTCGGCAAAATAATCATCGATATTATCGGTGGGCGGCAGCAGATCAAAGGCCGGATTGATGCTGAACAAAATCATTTCCACAATTCCGCTCTCTGCCGCCTTCTTTGCGATCACGGGATTGTGGGTGCTCATGCCGATATGCCGAATCCTTCCGGCGGCTTTCAGATCCTTCACATACGAGATGTACGGCCCGTTCATGGCCGCATCCCAGTCTTCCTCCTGATCCACAAAATGAATCATGCCCAGATCTATGTAGTCCGTCTGCAGCCGGTTGAGCAGATCCCCGAAAGCCTCCCGGCACAGATTTACATCACGGCTTCGAACGTACTGTCCGTTCTGCCAGGTAGAGCCGATATGACCTTGAATGTACCAGCGCTCCCGTCTGCCCGCCAGCGCTTTTCCGATGTTGGTTCGCACATTCGGCTCGGACATCCAGCAGTCTAAAATGTTGATTCCAAGCTCGTCGGCACGGTCAATCATTGCCCTGCACTCCTCATAATTATGGCGCTCCAGCCACTCTCCCCCAAAGCCAATCTCACTGACCATCAGGTTTGTTTTTCCAAGTCGGCGATAGTTCATGATGCTCCTCCTTCCAAGGTTGCGCCCGTTCGCCTTCGCTCTCGGGCATTTCGTCGGAAGCCTTGCTTAAAAACGCTTCGCGTTTTGGCTTCCTCCTCCTTCCAAGGTTGCGCCCGTTCGCCTTCGCTCTCGGGCATTTCGTCAGAAGCCATGCTTAAAAACGCTTCGCGTTTTGCCTTCTTCCTTTTTGTGTAGTATCGAGTTCAGAACATTATAAGCATAAACCCCGATCACGTCAAGATATTTGCATCTCCACGCTTAACATACCCGTTCTTTTGTGTAAGTTTGCGCATCGCCGCAAAATTCGCAAACAAAGCCAGCGCCGCGGCCCTCAGCCGTGCTACGGGCGCCGTGCCCGTGATACCCGTGGGCCGCGATACTGGCAGTGAATTATCTGTCATAAAAAATATTACGAAATCTTCTCCATCGCCTCCGAAAGGCTCATTCCCCCGGCAATGGCATCCTTTCTGGCGGCATTGACCGCCTGAATCTCCTTCATCCGCGCGCCGGTTAAGGTGTAGCCCCTCATTGCGATGAGCGCAGCGACCCATGCCAGCATCGGAACGACACAGAACAAAAGGATCACTACCACGTGCATCCCGGCCGCATAGGGGGTGTTTCCATCGGGCAGTGTGTGAATGCCGATAAGGGCCAGCGCAATGCCCACGATCGTCGAGCCAAGAGAACTGACCAGTTTATCCACAAGCGAGAACAGCGTTCCCATAATACCCGGAATATACTTGCCTGAGCGGTACGTCTCATAGTCGGAGCAGTCCGCGACCATCGGGATCGACATGTCCGCCGTCGCGTAGTACGCCCCGTAGCCGATACCGAAAAACAGGACGAACAGTGCCGTATAGACGTTGAGGGGCCAGAAACCAAGCTGCACCGCCGGGCTTTTCTGCCTCCACAAACTAAGCAGCACAAGCACGCCCACATACATGACAAGCGCAAGCTTCGTGTAGCGCACAAGGCTCGCCTTCTGCCCGTGCTTCTGCGAGGTGCGCACGGTAAGCAGGAAAAACGGCACCGAAAATACATAACCGACAACCATCATCGGAAGATAAAGCATACCATAATTTCCCATCATTGCCCCGTAGAGCATACACAGCACCGTCATATTCGTGGCGATGGAAAACGCGAGCTTGCAGCCCGCCCCTGCGACCATAAGCCGCTGCAGCTGTCTGTTCGCCTTCAGGATCGCGAGATATTCCGCGAGCTTCGTCTTCTCCTGCTGCCCGCCGACGCCGAAAAATTCCGTCCGGTCTTTCTCCCAGATGCCGACCACTGCAAGCAGCGTCAAAACCGCGGACACGATCATAGCCAGCGGGATCATGAAATCAAAAAATGCCGCGCTGTTGTAGCCGCCCAGACGCCCGCTTAAGATCGGGGCCAGAAACTGTACCAGACCCATACTGATCAGGCTCGCGAGCGTGTTAAACACTGTAAAAAGTGGTCGCTGATTCGGGTCGTTTGTCAGGCAGGTCTGCCCCGAACGGGTGCAGGCCGTCTGAAATGTATAACCGATGACATAGAGCGCATAAAAGAGCACAAAGCACATGTATTTCAGCCACGATATATCGTCAGAAATGATCCTCGTACCGAAGTACAGCAGCGTGGACGATACGATCATAATCACATTTCCAAGCACCATGTACGGGCGGAATTTGCCAAATCTCGTCGAGGTGCGGTCAATGAGCGCCCCGATGATCGGATCGGTGACGGCGTCAAAGAGACGCATCACCGTGACCATCGTTGTCGCGAACATCAGAAACAGGCCGAGCACCCCGTTTGCATAGTACGCGATAAAATTCATTGTGAGGATATAATATACATTGGTTGCCCCGTTATTCATCGGAAAGAGCACGAGCTGGTATAGCTTCGCCCGGTTGACCCTTTCCCTGTTGCCTTCCTGTCCGTCTTTCATAAATCACAATCCCCTCACTTTTTATACCCACGCGCGTCATCAGCTTCTATATTATCCATGATATCGGCACACGTGAATCCGCTTTGTTTGAAAGTTTTCGTTCTCATCTGCATGAATCTGTGCCGCTTCACCATCCACATCACAAGAAACAGGAGGAAGAAGAAGCTGAACCCGATTCCAAGAACACGGAAAATTTTTACGAGACGAATATCCGTCTTTTCAATAACCGTATCCTTTCCTACACCATTCATGCCCGCCGAGTTCGCGATCGAGTACAGATTCTGGTGGCACGCCGCGCGCATCGCCGTCACGATCACTGCATCCTTCTCGTATTTCGGGAGCTGCCTTGTCACAAACGGCATCATCGCGTCGTAGGTGGAAATACCGCCCGCCATCAGTCCGTCCACGCCGTTCACGTAGGAAGTCAGCACGTTGTCCGTGATGTTCAGTCCGATCTTGCCCCACTCGTCGCGCAGGATATCCTTCATTAGTCCCCGGTTGCCGCCCGACCAGATTGCACCCCAGCGGGTGTACGCAACCATCAGCCCCGCGTCTGCTTGCTCAACCGGCGCCTGAAATGCCTTCAGATAGATTTCACGCGCCGCCTGCTCAGGCAGCCACACGCCAAGACCGATACGGTCCTGCTCGCAATCGTTCAACGCAAAGTGCTTGAGCACAACGAAAATACCCTTGTCCCTGAGTCCCTGTACCTCATGCCTGCCCATCTCACCTGCGAGAAAAGCATCCTCCGAGTAGTACTCGAAGTTGCGCCCGCCGTAGGGTGTGCGGTGCATGTTTGCGCCGGGGCCGTAAAGGCACGCGATATCCGCTGCGATACAGTTGTTTCCGATGACCTTTCCGATCTCGTACATAATTTCCGTGTTAAACGTCGCCGCCATTACGTCCTCCGACGTGAATGCAGTCGCCTCAAGCTTGCTCTTCTCATCCGACACGCCGGTGGCAAACAGGGAGGCCGTCAGCCCCTGCGGCCCGTTCTCGTCACGCGTTCCGGGTGCCTGGACGGACTCGATGGGCATCGTCCAATGGAAGGAATCTCCTATAAGAGAAACCATCTCATCAAACGTCATCTGATCCAGCAGCTTATCCCAGCGGGGGTCCTCAAAATCCGCACCGATCATGTCCACGAGCTTTAACCCGTTGTCCGCACCCAGCGTCGGCATGTCCACATTTCCATAGTCCTTCGGGTCGTACTGCACATCCTGTAATCTCGCTGCGAGCCTTTCCGTCAATGTCAGCTTCAAAATCTCTGTCGGGAACGTCCCCGTCCAGTCGCTTCGCGAGAGATAACGGATCTGCTCGTCCACATCACCGCTTAAGTTGAGATCCGAATCCGACAGGCGGTTTGTGATGAGCGTTCCGTTTGCCGCTGTCGCGTACGTTTTGGAATCAAACGCCTCCTCATTCCACTTATACACAAGCGACTCGTCGCCTGCGTCGTCCATGCGCCCGTCAGTGCTCTCCCGTGAATAGCCCTTTGCAGCGAGCACGTTGTTTACCGCCTCGTGCGCGTTCATCGCGCACGTCAGATAGTAGTCTCCGTCGTCCAAAATATACGTCTGTGCACCATAGGCGTCATAGGAGGCAAGATCGCGCCTGTCCACAAGGCATGTCACAACCTCGCTCTCCCCCGCGTGCAGAATATCCGTCTTTGCGAAACCCACGAGCGAAACGGCTGCCTTCTCCACTCCGTTGTCCTTGTCGTACTGCGTATAAGGACTTGACACGTAGACCTGTACGTTTTTTTTGCCCGCCACATCCCCAGTGTTTTTCACCTTCACGGAAACTGCGTACCGGTCAGCCGATGCATCGTATGTTACGTCCATATCGCTGAACACGAAATCAGTATAGCTGAGTCCAAACCCGAAGGGGTATGCCACGTCGTCGTGGTACGCATAGTCCCCGGTGTTGCCGGTTCCCATCACATAATCCTCATAGCGCGTCTCGTAGTACTTGTACCCTACATAGATGCCCTCCTGATAGATCATGTAGGTGCTGGCATTTTCCGGAATTTTTCCCTCCTCGTACCCGCTGTATGTCGTCGGCATGAAGTTTACCATCGCAGGCGCGGAATAGTTGTTGCAGCAATAGGTATCCACAAGGCTTCCCGAAGGATTTACATTGCCTGCAAGGATCTCGCCCACCGCGTCAATGCCCGTGATGCCTACGTCCCCGATCCAGAGGCACGCGTCCACATCGTAATCATTCTTTTTCAGGAAATCGACCTGAAGCGCGTTCGCTGAGTTGATAAGCACGATAATCTTCTTTATCGTTCCCGCAGATTTCAGTGCGGCGAGCTGCTTCATCAGCTCAACCTCATTCTCGTCAAGCGCAAGATAATTTGTCCCGGCATACGCGAGATCCGCACCCTCGCCGCCCACGCGCGAAAGTGTAACGATCGCTGCATCACCGTAGCCGCCGAACGAGTTTTTCACATCGTCCGGGTACAGTGACCACGGAACCTCCGAAACCTTTGCAGACTCTGTCGCGATCATGCCGCCCGCCTGCCGCATATGCTCCTCATTTTCCTCGCTCAGATAAAAGTCCCAGAGCGTCCCGTTGACCTCCATGCCCACTGCCTCCAGCGCACCCCGGAGCGTGTTTGCGGTGGACGCGTCAATATTGCCGGAACCGGTGCCGCCGTATACAAGGTTGACGGACGAGTTGGAAAAACAGCTCACCTTCGCGCCCCCGGCAAGCGGTAGCGCGCCGTCCTCATTCAGAAGCAGCGCCGCGCCCTCCGCCTCCACCAGTTCGCACAGGTCAAGCCCGTAGGCCACCATTGCGTCGTGCGACGGATAATCCAGATCATAATAGACCGCCGACTCGTCCTTCTCAAAGTCGTTGAACGTTCCGCCGACAAAGATCGAAAACGAGTTGTCAAATATGCTCACGACGATCAGCGCCGCAACCGAGATCAGCGCAAACGGCAGGGTAATCCAGGTCAGAGCCTTCCACGGACGCGTCGCTTTTCTGCGCGCCTTTTTGTACGCCTTCTTTTTCATTTTCAGTTCTTTTTTATTTTCTTCCATGACTCTCCTTCCTTTTACCAAAGCAGCGCCCCTTCGCTTTACTCCCGGGCAGGCTGTCGGCTTTCCTCCTCATACCCAGTTCCGGCTCTTCCCTTTCTTTATCCTATACTCCAGCCGCGGCGTCTTTGTGTGGTAGATGACCATACAGTCACACAATCCGCCCGAGCGCGCCTCAAGCCGGTTTTTCTCTGACAGCTCCACCGTAAAATGAAAGGCATGCGCGCCCTTCTTTGTTCCGATGAGCTTCCCGTTGTTGTAAAGCGCAACCTTCGTCCGGTTGGAATAAACCGTCACCTCCGTCGTTTTTTTGGTGCGGTACAAAAAGCGCTTCCCACAAAGATGCACAAACGGCCTGTCGCTCCACCACGCCTTGTAGAGATAGAAGCTGTCCTTCTTTACTTTCCGGTCAAAGGTGACAAGCCCCTTGTGGTTCATACCCGGCTCGCCGCCCTGCTCCCTGGCGTCCGCCGCAAAATCAAACATGTTCCAGACGTAGGTCGCCCACAAATAGGGATGACGGTCAAAGCACTTGAGCATATACTCGTGGTACTTCGCCTGATACTCCTCCGAGTGGTCGCCACGCACCGGCTTTTCACTGTGCAGATTAGGCATCCCCTCCGCACCGTATTCGGAATAGCCAAGCGGACGGGTCGGATATTTGTGATGATAAAATTCCATAAACAGATCGTTTAGCTTTAGCCCAGGCACATACCAGCCCAGATAAAGATTCCAAGCCACCAGGTCGGTGATCTTTGTCACCGGATGGAACGGGTGGCACATCGCATAGCACGCAAGCGTCGTCGGGCGTGTTGGATCCAGCTTTTTCACATACCGCTGCAATGCCCGGTGATTGTCCAGCATATCTTTTTCGTTTTTGTGCGAAATCGTAATCTCATTGGAAATGCCCCAGGTCACAATGCTGGGATGGTTGTAGTTCTGGATAATCAGCTCCTTCATCTGGAAAAAGGTATTCGCATATCCGCCCGGCATGTGTTCGGAGATATACGGAATTTCCGCCCACACCACCATGCCGTATCTGTCGCAGAGATCATAAAAATACTGGCTGTGCTGGTAGTGTGCGAGCCTGATGGTGTTCGCGCCGACCTCACGGATCAGCTCCATGTCCTGATCCATCTGTTCACAGGAAATGGCGTTTCCCATTCCCCTGTAATCCTGATGGCGGGCGACACCCCGCAGCGGATATGATTTTCCGTTCAGGATAAATCCCTTGTCCGGATCAATAAAAAACGTCCGAATACCGCAGCTTAAAGAAATCTCATCCACAATGGTACTGCCCTGATAGAGCCGCGCCGTCAGCCGGTACAGATACGGATCCCGCACGCCATTCCACAAATGGGCGTTTTCGATTCTCATGTGCACGTCGCATCCGGTTTCCCTGCATACCTCCTGCCCCTTATCGTCCGCAAGGCTTAGCCTTACCTCAAATCCATCTTCAAACCGTCCCACATTTGTGTAGCTCTCAACATGAAGGATGCCTGTATGTCCCTCTACACCCGGCGTGACCTTGATGCCCGTTCCGCCGTAGTAATCCAGGGCAAAGTGGTACTTGGAGACGACGAGCAGTTCCACGTCCCGGTAGATGCCGCCGTAAAATGTGAAATCCGCTGTCTGAGGGTAAACTTCTGTGTTTTTGCCGTTATCCGCCTCCACGCGCAGCAAATTTTCCTCCTGCAGCAAATCTGTGATATCCGCCCGAAACGTGGAGTAGCCGTTGTGATGCGCGCAGACGTACGTTCCGTTCAACATTACCTTTGCACTGATCCCCACGCCGTGAAACTGGATGTAGACCCGCTCATCCTCCCCAATCTCCGGTTTCCTGAATCGCTTTTCATAGGTACAGGTTCCGCGGTAGTAGTCGTTTCCCCCATCCTGTCCATCCAGCGCATTCCACGTATGGGGAAGATCCACCGGGCGTATGTCCTCGCCCCTCTTATAAAACATCCAGTCTTTCATTATTTTTATGGTTCGTCTCATGATCGTCTGATACCTCCTTTTCAATGCAGCCATTACGTTTAGTTTCTCTATCCGGCTCTGTTTTATCAGTGTTTTGTTTAAAATCTTCAAAAAAGAAAAAGAACCTTGCAAATTCTGTCAAAAATTCACAAAGTTCTTTCACCTATGAAACAATAATTTTTACGTTATCAGTCCAACGTCACTATCACACCCCTTTACTCGGAATGATAATTGCCGCAATGATATAGGCTACTACGCCCGAGCAGCCCACAAAGCTGAATATCACCCATAAAAGCCGAATCACCACCGGATCGATATTGAAATATTCTCCAATGCCTCCGCATACGCCGCAAAGCACACGGTTGTCATCTGATTTAGTAAGTCTCTTTGTCTCCATATGTTCCTCCTTCTTAATGTTTGGCCCGTTCGCCTTTGCCCGCGGGCATTTTTTCGGAAGTCCTTTTGCCTTCCTCCTTGTTAATTGTTTTTTTCTTCTGTTTCATATATGGTCACGCTTCCGATCCCGCACTCTGCGGATATCGTGTAAGGTGCGCCGTTATCAATTTCCTTTGCCCTGCCAAGGGATGTATAGGAAGTTCCAAAAACCTCCAATTCACCCATACCGCACTCCAACTCGTAATTGAAATCCTCCTCCTTGCCGATGATTCCGATGTTCACATCGCCGATACCGCCGCTGACATTCAGATCACCTAAAAGCGTGCACTGGTCGATACTGACGCTGCCCGCGCCGCAGGAGATATCCGTTTCTCCGAAAACGGCTCTCCTGATCCGAAAATCGCCGACTCCAAGATCCGCATCAAATTCCTTGTCTGCCGTCAGTACGTCCGCCTTTAAGCTGCCCGCACCGCCCTCGATATCGATATTGGCCGCGGAAAGGTGTGCAATCTCTATGTTTCCCGCGCCTATGTCCAGATCAATTTCGCCGAACATCTGCAGGTCCGGCACATACAGCTTCATATCGATCACTTTCGCTTTCGCTGCATGTTTCTTTTTTCTGGTATCCTTGATTTTCAACGTCCTGCCATCCAGCTTCATGGAAATGTATTTTTTTCCGCTCTCCTCCACCTCCATGCTGATGGTTTCATCCTTCGAAGGGAGTATTTGCAGGTTGCAATTATAAAATACCATCTCCAGATCCGCTACATCCCCGCCATGTACCCACAGCTCATTTTTCAGATTTCCTCCACTTTTCTGCACGTCCTTCTCACTTTTTTCGGCATCATCATTGTCAAAATCGTCATCGTCATCATCATCATCATAATCGTCATCATCACCGAGCCGAATCAGCCCGTGATCCCCGTTTCTCATAAACCAGGGGGAATCCCATTCGATTTGAACCACCGCATCGTCAATCGTTCCTCCCATGGCGATCCCTGCGATCAGTATACCGCCGCCGATTGCAAGACAAACAGCAAACACAATCAAACATGTCCGTATAAACTTATTCATTGACACTCACCCTCCTTCTGCTTTTTCTGCCGCGATGCAGCACATTGGAAATCGACCGCAAAAGCCACGGGAAAAACTGTCCGAAGATGAGCACCAGAAGTGCCAGAAACAGACAGCCTGCGGCAAACGCCAGCATTCCCAGAGCGAATGTCATGATTCCCGACAAAAATCTTCCCGTGACAAGCCGCGCGATGCCGACAACCACACAGACCACGCCTGCGAAAAATCCCGCCGCCATGATGGTCACCGCCGCGATAGTCAAACCGATCAAGACTGCCGCCACACCGATCAGAATCCCGATCAGCGCTGCTGCCAGACCAATCCATATCGGAAAGGTAAAGCATACAACGATCAGCATCAGAATCCATTTGCTCCGGCCATCGCTCCTCGCCTTTCCCCGGTTCGCCTCGGAATAGCTCTTTGTCCCGCCCCGTGCCTGGGGAAGCTGACCGTCACCGGCGGTATCCTCCCGGCCGCTCTTTAAGCCCTCCTTAATGCTGGCCGCCACCTTTTTCGGTGATCCGAGCTCTGCGATGACACCCTCCTCATTTTCCTCTCCGGCATCGTTAAAATAATCCCTGTAATACTCCAGTGCTTCCTCCCGCTCATCCTGCGGAATGTCAAGCAACTGCTGTTCCAATTGAAATAGAAATTGCTCCTTTGTCATTCTTACTCCCCTCCTGCAAACATAGCAGTTATTTTCCTTGAATAATCCATCCACTCATTTTTATACAGTCCAAGCTGCGCTTCGCCCGCCGGTGTAATCTTGTAATACCTGCGATTTCGCCCGCCGCATTCCCTGTCATATACCTCAAGGCAATCGTCCTTCAGCAGACGCCGCAGCACCGGATAGAGGGTGGATTCAGACACCTCAATTGCTTTTCGCACATCCTGTGTAATCTTGTACCCGTAAGTTCCTTCTTCATCCTTGGATACAACCGCCAGGACAATCGCATCAAGCAGTGCCGCTCCTGTGTT
>CASCGD010000065.1 GCA_949132985.1 uncultured Lachnospiraceae bacterium
AAATGGGAGATTATAGCGATTTTTTTGCTACTAAACTGTTAAAGATGAGATTATATAAAACTTTTGTAATAATATCAAGTAACCGACTCAGCCGTATTTACAAATCCTCCGCCTTTAAGCTATAATAGCAATAACTCAACATCACTGACGACAATATGCCCGTGCACATCTGCCGGCGGGCATTCCATGAAAAAAATTAGGAGGTTTCTATAATTATGGCCTGGTATGATGAAGCAGTCTTTTACCATATTTACCCTTTAGGACTGTGCGACGCACCGAAGGAGAACCCTTACACGGCTCCACTGCACCGCCTGCGCGACGCATTCCCCTGGATCAGCCACATCGAAGAGATCGGCTGCAACGCGCTCTACATCGGCCCGCTTTTTGAATCCGTCGGGCACGGCTATGAAACAACAGACTACAAGCGTCTGGACAGCAGGCTGGGAGACAACGCAGATCTTAAGGATTTTGTAAAGGAATGCCATGCGCACAACATCCGCGTGGTATTTGACGGCGTGTTCAACCATGTGGGCCGCGACTTTTTTGCGTTTAAGGATCTGCAGGCAAACCGCGAGCGCTCCGCCTACCGCGACTGGTTCTGCAATGTGAATTTCGGCGGCAACAACGAGTACAACGACGGCTTCTGCTATGAAAACTGGGGCGGATACAACCTGCTTGTGAAGCTGAACCAGCACAACCCGGCTGTGCGCGACTATATTTGCGACGTCATACGCTTCTGGGTAAAGGAGTTTGATATCGACGGCATCCGTCTGGATGCGGCGGATGTGCTGGACTTTGCGTACATGAAGGCACTGCGCGGTGTGGCCAATGAGGTAAAGCCTGATTTCTGGCTCATGGGAGAGGTGATCCACGGCGATTATACCCGCTGGGTAAACGACGGCACTCTGCATGCCGTCACCAACTACAACCTGCACAAGGCGCTCTATTCCGGTCACAACGACCACAACTATTTTGAGATCGCCCACACGGTAAAAAGACTCTACGACATGGGAGGGAATCGCCCCGACGGCTTGCGTCTTTACAATTTTGTGGACAATCATGACGTGGAACGCATCTACACAAAGCTGAACAATAAAGCGCATTTCGCTCCGGTTCACGTCCTTCTCTACACCCTCCCCGGCGTGCCGAGCGTCTACTACGGTTCGGAGTTCGCCATCCAGGGCAAAAAGGAGAAATTTTCCGACGCGTCCTTGCGCCCGGCTTTAAAATATGAGGACTATAAGGACGCCCTTACGTCCAATTCCTTTACAAAGCTCATCGCTGCGCTTGGGAAAACGCGGCAGCATACACCTGCGCTTTCCTACGGCTCGTACCGGGAGCTTCTTTTGACGAACCGACAGTACGCTTTTGCGCGGGAGTACGACGGACAGGCCGTGATCGTGACGGTCAACAACGACGACTCTCCCGCAGACCTCCATGTGTCCGCCGGAAATTGCAGCGCCTATGCCGGAGCGCTTGGCGGCAAATATATCCCTGTCGAAAACGGGCAGCTCCACATCTCGCTCCCCGCAAATTCGGGTGAAATCTGGCTTCCGGCAAACGGATCTGAGACAGACCGCGCAGTAGAAAACGAACCGGTGACTCTGCAAGTTGCGGACGCAGCTGCAAACACAGCTGCAAAAAAAGAAGCTGCGGCAGCGCCGGCCACACCGCAGGCGGCAGACAGTGCAGCAAAACCGTCTTCGGAAAGAGCCGGCAAAGACCGTCCTCAGAAGCCGCAGGCAAAAACAACCGACAAAAAATACCCGGATGCGCCGCTGACACAGACACCTGACAGCAGTACCGCGCAAATACCGCCGGATCAGGTATCCCGCGCAGATACGATAAAGCAGCCGACAAAAAATGAACCGGAAATATCCAAAAGCACGTTGAACTCTGATGCACCCGGCGCGTCCTTTGAAGACGATGCCCTGCATGCCGCCTTTGAACAGGGCAAAATTGCCGGGCTTCAGGAGGCGATTCTTGCCATCATGGAAAAGAACGGCCCCGTCACCGACCGGATGCGAAAGGACGTCACGGACAACGTATACCACGATTCTCTGATCAACTGGGTAAAGAGCTTCCGATAAGTGAAAAGTTCGAATCAAATTGGCCGATTTTAGGCCGTCCAGGAAATCAAAAAAACATCGGAAGCATGCAAATGCATTTTGTTTTTGCATGCTTCCGTTTCTATATGCCATTCTTTGAATGCAGGCTGATCTGCTGATTTTTTCTATATTCTATATCATAAAACAATTGACGCAGGTTATTATGATAACTTATTGTAAACAAAGGAAGTGATTCATATTTTTGAATTAGAGTTTTATTATGAAAGAAAATGGAAATGTTCCGGTGCGAGACTTTTTATATTTGCCCAATCCCAAACTGCGTGCCAAAGCATTCAGTGATATGGAACTATTAAAAAAATTAGGAACGGAATTAAGAGAACCATATGTGAAGCCAATAAAAGGAAAAAACGGACACGTCGCTTCTTTCGCGACATGCCCGTCCATGCAATCCAAAAATTTTTTACGCGCTTACCTCGCATCCTCCCACACAACCTCGGATTCCACAAAGCCGTTCTTTTCCTTTTTCTTTACGATCAACCGGATCCAGAAGCCGCTCGTAAACACAAGAATCGACACGAGCCAGCCAGCCAGAAACTCTGCCCATACCGCATAGCCATACACGCCGCCCTTCAACACGAACAGGCTGTACATATTCCAGCAGAAAAGGATCACCAGCAGTACCGGCGAGATGTATTTAATCGAAATATGGAACCACTTTGCAGACATCCGATAGCCTGTCGTATTGCGGTTGATCTCCTTGATGACCTTGTCCGTGTCAAAACACCAGCCAACGGCGATGCACTCCAGCACACCGATTAAAATGAGGTTGACCTGATTCGTCCAGTTGTCGACGATATCCAGCCACGCCAGTCCCGCCCGGGTCGTGTACAGAAGCGAGATCACGGCTGCCACACAGCAAACCCAGCGGGTCATCTTTTTGTGATCCATGTGGAATTTGTCCGCCAGCGAGGTGGAAACACCCTCCACGATAGAAAATGCGGAGTCGATGGCCAGGGTCACAAGCATCAGATAAAAAATCACGCCGAAGAGCGCGTTAAACCAGCCCACCTTCGTGAGGTTTACGATGGCCTGCGGGTAAATGATAAATGCGGTGGCAATACCGGAGTCGGAAATGTTGTCGAGCATCCCCACACCGCCCATCGTCGAAAACATAACGATACCGGAGAGTACGCTGACCGCCGCATCGCCCACGGCAATGATCGTGCAGTCCACGGCAAGATTTGAATTCTCCTGGAGATACGAGCCGTACGCAAACATGATCGCCATGCAGATAGACAGACTGTAGAATACCTGACCGATGGCATCAATCCACAGCGACGGTTCGGAAAGCGCATCCAAATGCGGGATGAAAAACTGTGCCAGCCCAGCTCCCGCTCCCGGCATCGTACATCCCTTTACCGCCATGATAAGCAGCAGTATCACCGGCAGAAATACCGTGTACTTTACGACCTTTCCAACGGAATGCGCGCCGTCGCGGATACAGTAATACATGAGCAGCCACGCCACCACGAGCGAGATCAAAACCGGAATCGGAATCGTGTAGCCGGTCACGTCCCAGGTCGTCTGCGTCAGATTCGCGAACACGTTGCTCGCCGCCTCCGAATCGCCCGTCATGCCCGCAAATTTGATGGCTCCGAAGATCATCATCAGCACCCATGCAAACACCGCCGAGTAGTAGGTCACGATGACAAATGCGTTTGCAGTGGCCGCCCATCCGGTAAATTCCATCTTTTTGCACACGCCGCGCATCGACTCTCCCGCACCCTTATGCAGTTTGCGTGCGATGCTGACCTCCATCATCAAAAGCGGTATGCCCAGCACGAACATCGCTATCAGATAGATAACTAAAAATGTACCGCCGCCGTGCTTTGCTGCAAGCCCCGGAAACCGCCACGCGTTTCCGAGTCCTACGGCGGAACCGATCGCCGCAAGGATAAAGGTCCCCCGGGTCGCCCATGTACTTCTCTTTTTTTCTCCCATAACGTTCCTCCTGAATCGAAAGTGTATCAGTTGCAAAATTATTTTGTAATTGTGCAGGGCCAGGACCATTTGCAGAACAAACGGACATCACACCTGAAACTCAAAAATATGCAAGCCTGAATCCGCACAGCCACAATATTTTCTCATTCTATCACAATCTTTACAATTTCTGCAACAAATCCGGCAAATCTTTTAATTTTTTTATCTCATAATCCGCCCGAATGTCCGTCTGCGGCTCATCTTCCCCAGGATGAAGCCAGATCGTACGGATACCCGCGTTGATTCCTCCTGCTATATCAGAGCTTAGAGAATCACCCACGATCACCGCGCGCGCCGGGTCAAAATCCGCTACCTGAGCGAAGGCTAAATCAAAAAAGCGCCTGTCCGGCTTTTCTGCGCCCAGCACCTCCGAGATAAAAATACCGGAAAAATAGCGCTTGATGCCGGCTTTTGTGAGACGCCCCTCCTGCACCGACAGATTCCCGTTGGAGACGAGGAAGAGTCGATAGCGCTTTTCCAGTACATGAAGCAGCTCCTTCGCACCCTCCATAAAATGGAAATCCTTTGCCAGATACGCCAGATAGCGCTCTGCGGCCCCATCAGCCAGCTCAAGCGAAAATCCGAACTCCTCAAAGAGCATGTAAAACCGCCGTTTCTTAACCCCGCTTCGGCTGATCTCGCCGCGCTCCAGAGCTTTCCAGAGCGATTCGTTGATAGCGCTGTAGCGGGCGCGCACAGCGTCGCTCAACGGAAATGCAAGATCACGAAACGTCTTTTTGAGCGCTGCGCGCTCATCTGCGTGAAAATCAAACAAAGTGTTGTCCAGATCAAACAGAATGTCTTTTACCATTATGTATCCCCTTTCTAATCCTGCGGCAGGGCAGTCAAAGCAGCTCATCCAATACAGCGAGTCCCTCCGCAATCTGCGCCTCTGAAAGTCCTCCGAAGCCGAGCACGAGCGACACGCTGCCGGGGCTTGCGAATGCAGCCCCAGTCTCTTGTTTCTCCGGCAAATCCCACGCTGCGCCGTGCAGCTCCCCCTCTCCCTCCGGGGAAATGCCCGCAATGCGGTAGCTTTCCAGACCGTAGAGCTGCACGCCCCTTTTTCTCGCTGCCGTGATGATCGCATCCTCCGCCATATCCGCCGTCGCTTCCACAAACAGATGCAGTCCCGCATGTTCTCCTCTTATTGCGCGCACCCACGGCCTTGCCTTCAGCTCCCGAAGCAGAAAATCGTGCTTTGCCTTGTATACCCGCCTCATCCGGTTTAAGTGCCGCTCAAAATCGCCCGTTTCCATAAACCGGCACACAAGCCGCTGCTGCTGCACGGAAACCGTTGACGCGTAAAAACTAAACTGCTCCTTAAACCGCCTGCTCAGATGGCGCGGAAGCACCATATAGCTCATGCGCAACGCTGGGGAAATACTCTTTGAAAACGTGCCGAGATAGATCACACGCTCCCCCATGTCCCTGCTTTGAAGGGAGGGAATCGGCTTCCCTACATAGCGGAACTCGCTGTCGTGATCATCCTCGATGATGTAGCGCCCCTCCCGGATGGCCCAGTCCAAAAATGCCTGCCTGCGCTTTAAGGGCATGACGGTACCCGTCGGAAACTGATGGGAGGGCATGACGTAAACCACGTCTGCCGGGCAGTCCCCGGACAGCGGAACACACGCTCCTTCCCCATCCATCGGCACCGGATAAACCCGTACTCCGGCGTGGCGCAGCACCTCATACGCCTGAACATAGGTCGGGCTTTCCATCGCAACGCACGGCTTTTCCAGAAGCTGGACGAGCAAAAGCAGCAGATATTCGTTTCCCGCCCCGATTAAAATCTGCTCCGGCATACAGCGGATCCCGCGTGCCCGGTACAGATAGCTCGCCAGCATCGCCCGAAGCTGCGGATCTCCCTCCGCAGGCCCCGCGACAAAAAGCTTCTCCGACTGATCGAGCACCTCCCGACTCCTCTTTTTCCAGAGATTGTAGGGAAACTGCGCCAAATCCACCGCAAAAGGCGAAAAATCAATACGCGCCCGCTCCTCTTCCTTCACAAACTCCTCAAGGGGCGGCTGCATATGGACGGCCACAGGCAGTTCGCTCAGATCACACACAAAAAAGCCGCTCCCCGCCCTCGCTTTTATGTATCCCTCAGACACCAGCTGTCCGTAAGCGAGATCAATGGTGAAACGGCTCACACCCAGGTTTGACGCCAACATACGGGTAGAGGGCAGCTTTTCCCCGCAGATGATACTGCCCTCCTCAATATCCCGCCGAATAGCGGCATAAACCTGTTCGTAAAGAGGCTTTTTTTGTCCGCCCCTTCCGGAATTTAGCGGGATCATCAGCTCTTTCATGCTACGCCTGTTTTTTCTGTTTGAGCTGCCTGATGATTTCGTCCTTTAAATCCAGCGCATTGTCCTTGATGTGGCGGCTTGCGCTCTTATTTGTCAGCACGGAGCCCAGCAGCTTTGCCGCCACCTCCATCTTTCCGAAATAAAACGCCATGTACGCCATCATATATTCCATCGTAAACTGGTTTAGACCCATGATCGGGAACAACTCATTCATCATCGCCCGCTCAAAGCCCTCAAACGCCTGAAGGTAATGCTCGTCTGCCTGCTTTTCACAGGATTCCTTTTCAGCCTCGCGAACCTCAGTATCCGCAATCTCATCTGCCTGCACACTCTTTTCACGTATAAGCCATGCCAGAAGCAAATGCAAATACGCCTTCTCCCCGTCCTTCGCAGGCTTTGCCTGTGAGCAGCGCAGCGCCAGCTCATGCAGGCGAATCGCCTGATCGTAGCTGTAGCTCTTCCAGCTGCTGCGGTCCTCCGGCACAAAGCGCGCGCACACCTCCTGCTGGATGTTTTCGATCTGTCTGCCCACCACATGTGAAAAAACACTGTGCACTGCACTGTAGCCGCAATTCGGACAGGAGCAAACGCCGTATTTCAACGTGTCGATATGTGCGTAGCGCGGCCGCAGATCCGCGTCCGATCCGATGCGGCGCGCCTTACTTGATTTTAATATTTTCGTCTTAAATGGTTCACCACAAGCCGGGCACGTTATACTCTTGTCAAAGATAAATTCCTCTTCGCTGTGTACGGTTTCGGTAATCGCCATGTTATATCCTCCTCATTACGATGAATTGCTTTCCTACTGCTTTTTCGGCAACTTAAAGGAGCTTTTCAGCGACACAATGCGGTTGAACACCGGAGCGCCCTCCTTTGAATCCTTATAATCGACACAGAAAAATCCGTTCCGAACAAACTGGAAGCTCTCATACGCCTTCGCCTCCGTCAGGGAAGGCTCGACCACACAATTTTCCAGCACTGTCAGAGAGTTCGGGTTCAAGTTTAAGCTGCCGTCTTCGTTGTAGACACCCAGCTCCTCGTCCACAATGTTCTCATACAGCCGTGCCGTCACCCGCTTTGCGGTAGGTGCCGCCACCCAGTGGATCGTGCCCTTCACCTTGCGTCCGTCCGGGCTGTTGCCGCCTTTTGAAGCGGAGTCGTACGTGCAGTGAATCTCGGTGATTTTTCCGTTTTCATCCTTTTTATAGTCCACACACTTCACAAAGTACGCGTTCATAAGGCGCACCTCATTGCCCGGGAACAGCCGGAAATATTTTTTCGGAGGCTCCTCCATAAAATCCTCCCGCTCGATGTAAAGTTCCCCGGCAAACGGGACCTTCCGGCTGCCGAGCGCCTCGTTCTCCTGATTGTTGGACACATCCAGCCACTCGACCTCGCCCTGTGGATAGTTGTCGATCACGAGCTTTACCGGATCGAGCACCGCCATCATGCGCGGACGCTTCACCTTCAGATCCTCGCGGATGCAATACTCAAGCGCCGCATAGTCCGCGATGGAGTTTGCCTTGGACACGCCGCACATATCCACAAACATCTGAATCGACTCCGGCGTAAAGCCGCGCCGTCTAAGCCCCGAGATGGACACAAGTCTTGGGTCGTCCCAGCCGTCCACAATGCCCTCCTCCACCAGCCGCTTGATGTAGCGCTTGCCCGTGACGACATTTTTCAGATAGAGCTTCGCAAACTCGATCTGCTTCGGCGGCTTCTCGTAGCCGACCTCCCGCACGACCCAATCGTAGAGCGGCCGGTGATCCTCAAATTCCAGCGTACAGATGGAGTGTGTAATACCCTCGATCGCATCCTCGATGGGATGCGCGAAATCATACATCGGATAAATGCACCATGTATTTCCGGTGTTGTGGTGCGTCATATGCGCCACGCGGTAAATGACCGGATCGCGCATGTTCATGTTCGGAGATGTCATGTCAATCTTCGCCCGCAACACCTTCTCGCCATCCGCAAATTTCCCGTTTTTCATATCCTCGAACAGCGCAAGATTTTCCTCCACGCTCCTCTCGCTTGCGGGGTCCTTTTTGCCCGGCTCCTCCAGCGTGCCGCGGTACTCACGGATCTGCTCTGCCAAAAGATCCGACACGTAAGCCTTTCCTTTTCTGATGAGCGTTACAGCCGCCTCGTACATCTGCGGAAAATAATCGGACGCAAAATAGAGCCTGTCCTCCCAGTCCGCTCCCAGCCACTTGATATCCGCCTTGATGGACTCCACAAACTCGACGCGCTCCTTTGTCGGGTTCGTGTCGTCAAAGCGCATATTGAATTTTCCGCCGTATTTTTTTGCCAGGCCGTAATTTAACAGAATGGATTTGGCGTGTCCGATATGCAGATACCCGTTAGGCTCCGGCGGGAAGCGCGTGCACACCGCATCAACCCTGCCCTCCGCCAAATCCTCATCGATGATTCGTTCAATAAAATTTTTGGAAACTGTCTCGTTTTCCATAACCCTGCTCCTTTTTTTCAAAATCGCGTGCAAATACACACATCCTCATGCGCCTTCGCGCACAACAAACAACTTTTTTCCAGTGTACCGAAAAAAGGCTTCCCCGTCAATCAATTTTCTTGTAAAAATATCCTCCATCTCACAGTCGATCAGCCAAACACCGATTATAAGCAACGTTCGCTGCGTCATGAGCGGGGAATCGCCGCAGGCGGCTCCCCGAATGACGCGGGCGAACCGTTTGGCGCCCGAAATCTAAAGATTTGACATCTGTGTGTATTCCCTGCGGTAAAAAAAGACAGAAAGAAACATCGCCACCGTCCAGCCGACAGGCCATGCGCACCAGATCCCGAGCGCCTTTCCCGTCAGGCCGGAAAACGCAAAGGCCAGCGCGACACGCAAAATCAAATCCGTAAATGTCGCCGCCATAAACCGGCGCATGGCGCCAACGCCCCGCAGAATGCCGTCCGCCACCAGCTTTGCCGACACGACGACGTAAAACGGCGAGAGAATCCACAAAAACTGCATTCCGGTTAAAAGCGCCGCGGAGGAGCTTTTTTCCATAAACAGCAGCAGTAAATATTTGCCGAAACAAATATAAACTGCGCAAAAGGGGATGCACAGGCACCACACCATCCAAATCCCCGCGCGGAAGCATTCTTTAATACGCCCGTACCTGCGCGCGCCGAAATTCTGCGCCGTAAAGTTGGAGATGCCGTTTCCGATAGTCGTAAAGGAGGTGATGACCATGTTGTTGAGCTTCACCGCCGCCGAGTAGCCCGCCATGACGGAGGCCCCGAAACCGTTGATGACGCTCTGGATCAGTATATTTCCCACCGAGATAAAGCTCTGCTGCAAAATACTCGGAACCGCAATAACCAGAATTTTCTTCAAAAGCTCCAGATCTAAGAACGCCCACTTTCCGTTCACCTCAATCTTTTTCAAACGCCTCCACACCGCAAAAACAGCCAGCGCGCAGCTTCCGCCCTGACACAGAAAAGTCGCCCACGCCACTCCCGCAACTCCCATGTCAAAAGCTTTTACGAATAAAATATCCACGGCGATGTTTGCGGTTGAGGAAGCCGCCAGGAAGTAAAAGGGCGTTTTCGAGTCCCCCAGCGCCGAGAAGATCCCTGTTGCGATATTGTAAAAGAACACAAACGGCAAACCAAGTATGTAAATATCCAGATACAGCTTCGAGTCCGCAAACACCTCCGCCGGCGTTTTGATCAGCGTAAGCAGGCCGCCGCATCCGAGCATTCCTGCCAGCATGAGCGCTGCGCAGAGCATGGCGCTGAAAATACAGGCGGTAGATACCGCGCTTTTCATCCGCCCAAAATCCTTTGCACCAAAGAGCTGCGAAACGATGACTGAGCAGCCCATGTTGCAGCCAAAGGCAAAGGCGATAAAGATGAGTGTCACCTCATAACCGTTTCCCACCGCCGCCAGCGCGTTTTCCCCGATAAATTTCCCCGCCACAAGGCTGTCCGCGATGTTGTAGAGCTGTTGGAAAAGAATGCTCCCGAACAGCGGAAGACAAAACCGCCACAGCACAGTCTGCGGCTTTCCGACCGTTAAATCCTGATTCATAAAGATATACCTCCTGTATTCTCGTTTCCAAACACAACCTGGTTTTAATCGCCTGCCATTTGTTCCGTCAGCGGACGATACGGTTGATCCAGCGATCGGGCAGCAATATGTCACTGCCTGCTCTTGTGTTTTTCCGGTATCGTATTATAATACAACATGCAGGATATGAAAAATATATATAATATATCAGAGGTATATAAAAATTATATGGATATCAACTTTGAATACTATAAGATCTTTTACTTTGCAGCAAAATACGGAAATGTCACGAAGGCCGCCACCGCCCTGGGCAGCAGCCAGCCAAATGTCACGCGCGTCTTAAGGCTGCTCGAGACGCAGCTTGGCTGCCGCCTGTTCGTCCGCGAGGCGAGGGGCATCAGTCTGACCGAGCAGGGAAAGCGGCTCTACACCCATGTGGAAATCGCCTGCCGCCAGCTTTTAAACGCGCAGGAAGAGCTTTGCCATCCGAACGCAGACGGCTGCGGAACGGTGGAGCTTGGCGCAACCGAGACGGCGCTGCACCTGTTTCTGC
Organism: uncultured Lachnospiraceae bacterium; assembly: GCA_949132985.1. GTDB lineage: Bacteria > Bacillota > Clostridia > Lachnospirales > Lachnospiraceae > W0P33-017. The sequence continues at coordinate 11,017 of CASCGD010000065.1, forward strand.
TGGATGCGCTGAACGGCTTCCGATCGGATTATCCCGCTATCCGCATAAGAATACACAACCACACGACCCCGGAGACGCTAAAGCAGCTCGTGAATGGCAGGCTGGATTTCGCCGTCCTCACAACGCCGTTTGAACCGCCAAAAGCATGTTCCTGCGTCGATGCGCTGCACTTCCGGGAAATCCTCGTGGGCGGGACGCACTACAGCGGCCTGTGCGAACAGCCCCTGGCCCTTGCCGACATCAGGCGCTATCCGTGGATCGGCCTTGGAAGGGAGAGCGCCACCTACCGGCTCTACAAAAATTTTTTTATCGCGCGGGGCATCGACCTGGAGCCGGACATGGAGGTGGCCACCTCCGATCTGATGCTGCCGCTCATCGAGAGCAACCTGGGGATCGGTTTCGTTCCGGAAAAGCTGGCGCTTCCGCTGCTGCAGGAAAAAAAGCTCGTACACATCCGCCTTGACTGCGACGCTCCGACGCGCGCCCTGCAAATCGTCTCGGATAAAGAACGGCCCCAGAGTCCGGCTGCACGCATGCTCTACGGCTATCTGACTAGTACAGCCGGGGCAGGCTCTGCGCGACAGGCTTAAAGCTTAAGCACATTCGACGGTGCCAGGCACGTGTACCCTTTGCAGACGTAGAAGGTCGTGCGGTCGTTGACGAGCGGGTAAGCCTCATCCCCCTCTGTCGTGACGACATTCGCCAGCAGCGGAAGACGGTCTCTGACCTCCTCCAAGTCCGAAGCCTCTTTTAAGGCGATCACGATGTGCTCCGGCGGGTTGTCCCAGAGGAGCTTCGCAAAGAGAAACATGCCGTGCCCCATCGGATCATCCTGTGCCCGCGCCCACAAATAGCGGAGCTGCTCTTTAGCAAGACGCCCCGTCTCCTCGTCCCCGGTCAACTGGTATAGCCGCACCAGAACATACGCCATCACCGCATTTCCGCCGGGCATGGCACCGTCGTAGCACTCCTTCGGATTTACAAACAGCTCCGACTCATCCATTGGCGACAAAAAAAATCCGCCGCCCGTCTCGTCGTGAAAACGCCTGACAGCCTGCGCGCAGAGCTGCTTTGCCCGGTCCAGATACGCCTTATCCAGCGTCGCGGCGTAGAGTTCGAGCAGCCCGGCGATCACATACGCATCATCGTCCAAAAACCCCTTCTCTGAGCGTCTGCCGCCGCGCCAGCTCGAACACAGCCTTTCACCGTCCATCAGGTGATCCATTAGAAACTGCTGTGCCTTTTTTGCCGCCAGAAGATAGCGCTCTCTGCGCGAAATCCGGTAGAGCACGGACAGCGCGGCAATCATCATACCGTTCCACGCCGTTAAGATCTTGTCGTCCAGATGCAGGTGAAAGCGGTTTTTTCGGTATCGGTAAAGCGCCTGCAATTCCTCGCTGAAATCAATGCTTTTTTCATTGCTCTTTAACAGATTCGGAATGTTCACACCCTCAAAATTTCCGCCCGCGGTAATGTCATAGGCCCCCGCAAACCGCGTGCCCGCGTCCTTCCCCAAAACGCCCATGACCTCGTCCAATGTGAACGTATAATATTTTCCTTCCACGCCCTCGCTGTCGGCGTCCTGCGCACTGTAAAAGCCTCCGTCCGGGTGTGTCATCTCACGCAGCACAAACGCCGCGGTTTTTTCGGCGGTGTCTAAAAAAAGCGGTGTCTGCGTCACCGTGTAAGCGCCCGCATAGGCGAGAATCAAAAGCGCGTTGTCGTAGAGCATCTTCTCAAAGTGCGGCGCGAGAAAATACGGATCCGTCGAATACCGCGAAAAGCCGTAACCGATCTGATCAAAGATTCCGCCCCTTCGCATCTGCAGCAGCGTCCGCTCCACCATCTGCAGCACGTCCCTCCGATCATTTTCCTTCGCATAAAGCGTCAGAAACAGCAGATTGTGCGGCATCGGAAATTTCGGTGCACGCCCAAAGCCGCCGTTTTCGCTGTCAAAGTTCAAAAAAAACTGCTGCAATGCCCGCTCAAAAAGCGCCCTGCCGTCCCCGTCTGTGCCACCTGCATCCGCCGGGGACTCAGCCGCTGTCAGAGCGTCCGCAGGGCCTAAGAGCGTCTCCCTCTCAGCGCCCCACTTCTCCTCCACCGCACGCAGCAGCTCATAAAAGCCCGGTCTTCCGTACTGCGCATGCGGCGGGAAATAGGTGCCCGCAAAAAAAGGCTTCTTTTCCCACGTCATGAAGATCGTCATCGGCCAGCCGCCGCTGCCGGTGTACGCCTGGCAAACCGACATGTATACACTGTCGATATCGGGCCGCTCCTCTCGGTCCACCTTGATAGAAATGAAGGACCGGTTCAGCAGCGCGGCGACCGTCTCGTCTTCAAAGCTCTCATGCGCCATGACGTGACACCAGTGGCACGTGCTGTAGCCGACGCTTAAAAAGATTGGCTTATCCTCCCTTTTCGCCCGCGCAAACGCCTCTTCGCACCAGGGATACCACTCCACCGGGTTTTCAGCATGCTGCAAGAGATACGGGCTCGTCTCGTTTTTCAGATGGTTACTCATGTCCGCTCCTTTCCAAAAAGCCGATGCCTGGTGGCGCGGCCTGTACAGTGTGCTTTTTCTGTGAGTATCCCTCCAAAAACGAATCTTATACTACGTCTGCTAACCTCCTGCTTCTCCTTCGGCTCGCACTCGCTAAGTGGCCAGGTATTACTTCCACCCGGTGTTCGTATGATACCATATCCGGCATAATTCCGGAGAACGCGCTGACCTGCTACCTGTCCAAGCTGCTGCGCAGCCCAGGTGCCCCAGGAACGCGCCCTACAGCGCCGCTTTTACAAACGTACAAATGCCAACAATCAAAAGCACGGGAAGTGCAAACGACATCAGCCCCACAACCGCCATCACAACGAGAATGATCGGCAGAAAAACAACCGTGAGCAGTATCTTCGCGATGCCCCATGATGCCTTTACAGCATATACAAGCAATTTCCCGAATACAACAAGCATAAAAACTGAAAATAACAACGACAGCATTTTACCAGCCTCCTTCCTTTTAGGTATCGCCCGCTCGCAAGGCTCACGGGCATGTCGTCGGAAGGCAAAATGCTCCGCATTCTGCCTTCCTCCTCACATAAAACTGTTTTCATTTTAGCGGCTATCGCTTATAATAGACTCCGAAAAACAAATACTTTTATGAAAGGAACCATCAGCTTATGACAAAATATAAAAAACATATCCATCCGATCAGATGTTTCACCTGCATGCTCGCCATGTCCGCACTCACCCTCTCGACAGCTTCAACCGAAATCCTTCCCGCGAATGCAGCAGTCCACACGGATACACAAGCGGCATATGCCTTCAGCCAGATCTCCATACAGGAATGGTCGTCCGGCCCGCTGCTTCGCACAAATAAATCCGCTGTCGACGTAGCGCTGGCACACCTTGGCGAAGTCTCCGACGTGGATTGCGGCAAACGTGAGGCACATGTCGGTCAGGCCATCGCCGGCAAGACCGAGCTGTCCTTAGAGGATGCCGTTGCCCTCGCACAGAAGGAGGCAGACCGCTATTACGACGATCTTCATCTGACAAATGTCTATAGTTATGATAACGACCGGATGTGTCGGATGTCTTCAGGCTCCGACGGCAAACGCGAATGGTGGTATGTCAACTTTGCAAACAAACAGGAAAACTATGTCAGTGTCCTGATCGCCGACGGTGCAGTTTTAGACGCCGTACACTTTGACAGCAACGCCAACTCCGGCCTGTTCGACTTATCCGATGTAAAGCTGAGTGCGGCGCAGGCAGTAAAAAAAGCCCGGGCGCTTGGCCTGCGGGGCGGCAACCCCCAGGCAGAAGAAGAATGGGTATCCGGCTTTAACTTCAAGATTTCTTACGAATCCCTCGTCGTATCACCCGATGACATACGGCTCTTTTTCGAGGTCATCGGCATCTCGCCGAACGGCAATTTCGCCCACGTCGATTTTGACGCCGTAACCGGCGAGCTGCTTTTGGCAGAGGAAAAGATTGAATACGAAAACGGTGATACAGAATGGAGAAAATTTTAAACAGGCACGGGGAACAACAGCGCCAGTCAGTGCACTTCCATGCTGTGCGCACATCCCCCCTCCTGAGTCATGTTCTCACGAAACACGCAGTCAGTCCGAATTCCCGGGGCATGTAACATAACCTCCTGTCACCTCTTTGCACAGCGCCCGCTCGGTTTCACTCAGCGCCGCTTTTTCCAGAAGATCCGGTCTGCGCATGGCGGTGCGGATCACAGACTGCTCCCGCCGCCATGCATCCACCTTTGCATGGTCGCCCGAGAGCAGTATCTTGGGCACCTTTTTCCCCATCCACTCCTCCGGTCGTGAATACTGCGGATATTCCAGCAGACTGCCCTCGAAGGATTCCAGACTGCCAGAAGCATCATTTGATAGCACCCCCGGCACCATACGGCTGACGGCATCCGCCACAACCATCGCTGCCAGCTCGCCGCCCGTGAGCACATAGTCTCCGATCGACACATAATCCGTCACGATTTCCTCGAGCACACGCTCGTCGATCCCCTCATAATGACCGCAGAGCAAAACCAAATCTGTTTCCAGCGCCAGCTCCTTTGCCTGGCCCTGGTCAAACGTACGCCCCTGCGGGGTCAGATACACCGTGCGGGGCCGGCCTCCGATCCGCTGTGCAACCGACCTCCACGCGTCGTACACCGGCTGCGCCTGCATCAGCATCCCCGCGCCGCCGCCGTAGGGATAATCGTCCACCTTTTTATGCCTGTCTTTCGTGTAATCCCGGATATTGATACACTCGATGTGCAGCAGTCCCTTAGCGGCCGCGCGCCCGATAATGCTCGTGTTCAGGCCCTGAAACACCATATCCGGAAACAGTGTCAATATATAAAATTTCATTTTCCCATTCCTCAATCAGACAGAAACCTCTCTGCCCGCCTGTGCGGGGCACATATTCCCCGTTTCTTTCCATATGCACACCCGTCATTATCGTACCGGTGTGCTGACACATTTACCTGAAGGTAAGCGGGTTTGCATACTAAGCCTGCCCGTTTGTCGCTTCCCTTAATCCCGGCAAAAGGTGCAGCAGCACATATCCCTCCTCCAGACTGATCTCCTTCACACAATCGTGAATGGCCGGAACCAAAAGCTCGCCGCCTGCTTCATTCTTTATCACATACACATCGTTTGCCCCTGTGGAGAGCACCTCCGCTATCTCGCCCAGCACCTCCCCCTCGTCGCTTTTCGCGGCCAGTCCGATAAGATCCGCCACAAAATATTCGTTCTCGGCAAGCTCCACCGCATGTTCACGCGTCACATAGAGATTGCATTTTTTATACTGCTCGATCTCGTTGATGTGGTCGTAGCCTTTAAATTTCACGATGACGAGGTTTTTCGCGTAGCGCACACGCTCCACCTCCAGACGGATGTAATCGCCGTCCTTCGTGCACAGCTCCACCTCCCGCAGGGTATCGTAACGACGGGCATCGTCGGTGGTCGGAAATACCTTTACCTCGCCGCGCAGCCCATGTGTATCTAAAATCGCACCGACCTGCAATAAATTTTCCATGCTTCTTCCTTTCTGACTATATGAAATGACGCATACTCAATACAAGTATGCGTCCCTTAGCTACTGCATAATATCCACAATAACCTTCTTTTCACTTTTTGAGGCTGCCGCTTTCACAACAGAACGGATTGCCTTCGCAATACGGCCCTGCTTACCAATCACCTTACCCATATCAGACTGTGCAACGCGAAGCTCCACAACGATAGATTTATCGTTTTCTGTCTCAGTGACAACGACCTCATCCGGGTAATCGACCAGGGCTTTTGCGATTACTTCCACTAATTCCTTCATTGGTCTACCTCACTTATTTCTCGATGCCGGCTAACTTAAAAATCTTTGCAACAGTCTCGGTCGGCTGGGCACCGTTTGCCAGCCATTTCTTAGCTGCCTCGGCATCTACATGATACTCGCTGGGATCCCTGGTAGGATCGTAGGTTCCGATCTCCTCGATGCTCTGACCGTTGCGTGCAGTTCTGGAATCCGCAACAACGATTCTATAGAAAGGTGCCTTTTTCTGTCCTAATCTCTTTAATCTGATCTTTACTGCCATTTATTTCACCTCCTTGAAAAATTATTATCTATGGTTAAAATGGTAATCGGAATCTTCCCATTTTACCGCCTCTGCCCTTCATCATGCCCGGAATCTGCTTCATCATCTTCCGCGCCTGCTCAAACTGCTTCACCAGCCGGTTGACCTCCGAGATGTCTACCCCCGCACCGTTTGCAATGCGCCGCTTCCTGCTGGGGTTGAGCAAATTCGGGTTTGCCCGCTCCTTCGGCGTCATGGAGTAGATGATCGCCTCAATGCGCGCCATCTTCTTTTCATCCATGGCGTTCTCAATCTCCGCCATCTGCGCGCCGCCCATACCCGGCATCATGCCCAGCACACTGCTAAGACCGCCCATCTTTTTCATCTGGCTCATGGATTCCAGATAGTCATCAAAGGAAAATTCCGCTTTCTTTATGCGCTGTTCCATCTCCTTTGCCTTGTCCGCATCCAGCTGAGCTTCCGCCTTTTCAATCAACGTGAGTACATCGCCCATGCCAAGGATCCTAGACGCCATGCGGTCGGGATAAAACTGCTCTAAATCAGAAAGCTTTTCACCCATGCCGACATACAAAATCGGCTTGCCCGTCACCGCCCGGATGGAAAGCGCCGCGCCGCCTCTTGTATCGCCGTCCAGCTTTGTCAGGACAACGCCGTCGATTCCGATGGTCCCGTCAAAGGTCTTTGCAACATTCACCGCATCCTGTCCGGTCATGGCATCGACCACGAGAATCGTCTGCGCCACATCCACCTTTTCCTTGATGGAAACCAGCTCCGCCATCATCTCTTCATCCACATGCAGACGTCCGGCAGTATCCAAAATCACCAGATTGAACCCGTTTTTGTCCGCGTGCTCAATGGCCGCCTTCGCAATATCCACCGGAGAATTTTTATCTCCCATGGAAAACACCTCTACGCCCTGCTTTTCACCGTTGATCTGAAGCTGCTCAATGGCTGCGGGACGATACACATCACACGCCACCAGCAATGGATTTTTGCCCTTCTGCTTAAACTTTCCCGCGAGCTTTGCCGCCGTCGTCGTCTTACCTGCACCCTGCAGGCCCGCCATCATGATAATCGTTGTCGCCTTGCCGGGACGAAGCGCAATCTCCGTCGTCCCCCCTCCCATGAGCGCGGTCATCTCCTCATTAACGATCTTTATGACCATCTGCCCGGGATTTAAACCGTTCATGACATCAGAGCCAATCGCCCGCTCCTGCACGGTCTTTGTGAACTGCTTCACCACTTTAAAGTTGACGTCCGCCTCAAGTAGCGCCATCCTGACCTCCTTTAAGGCAGTCTTTACGTCCTCCTCAGTCAATCGGCCCTTGCTGCGCAGGTTTTTGAAAACATTTTGGAGCTTTTCTGATAAACCGTCAAATGCCATTCCCAAATCCTCGTGTCTGCTCTGTTTTCTACAGTTACAAATCTTCTACAATCTCACCGGAAATCCGCTTGATTTCCTCCAGTAAACGCCCTTCACGGCTCATCTGATAGCTCTCCGCACATTCCCGGATGCGCTCCGCCTTCCCTCGTAACTTTAAAAAACGCGCCATGAGATGCAGCTTATGCTCGTAGCCTTCCAGCTTTTTTGTCGCGCGCTTCACCAGATCGTGCACGGCCTGCCTGGAAATACTCCGCTCCTCTGCAATCTCCCCCAGAGACAAATCGTTAAACACAAAATCCTCAAAAACGACCCGCTGGTGCTCGTTTAGCAGCTCTCCGTAAAAATCGTAGAGATATGCCTGCCGTACCTTTGATTCCATATCCAAATCTTCTGTCATTCGAATCACACCTTTTCCAAAAGCCGGTGCCGCCGTCAGGCTGAACCTTTGCTATCATACTATAAGAGCGGCAGGGTGTCAAGTATATTTTCTTTACAAACCTTTGTTCGTGTTTCTCCGTCTTGTGTTATCACTGTTTCTTTCAATACTGCTGCCATTTAGAGTACTTTTATCATGGTCGATCTTTTTCCGTCTATCTTCTCAAAATTTGTCACAGCTATTATGATATTTTGACCGTCTGCGCCACTGCTTCCTGCGCTTTCTTTTTATCCTCTGTCAAATACACACTAAAATAACAGTAATTTTCTTCATTATATTTCCCTCTCTTTCAAATGTCCTCGTTTGATTTCCAGCACCACATCCGCCTGCT
>CASCGD010000066.1 GCA_949132985.1 uncultured Lachnospiraceae bacterium
CTCTCAAACGTCGAAAAGCTATGTATCGGGAATCCCACCGTATCATGCCCGTCCCCAAATACAGTAAGTGGAACATTACCGCTGCTTCTCTGGGTACAGAAGAGCTTAATCACATGGAAATGATTTGCGCTATGGTGTATCAGCTTACCAAAAACCTGACTCCTGAGCAGGTAGTTTCATCCGGCTTCGCGCCTTACTATATTGACCATACAACCGGCCTGTGGCCGCAGGCGGCAGGCGGCCTGCCGCAGAATGCCATCGAATATCAGTCCAAAGGCGACGCACTCACAGATTTGTATGAAGATCTGGCAGCAGATGGGGCGGATTTGTAAGAACAACCACCAGTGTGACTCATTTTAAATACCTTTCACTTTTGGTGAGGATGCTTTTTCGAGAGCGCAAAGGAAAAAGCGAAGGCGTAGTGGTGCTACGTTGAGCATTTTTCCTTTGTGCTCTCGGGAAAGCAGACCGGCAAAATGTATGGTTATTTAAATCGTGTTACTAGAACTCGTTTTTCAGACTTCTGTTAAAAAGCTCATCTAAAGTGCTTCTTGGATCTTTTCCCTCGTACATAATCTGATATACCGACTCACAGATCGGCAGCTCTACCCCATAGGTATCCGCCAGTTTGAGAATCGCCTTCACAGTATAATAACCCTCTGCAAGCTCATGAAATTCCGTGCCCTGAACAATGCTTTTTCCGAAGGACAGATTATGGCTATGTGCGGAAAATAATGTGGCCTCATAATCACCCAAGTGACATAAGCCATAGACGGTACCTACATTTCCTCCCGCAGCTACGATCAATCTGGCAATTTCACTGGTGCCTCTTGACATCAAAGCGCCTTTCAGAGAAGCCAAATCCAATCCCTCCAGCATACCCGCCGCAATCCCGATCACATTTTTGGCAGCGGCTCCAATCTCATTCCCAATTAAATCCGTACCATAATAAAAACGAATTAATTTACTGGAAAAATTGCGCACCAATTCATCCTTCACCGACTCATCACTGCTGTCAATTACCATGCAGTTTGGTATTCCCCGGTAAAACTCCTGCACATGCCCCGGCCCCAGCCATACTGCAATCGAGTTGCTTTGCTCCAGCGTGTCTGAGGCAATCTGAGACAATCGACGCCCGGTTTCAATCTCAATTCCCTTCATGCACAATATAATTGCCTTTTTTTGTATCGCATGCTCCGCCAGATCAGAAACGACCTCCTGCAATTTTTGTGAACCAACCGAAATAACAATATAATCGGCCCGCGTCATATCCGCATAATCCGTCACAAGCTGCACGCTCTCCGGCAGTGATAAATATTCATTCTTTCTCTCAGTTAACAGCTTTTTCATATGTGCAGACTGCGTTCTGCCATACAGCCATACATTGTGACCGATATTGTCCAGATACCAGGCGATAAAGGTTCCCCACCTTCCACAGCCAATGACAAATACATTCTTTTTATCCATACGAATCTCCATCCCACCGCCTTTCGACGGCACTACAAAAACTACCTTTCTCTAAATTACTTTTTTATGATTATACCTCGCTAAGTGGTCATATTATACCTGTCCGCGACCCTCCTACTTCGCCTTCGGCTCGCTTTCGCTAAGTGGACTGGTATTACGCGCTCTAAGCTCGGTAACACCTCGCTAAGTGCTCATATTATATGACACCGCCGGTGAAAACGCAAGAGAGATGTGTGATGATTTTCACGCACCTCTGGTATCAGCTTCCGGCGCTGAAATGAGCAAAATTATGTTTGCACTTTATTTCGACCGCTTCCCGGCAAAGGTTCTCAGGTTCCTACAGAATCTGCCGCCACAGCCAACCCCCGCTTTCACCGCCTGACAAGCATTTCCAGCGCTTGAATTTCAGGGCATATTGGACCTGCCATGATTCATAAATTATACGAATCACACTATGGAAAGGAAGTCTTTTATGACAGAACAGCATCCGCAGCAGCCCATTTGCAAAAACTATTTTAGAAGCGGCGAAAATCTGACGAAAGCCCTCTTCACAAAAAAGTGGTCACAGCTGGTCAACCAAACAGAAAAAAATGCGTGCATCACCGTAAAGAAGGGAACATACTCTGCAGGCTTACCTGTATGCCAAAACGCAGGCAAAAAGGAGGAGCTATGAAGGCCGCGATTTATTGCCGTCTGTCCGAAGAAGATAAAAATAAACAATGTGCCTCCGATGACTCTGCCAGCATCCAAAATCAAAAGTCTATGCTGCTACAATATGCCCGCCACCAGGGATGGGAAATCTACCATATTTATAGTGACGACGACTACGCCGGGACCGACCGGTCGCGTCCGGCATTTAACCGTCTTCTGAAAGACGCCAGGCAGCATAAATTTGATATTATTCTCTGTAAAACACAGTCGCGCTTTACCCGCGAGCTTGAGCTTGTGGAAAAATATATCCACGGACTTTTCCCTTCCTGGGGAATCCGTTTTATTAGCATCGTCGATAACGCGGACACCGCAAATAAGGGCAACAAAAAATCCCGTCAGATCAACGGACTGATTAACGAATGGTATCTGGAAGACATGTCCGAAAACATTCGAAGCGTTTTAACAAACCGACGGATCAACGGTTATCATATTGGCTCCTTTGCACTTTACGGCTATAAAAAAGACCCCGATCAAAAAGGTCATCTGATCATTGACGAAGAAGCCGCCGCTATTGTCCGCGAGGTGTTTACCTTGTTTGCACAGGGCTACGGAAAAACTGCTATCGCCCGTATACTCAACGACCGCGGCGTCCCAAATCCAACGGAATACAAGCGCCTGCACGGCCTGCGCTACCGGCAGCCAGATAACAAAAACAGCACACTTTGGAAATATTCTGCAATTTCCGACATGCTGAAAAACGAAATCTACATTGGAAATATGGTGCAGGGAAAATACGGCAGCATATCCTATAAGACCAGGCAGAACCGGCCACGCCCAAGAAGCGAATGGTACGTTGTGGAGGGGACCCATGAACCGATTATTGACCGTACCCTTTGGAACAGGGTACAGACGCTTCTCGCACAGCGCACAAAACCCTTTGGCACCGGTACCATCGGATTGTTCGCCGGAAAAGCCCGGTGCTTATTCTGCGGCTATGTGCTTCGTTCCACAAAAAGCCGGGGGAGACATTATCTTCAATGCCCGAATCGCCATATAGCAAAAGATGCCTGTGCCGGCTCCTTTATCGCCGTCGATAAATTGGAGCAGCTTGTCATCTGCGAGTTAAACCGTCTGCTGGAAACATATCTCGACAAAGCTGAATTGATACAGCATATCGAATTTGATGATGACCTCCAGAACCGGAGATCCGATCTCCTTTCGGATATCGCAGACCTGCAAAATAACCTTACAAAATATTCGGCGGCAATTCGCACGCTTTACATGGACCGGGTAACAGGGCTTATATCTGAAAACGATTATATGGAAATGTCAAAGGCTTTTTCCACAGACCGAAGCCGCCTGGCGCATGCAATCACCGACAAGCAAAATCAACTGCATGAAATTGAAGAAAAAATAGCGTCCGAGAACGGCCGCGGCAATTTGCCTGATCGCTACTTCCATCCGCAGCGCCTTACCCGCGAAATGGTGGATTCGCTGATTGACAATATCTTCGTTGGCAAACGTATCCCCGGCACAAGAAACGTTCCAATTGAAATCCACTGGAATCTATGACCCCGTTGTTTGTTTTTGCGTGATCGCAGCAGAGCAAAAGGCACGCACCGTTTACGACAACCTGCTCCGCATCATCGACGACCCGGATGTGCGGGAGCCTTTAAAGTTCCTGCGCGCCCGGGAAATCGTTCACTTCCAGCGCTTCGGGGAAGCGTTAGAAATGACAAAGGATAACCTCAACTGCAAAAACTACTATTACTTCAACCCGGAATTCGATAAACAGATGTTCAAGGGATAACCCACCCGCCGGGCAAACGCGTATGCGTCTGCCTGACGGCCGGCAGAGCCTTTATCTGAAAAAAGCAGCTTCCCAAAACCGCCGGGGATTTCGGGAGCTGCCCTACATAGCTTATTTTTGCTCATGCGGTCATAAGATTTGTCCGCTTTGCAGCTTACTCCTTTTTTCGATAACCGCGGCCGAACGAGATACAAAACGCCGCGTACAACGGAACCGTCTTTTTTGCGTCCCGGAAACAGAAATTATTTTGAAGAGCTTGATTTCATCATCCGGGCTGTATGTCTCCATGCAAACCTTCGGGCTTTTAGCCCGCATTTAGTACAAAATACAACGACTTTTTTAGATTGTTTGCATGATCCGACACGAATAACATCCACGCCGTGCTTTTTACAATGGTTCACTTATCCTCGGCGTCACATTTTTTCACCACAGGCATCCACACCTCAAACTTTGCGTTTTGCGGGTCGGGATTTAGATACACCTCAATATCCGGCGCATTCCCGTACTCATATCCCGAACTCGGAAGCCACTCTGTCACAATCCGCTGCTCTAACGCCTGAATCGACTGGTTTGTTCCCTCACCGGAAAAAATCGCCCAGGTCGCCGCGGGCACTGTGTACTTCTCAAACTCATCGCATGCCTTCTCGCTTGCCACCGCAATCAAGTATCTCCACTCTTCCTCATCTCCGCAAACGCTCACACCCAAAAGTCCCATTGGCTGCGCGTTCATCATGCCTGCCAGCTTTTCGATGGTACCGTCCGATGCGGCCTTTTCCCACATAGCGGGAACGACCTCAAAATTTTTTTCCAGCTCCCGCTCCAGCGGAGCACTGATTCCGACGATGCAAAACGCCTCCTTTGTCTCAATCCGATAATTCATCTCTTCTGCTCCTTTCACTGCAATACTGAATGCGATCTTCGGGTAGGATCTCACCGACACACCCTCCTCTTTTACAGCGGATGGGACAATGCCGTGAACACCCTGAAACGCCCGGTTGAATGCGGTGGGCGAACTGTAGCCGAATTTCTGCGCAACGTCTATGACCCGCGCCCCGCCTTGCAAATCTACCGCCGCCAGCGACATTTTTCTCCTGCGGATATACTCGGAGAGCGTCATGCCCGCCATGTACGTAAACATCCGCTGAAAATGATACGTCGAGCAGCATGCGATACGCGCGAGCTGCCGGTAATCCATCTCATCCGCCAGATGCTCTTCAATATAAGCCATGCTCTCGTTTAACCGTTCCACCCATTCCATAGAAATACCTCCTTTGCCGCGATGCCAATCACTTCATTGCCTCGTTTTTGTCTCTCATCATTATAGACTCCTCCGATCGAATTTACTTTCACTATTATAAGAGTACCGAGAAAAAATTTCCTCTCTGTCTGTGCACAAAAAAGAGAGTTCAGCGCATCTCGCATCCGCCGCATGTAAAACAGCTTCATCGCCGCCGATGCCGATGACAAATCCATTCTGAAGATCAAACACTCTCTCCCCTCTTTCATATGCTGTAATCTTTCACCAAACTTGCTTTACATTTTCAGCATGGCACGCTTTGCAAATAATAACACGTATGCTTTGCAGGAAATAGAGAAAACATTGAGAAGTCCATGGTACACTATTCCTATCCAATCAAAATAACAAAAAAAAGCCCCGCAGATTGCGGAGCCTTTTCTTTGATTTACTTTCCCAAACAATCCTCTCAGACGTTCATCCAAAAAGTCGTGTTTGTTTTCCCATTCCGATTAGTCGTAAAGGTTCGGAGCGATGGAATCGTCTTCCATGTTCTCTGCATTGTACCAGTAACCCTCGGTAGGAACATCCTCTACGGCCTCACCGTTAGCGATTGCATAGAGAGTCTGAACCGTTGTGATACCCATTGCCAGAGGAGACTGGGTAACTGCACCGTACATTGTGCCGCCTGTGATCGCACCCTTGATAACCTTACCAGCGTCGAAGCCTGCTGCCAGGATAGATGTCTCAGGGTCGCTTCCTAATACATTTAACATCTCGTTTGCTGTTAAGATACCCTCTGCTGCTACCTGATTAGAACCGAACATACCGATGGTGTCTGCCTGACCCATGATGGTAGAAGCCTCGGTTGAGCACAGCTCAACAGTTGTCTGAGCGGGAACACGAACCTCAATGATGATGTCCGCCTCTGCCTCTGCAACGGTCTCAGCCTTTGTGTCGTTGACATACTTCTCATTTCCGATAACTGCTACAGTCTTACCATCAGCCTTTGCCAGCTCAGCGAACTTGTCGATGAAGCCAAGACCACGGTTGATGATGGACTCAGAAGTAGCCTCCTGATTTACCTCACCGATACGAACCGGAGCGGTAGCTGCTGCGATCTTATCCTTCAATCCAGCATAAAGGTTCTCAGCTGCGGTAGCACCAGCGCCATAGTTGTCGGTAGCTACGGTAGAAAGAACGGAGCCTTCGGGAGCATCCGGAATACCGGAGTCGAAGCATACAACCGGAATACCCTTATCCATTGCAGTCTGTAAAGCGTCCAGACATGCGGACTGATCACATGCTGCAAGGCCAATACCGTTTACGCCATCCTTGTTGATTGCGCTGTTGAGCATCTGAACCTGATCTGCGATATCGCTCTCATTATTCGGACCGGTGCACTCTACGGTTACGCCCAGCTCATCTGCTGCCTGCTCAACGCCCTTAACAGCAGCCTGCCAGTAAGATGACTGGTAAGATTTAACAATAATCTCAAAGTGATAATCACCACCTGCTGTTTCGCCTTCTGCGGGCTCCTCATCCTCGCCTTCCGCGGGCTCCTCACCCTCAGCAGGCTCTTCCGGTGTCTCCTCGCCCTCGCCCTCAGCGGGGGTATCCGTCGGTGTGTCTGCCTCTTTCGAGCCACATCCAACTACCATTGTTGCAGCCATAGCTACACACAAAAGGCTTGTTAAAACTTTCTTTTTCATTTCTTTGTCCTCCTTTTTTTCATGTACCTTTCAGGTATTTATATAAAACCGACAACCGGTTCTATATCAATTTTATACCATCCGGCCATGTTTGTCATCAAAACAATGGCTGAACGATAACGTAACACATAATTGTGTCCATTTAGTGAACTTCTACTCTTTTCTTCTTGATAATATCTACCATAACCGCACCGATCAATACCAGACCGGTGATGATCTGCTGCCAGTTCGCCTGCAGGCCGATGAACGGCAGACCTGTCTTTAAAAGACAGATGACGAACACGCCGATGAAGGAGCCTTCCACGGAACCCACACCGCCGGCAGCGGAAACGCCGCCGATAATAGCGCCGCCGATGGCCTCCAGCTCGAAACCGGCGCCCGTACCGGGCTGCACCGTCGCGAATACCGCGGAATAAGCAACCGCTGCCAGACCTGCGAAAAATCCTGAAATCACATATGCCATCGTGTGATAAAATTTCACGTTGACTCCGGATAACCGGGTTGCTTCTTTATTACTGCCGATCGCGATCGTATAACGTCCGATCCTAGTATGGTTCAGCACAAATGCCATCAATGCCACAATAATGACCATCAGCACGAAGCCAATCGGAATCATCGTATTATTTGCAGTCGTGATTCTGAAAATGCTTCGGAACCAGCCGCCCGCTTCGTTCGCTGCGGGCCATGAGATACCAAGCCCCTTCGAAAAGACGGAACCAAGGCCACGTGTGATCATGCACGTACAAAGCGTCGTGAGGAAGGGAGGCAGATCCATGAATGCAACCAATACGCCATTGAAAACTCCGATTGCAACGCCCAGCAGAACTGTGACAAGTAATCCTGCCGCCACCGGCCAGCCCTTCTGTGTAATCAGGTATCCGCCTGCCAGCGAGTAACAGATCAGGCCGGTACCAATGGAAAGATCAACGCCGCCCGTGATCAGAGGAAATGTCACTCCGATGGACATCAATACAATATAATAGGAGTAATTCAAAATACTCATCATGGTTGAGTACTGTCTGAAATTCGGGCTGACAATACTGAAAAACGTGAATAACACGATCACAACCAGGAGTACAATGAACTTCTGACTTGTAAAAATAGATGATTTCTTTTTCATTGCTCGCTCCTCCTTAATTTATATCACGGGTTGCCAGATTCATGATCACTTCCTGCGTCGCCTCTTCGATCTTTACTTCGCCGGTTTTCCTGCCTTCACACATAACCACGATACGGTCGCTCATACGCAGGATCTCGGTCATTTCAGAGGAGATCATGATGATGGACTTGCCTTCGTCTGCCAATCTGCTCATCAGCTTATAGATCTCATTTTTCGCGCCGACATCAATACCTCGAGTCGGCTCATCGAAGATAAGGATGTCACAGTCGTTGATCAGCCATTTCGCAATAACGACCTTCTGCTGATTTCCTCCGGAGAGGTTCACCACGAGCTGCTCTACGCTGGGCGTCTTGGTCGCAAGGGACTCCACATACTCCTCTGCCACCTTCTTCTCCGCCTTTTTATTAATGAACAGGCCGCTCATATAATTCTCCAGACATGCCATCGTGGAGTTTTCCGCAACCGTCTTCTGTACAACAATTCCGTAACGCTTCCGATCCTCTGAGAGATAACCGATTCCGCATTTTACTGCGTCCTGTGGATTGTTGATCGTCACCTTCTGGCCGTTGATGTAGATATCCCCGCTCTCCTTCGGGTCCGCGCCGAAGATCGCCCGGGCAGTCTCGGTACGTCCCGCGCCCATCAAACCGGAAAATCCTAAAATCTCGCCCTTGCGAAGCTCAAAGCTCACATCCTGCACCATTTTTCCTGCATGCAAATGCTCTACCTTGAGCACAACCGGTGCATTTTCGGGAACCGCGCTCTCCGTCTTCGGGTCCTCATAAATGACACGACCAACCATCATGTTGATGATATCGTCCTTTGTACACTCATTCGTAATCAACGTTCCCACATAAGTACCGTCACGCATGACAGTCACGCGGTCTGTGATGACCTTGATCTCATCCATACGGTGAGAGATATATACGATGCCAAGATTCTGCTTGCGCAGATCGCGGATAATCTTAAACAACTCCTCAATCTCTGCCTCGGTCAGCGCTGCAGAAGGCTCGTCAAAGATAATGACCTTCGCCTCATGGGAAATCGCCTTTGCAATCTCGCACATCTGCTGCTTTCCAACGGTCAGATTACTCATGGTCTCCGTCGGGTCAATATCGATGTGCAGCCTGTCAAAGAGCTTCTTTGCCTCATCGTTCATCTTTTTGTCATCGATACGGATGCCCGTTTTAAACTCACGCCCGATAAAAATATTCTGTGCTACGGTTAGATGACCCAGCATGTTCAGCTCCTGATGCACGATGACAACGCCCGCATCCTGCGCCTCCCTCGTGTTGTGGAACTCCGTCTCTTTTCCTTCATATGTAATGGTTCCGGAATCCTTCGTATAAATACCTGTCAGCACCTTCATCAATGTGGACTTTCCGGCTCCGTTCTCCCCCATCAGCGCGTGTACCTCACCACGCTTTACCTCAAAATTTACATGGTCAAGCGCATGCACACCAGGGAAAGACTTGTCAATATCTTTCATCGTTAAGATTACATCACCCATTCTCTTGCCCTTCCTTTCCTGATTAATTCTTTCTGCGTCTTGCCACTACGTCCGCGTATACCGCTACGATAACGATCAGTCCGGTAATAACCAGCTGATAGTTCTTATTGATACCGATCGCCAGAATGCCTTCCTGCAGCAGAGAAATAATGAATACGCCGATCACCGTTCCGCCGATGGATGCGAGACCGCCCGCCATAGACGTTCCTCCCATGACACAGCCTGCGATAGCCTCATTGTTGTACTGATCGCCGTACCCGGGCTGAACCGTTGTATATGCCGCTACATAGAAGATCGCCGCAATACCAACCAGCGTGCCGCAAATAACATAGGCCAGCATCTCCCATTTCCTTACATTTACACCGGAAAGGCGGACTGCTTCTTTATTACTTCCGAGACTTAATATGTAACGCCCTGCCCTTGTGTTGTTTAAAAGCAGGGAACAGATAACTGCTGCCACGATAAAAATCACCAGGCCGACCGGGAAATTTCCAACCTTTACAATTTTTCGAAACCAGCCTGCTGCCTCTGCTGCCTGCGGCCAGCTCACGGACTGTGTCTTTGTAAAAACAGATGCAAGCCCCTTCGCAATATTCATACTCGCCATGGATACGATAAACGGCGGCACCGTCCAGTATGCTACAAGATATCCGTTGAAGCATCCGAATAAGAATCCTACCAGAATGCTGATCACCAGACATAACACTACCGGCATCCCATGGCTCGTCAGACAGAAGCCCGAAACAAGAGCCGCGCAGAACATCACCGGCCCAATCGAGAAATCAATACCTCCGGTGGCGATGACAAATGTGACTCCAAGTGACAGAAAGCCCAGAAAATATGCATAGTTTAATGCACTTAAGATTCGGGGCAGGCCCGCAAAGCCCTTAGAAGTCAAGCTAAACAGGATATACATGAGAATGAGTACTGCACATAATACAATCCTGTTAAATCCCAGTTTCTTTACGATTGGATGTTGTTTTATCTTTTCCAAACCTTTTTCCTCCCAACTAATTTTTTACTTCAGACTCAGGTGACATACAGGAAATGACAAACCACTCCGGCTTCACCTGAACCGTTACATTGTTGTTGGCATACAGGATGAAACGTTTCACCCTAAAGTATTGTTATTATCCTACAAAAATCGTCGCTTGTCAATTTAATCCATGCGACGTTCCGGGAAAAATATAGAACAATAGTTACTTTTCACACCAGAACCTTTTTACCATATTTACTGTAACGGTTTGACCGAGTTCCCGTCCCGCAATGTTGTCCCCATACTCAGCTCAATGGGCGGGCGGTCCTCCGGGTTGTTGATCTGTGTCAGAATCAGGCCTACTGCCTTCTCGCACATTTCCTTCATGGGCTGCACGACCATGCACAGCTTTGGCTTCACCACATGGGACATGATCAGATCGTCGAAGCCCATCATGGAAATATCGTCCGGACAATCATATTCTGATTCATTGACCGCCATCACCGCGCCCAAAGACGTCTCATAATTTGTCATAAGCACCGCAGTGGGACGCTCCGAAAGCCCCAGAAGCTTTTGCATGCTCTCATATCCGAACTCGATCGTGTGTACACCGATTCTGCAATATTCCTCCGGCAGAGAAAGGCCCTGCTCATCCATCGCTTCCTTAAAACCTTTGTAGCGCTCCCAGCCGGTATACTCCACACTGGACGCAATGATTGCAATCCTCCGATGCCCCCGTTTGATCAGATACTGAGCCGCGCGGTAACCTGCCGCCCGGTTATCAATTTTTACGCAGTCAAAATCAGTTCCTGCAAACGAGCGGTCCATCAGCACCACCGGAACATTTTTATGTTGTGCCGGAAGCAGAAAATCCGCCTTCCACGACACGGGCGTGATCACGATACCTTCCACCTTCTTATTCAATAAGAACCTCACGTTGTCCGCCTCGATTGCCTCGTCGTTACAGGAATCACACACAAGCAGCGCATAACCCTCCTTCCTCAGAAAATCCCCTACATGACGTATGAGTACGCCTGAAAACATACTCTCGATGTCATAGACAATCATACCGATCGTCTTTGTTCGGTTGGTCACGAGTCCCCGCGCAATCTCATTGACTTCATAATGCAGGTCACGGATGGAAGCCTCGATCTTCTCCCGATTCTCAGGCAGTACGTTACCACCGTTCAGATATTTGGAAATTGTTGCAAGTGACAAGCCGGTCTGTTTTCTGATATCACGTATGGTAGCTGCCATAAAGCACTCCTTTCCCGCGAATACGCTTGCAAAACAGCGAAACGTTACGCGTTTGTTCGTTTTTATTATAACGGATTGAAATATCTGTGAAAAGTGGTATAATGGTAAAAATATTGTACAATATTCACCTGATTGGATAAGGAGAATGGATGAAATACATTGACTATAAAGAGCAGCGCAGGCACGGAACGTTTAATTTCCCGATCGCCTTCTATCACGAACAGCCTCGCAGTCCACGCTATCACATGACCTATCACTGGCACACCGAGTATGAAATTATCCGCATTATTTCCGGCAACTTTCATCTGACGATCAACAACGAGACAAACCTCTGTCACGCCGGGGATGTGGTCTTCATCACTGACGGAGTGCTGCATGGCGGCACGCCCGAGGACTGTGTCTATGACTGCATTGTATTTGACTTGCAGATTCTTATGAAGTATAATCATGCCTGTACAAAGATCGTCCAGGATATCACCGACCACAAAATCCTGATTCAGCCCCTGCTCTCTGCCAGCGACGACAGTATTTATGGGCTGGTGAGCATGCTCTGCGAAGCGCTCTCATCCCGCAGCACCGGCTACGAGTTTAAAGTGCAGGGTTATCTGTATCAGCTGATCGGGACAATTCTGGAAAAGCATCTGTACCGGCAAAACAAGGACGATGCCGCCTCAAATGAACGGCTGAACTCCATAAAAAATGTGCTTGCCTATATTTCGGAGAACTACTATAACAGTATCAAGCTGGAGCATCTCGCAAAGATCGCCGGCATGAACGAAAAATATTTCTGCCGCTATTTCCGCAGCATGACGGAACGTACGCCTATCGATTACCTGAACTATTACAGGATCGAATGCGCCTGCGAAATGCTTTCCACAAAAGATATCTCCATCAAGGAGGTCGCGCTCTCCTGCGGCTTCAACGATGAAAGCTATTTTATTAAAACATTTCACAAATACAAGGGCATTACACCAAAGCAATTTATAACGGCGCCGTTTTCCGGGTGAAACATGTTGGTGATCGGCATCCGGCACAGCAAACCGATGACGGCATGACTATGAGATACGTTACCATGTTATTTTCACGGGCATGGCATATCAAGGCGGCAGGCAACATGCGAAGCGTTTTCTGATATGCCTTCTGCCGGCTTGCCTGAAAGCAGAGGCGAACAGGCGTAACCTTAAAAGGGAGGAAGAATTTCACTATGAACAAAAATCATAAAAAAATATACTGTCTGTTTTTCACGCTGCTTGCAGCTCTGGCTCTGACCGGCTGCGGCGGCAAAGGAAGCAAAACCCTGCCCGACTGCCCGTTTTCCGAGCTGAAATGGGCGAGCAGCATAAAGGATATGGAAAAAACCGAGGGAAAGGAATACGACACCTACGATTCCGTCTACGGCGGAACGACTTACACCTATGACAAGGAATATCAGGGTGTCACCGGAACGGTCAAATACATGTTTGACGATAAGAAACAGCTGGCATGTATCGCCTGGGCGTACAGCTCCGAGAGTACGGAGGAACTGTATCAGCTCTATGAGACGATTCACCAAGAGGTGGTCTCGGCCCACGGCGAAAGCGGCTACAACACGGACAAAGAGACCAACTACGGGGATGTCTGGTATCTCGATGACGGCAATATTATTATCAGCACTATGGTTACGGAAAGCCAGAAAGCACTGCAGTTTGCATATCTCTCCCCTGAGCAGTCCACGGCACAGGAGGATAAGTACAACGGGAGTAATACGCCGGATTTGATACAGTAAAGACTGTCTGTTGACTGTCTGTTCAGGCTGTTCATTATTATCAACAGCCTATATCGCTCCCGGGAGACACGTATCTCTCGGACAGTTTTTCATTGTTCCATTCTTTGCATCCACGATAATAGAACATTTCATATTTGTTATCCCCGATGATGAATGGAACAATGTTATGAACAGAAAGGGGGCTATATCAGTTTTCATATTGTTATCTCAAATTTACACATTACACCTCAAACGCATCTCTTATACTGTCATAGTGAAGGAAAATCCCTTCCGCGGCAAACGCTTTGACCTCTTCTGCGGTTGCAAGCTTCCATCCGTCCGTCTCCGCCTCCTGCAAATGCAGATCCGCTTCCGTAAAGTCCCCCGTAAAACGATAGACATCCACAAAATAGTTATCCTTCTCTTCAGGGTTATCCCGCCGGTAAGAAAAGAGATAGCCGCCGTCAAAATCCGATACATCCAGTCCGGTTTCCTCGCGCACCTCGCGCAATACCGCAGCCCGGGAATCCTCGCCGGCCATCACACCGCCGCCGGATACCTCCCACCAGCCCGGTGCCCACGATTTTGTCATCACACGCTTCGTGATCAGATACCGGCCATCCGTGTGGCGGATCACCCCCAGCACCGTCAGATGATAGTCCCCCGGCTGCATATTCCAGTCGTTTCGCCTCATGGTGCGTCCGGTCAGTTCCTTGTTTTCATCATAAATATCCCAGTATTCCTCTTTTTTCATATTCATCCTCGTCTTCCTTTTCCTGCACGTGCGCAACTCCCTGCCATATACCGGACCTTCGCCATAATCATTTTACCTGAAAACTTCCTTTTCCGGCGCAAACGCAGCTCTCTTCTGCATCAAAATCTGCGTCCGCCCCATCTCTTCTCTGTTTTCCGGCTCTGTACAAAGCTATAACCACTTCATCAGCACTTCCTTTAACCGGTCAAGCTCCAGCGGCTTTGAAATGTGCTCGTTCATACCAGCCTCTTTCGTTGCCGCCACATCATCCGGCAGCGCATTCGCAGTCATGGCAATGATCGGCAGATCCTTCGTATCCGTGCGCTGCATATTGCGAATCATACGGGTTGCGATGTATCCGTCCATCACAGGCATCTGAATGTCCATTAAAATCAGATCGAAATACCCCTCCGGGACCTCGGTCATGCGCAGCACTGCCTGCTGCCCGTCGAAGGCCTCCTCAATGGCAATCCCGGTCATGCCGAGAATCTCCGCCGCAATCTCGCGATTCAGCTCGTTATCCTCCACCAGAAGCACACGTTTTCCGGAATAGTCCTCCTCGCGGAAGTCCTCAATTCGCACCTCATACTTTTCGACGGCCGCTTCCGCTCCGTGCTTCCGCTTCTGCAGCTTCAGGCTGATAGTCACGCTGAACTTAGAGCCTGCGCCTTTCGTGCTCTCCACCTCGACGGAACCGTTCATGATCTGCACGATGCCCTTTACAATCGAAAGTCCCAGGCCCGTACCGCCCTGCATCCCGCCGGAATACTGTCTGCTCTTCGCCCGCTCAAACGGCTCAAATACATGCTTTGCCACCTCCGGCTCCATACCGATGCCGTTATCCTCAAATACAAACAAATACTTTCCGGCATGGCGGCTGTCAGCCGAAAGCTCAGTGACGGATATCTTTATTTTGCCGCCCGGCGGCGTATATTTAACCGCATTATCAATAATGTTTACAAAAATTTCCCGCACTCTGCCCGGCGCACCAATCACATAATCGTGCTTCAGCTCCCCCATCTCCACAACAAGCTCATGCTTCCGGGATTCCACAAAGGAATGAACATCATCGAGTGTCTCGCGAATCAGGCTGCTGAGCTGAAATTCCTCCTCCCGCAAGGTCAGCTGTCCAAATTCCATCATGCTCATGTCCAGCACCTCATTAATCAGGGACAGCAGCTGCTTGCTGGAATCATCGATTTTTCCAAGGGCGTCCAGTACGCGTTTTTTCTCGTCAATATGCGCCTCTGCAATCGCCGTCATTCCGATGATACCGTTCATCGGTGTCCGAATATTGTGAGACATACGGGATAAGAAAGCCCGTTTCGCTGCATTTGCAGCGTCTGCCCGCTCCGCCTCCACATTCAGCAGCTTTTGCTGCTTTTGCTCCTGCACCTGCAGCTCAATAGTATTATTTCTGACACGGTTAATATTATTGCTCAAAGCCGTCAGCTCCGGCATGGTATGTGCGTTGACAAATGCTTTCAGGTCGCCATTTGCAATCTTTTCCAGATCATGGTTCGCCTGGACAATCGGCCGGATAACATTTCGGTTCAGATACCTTCCAAAGCTTAAGCCCGTCACGGCCAACGCCAATGCTGCAAACAGCCAGTTCAGCACCATTCCCATGCCCTGGGCGGTATACATGTCCTTCATAGCAGCCAGGCGCCCATACATGATGCCGTCCATCTCATAAAATACACCGTAGTACGCTGTATCCTCGATCGTCACATGAAAACCACGGCCCGTCAGCCTGGATCTGCGCGCCGAAATATGAAGCTCGTCTATCGTTTTCCCCACAAGCATTTCCTTCGTAGCGCCCAAAACTTTTTCAGTCCCGGGGTCCAGCGCCAGAATCACTGTGCCAGGCTGTGCATATACAATTGAAAAAACAGATCCCCAAACGTCACTGTCCTGTGCATTCCGCAAATCTGCTGCCGCAGCGACCCGTCCGACCTGCTCCAATATGAACTTTGACTCTTTCACCATATTGCCTTGTACGATAAAAATCTGTACAAACTGACTCAATAATATATACATGAAAAACGCAGCGGCAACCGATGCCGCAAGACGTTTATTGATCTTCTTTCTCATCTGTAGCCATGCTCCCTCTGACTGATTCCATGTATGCAGCAACCTTTTATGAGCATCTGTTTCGCAGCTACCCATAAAGTAATACTATCATACGATTTCTCCTCATACAAGCAAAAAATACAGCACGCTCCGCCTGACTCCGGTGTAAAAAACATCGTTCACCCCGGTTGCAAAACAAATTTACGGATACGGTAGTGCTACAATAGATACTACGAAACCATCCCTGTGAATGGTATATTTATATATGCTCTATATCAACGAATAATCAAGCAAAATGATCACTCTCCCTCAGCTCCTTTGCACGTCCGTAAAACTGTGCGTAAAAATCGTGCTCCGGCTTGTAGGGCGACAGATAAAACCGCCTTATAAAATCCATATTGAGCCGCTTTTCCCGCTGTTCATCCGCATCTTTGAGCGCTGCCAAAAGCTCATGCCTGAAATCATGCCAGGCCAGTACAAACTCATGGTACTTCTCCGCAGGCTGCACCCCCAGCCATCTGCTGACCTTAATCTTGGAGCGGCTCCGATTCCCACATGCATCCTCCAGCAAAAAATAAGTCATACCACCCTCGTCAAAATTCCGCCCCAGAGGAAAACTCCGACAGATTCCCGGGCGGTAGCTGTGAATGCTGCATCTCCCCTCATGCAAAAATCCGCAGGCCCCGGTATCCGGCCGCATCTGCAAACAGGGCACGATGAGTCCCCGCCAAACCGTAAACGCCGCAATCCCCTTTTCAAGAAGCTCCGCCATCGAGCAGCCGCCATGCTTCTGTATCTGATAAATATCATAGGGATCCAGATGAATCGAGTCTCCCATATCTTTGCAGCATGCGCTGCATCCCGCGCAATCATGGCAATCTGCGCGCACAAGATCATTTAACTGATAATATTTTTGTTCCATAGATCCTCCCAGATATTTCTTCCTCATCCGTTCTTCAAAATACAAAACAAGTATATCACAGTTTGTTCCGCAAAAAAAGCCGCAAGCGAAATCTGTCTGCAGCCTGAAAAATGCCGAAAATAAAGGGAAAAAGGCACTTTTCATGTGCACTTTTCAGTCACGGCCGGAAGGTATTTTTATTGCTTTAGGCTGGTCAATATCAATGCCGGACATGAGCCAGTCAAACTCCCTCCAGGACAGGTTCCTGACTTCAGATCTGTCCCTTGGCCACCGGTACCGGCCCTGGGCAGTCAGTCTTTTATAGATCATTACGATCCCGTCGGGTTCCTTCAGGATGGCTTTGATCCTGTCACATTTTCTGCCGCAGAACAGATAAAGTGCATTTGTGTTTTCCGTCTGTGGAAGCTGGTCCTGAATGATGGCGCATAAACCATCGATGGATTTCCTCATATCCGTATAGCCGGTCACGATGTAAATGGCATCGACACCGGAAATATCGGCTAACATAGAGCCGGACGCAGCATCCGGATGATCTGCTGCAGTAAAACAGGATCAGCCGAATTGCTGACTTTAAGGGAAACGTCACCCAACATCAGTTCAATCGTATGTGAATTGTCAATGTGTGGCGCAGATGTAACCTGTGGTGCAGGTACTGTCTGGTTCAAAATAGTTTCCGGATATAGGTCAATCTGAACTGCCTCCTGTTTTTGGGCTGTCAGATCCAGCGCATATGGTTTTTTATTAGAAACATAAGGAATGTCACAGGCTTTTTTACGAAGTCTCTTTACTGCGTTATAAAATGAACTGACTAAGATTCCGTGCCGTTCACACCAGGTACGGTCAGTCATCCCGCTGTTGCGGCATTCCATAATCAATTGAATCCATTCCTCCTGAGAACGGCGCGGGGTTCTGGATTGGGTCATATAGCACCTCCATAACATAGTGAAAATCTAACAATTGGTCTATGAAATGAAAGATAGAGCAGTAAAAATCTACTCTTGGTTCTACTATTATGGATCATTATTTAGGGCTATTCAATACGCCCAGTATTTATGCGCTTACGGACTATCTACCGTTTATGTTTAAAAATATTTATCATATTGCATTTCCAAAACTGAAATATCTGAACAATGTTTCTTAAAATAATGAGTAACTTCCTCTATCTGTTCTACTGGTGCTGAATAACAAAAATCAAAATTATCTTTTATCGAAACGTTTTCTATTTTCTTCTCCAAAAGAGCATCTATTAAATAAATTATTATCTTCCCATACATTCTAAATACTACTTTTCCACCTGGCTCAAGTTTTCTCATTTCAAATGGTAATCCCAAAAAACCATATTGCACTGCTATCCCATTCGGCGTTTTAATTTCACCTTCAAAATAAGGCTCTTCTACAATACGCGTTTGCTTAGAATTATTTACTATTTCACATGTTAACATTGGCAACCAATAATCATTTTGACTAATATACTCATCTGACTCTGTCGCTATTATTTTATTATCCATTTCAGTATCATGAGGGAATTCTGTGAATTTTAAATATGTATAATGACATGCTTTTAAATTCATTTCAATTTTACTTTCATTACCTATGATATTTATTTTACTAAGGAACTCATCTCTTTTTTGTTCCCATCGTATTTCTGGCATTGTCTCTAAATCAAACTCTTCAGTAAATATATCTTTCAATTGACCAATCTTCTCTTTTACATCATTAATATTATTATCTAACTTGAGACCTATTTTTCGTGGATTAATAGCTC
>CASCGD010000067.1 GCA_949132985.1 uncultured Lachnospiraceae bacterium
GTTTCTCTGTTGAGAAACTCCACAATGTGAAACAGGCTAAAGCCTAACAAAAAAGGTCTCCGGACATTTCTGCCCGAAGACCTTGTAAAAAGTTGATAAAAAGAATTCACATGAGAATTATAATTTGAAGAAATTCATATCTTCATTCAGCGCACTGGAAAGATGCTTCAAGCTGCCTGCCGCCTCCGCAAGCATATTGATCGTCGCGTTCAGCTCCTCCATAGATGCGGTTGTCTGCTCGGCAGATGCCGCGTTCTCCTGTGAAATCGCTGAAAGATTCGAAATAACATCTATCACCTGTGCCCTTGCATTATCGCAGGCACTTGCATCATCGCGGATCACATCCGTGCCCTCCCGGGATACGGTAATACCGTCGCTAACCTCGTTAAAGCGTGACTTCGTATCATCCAGCTTGTCAGACTGCTCTGCGATTAAGCTTTCCGTTTCCTTCATGACAACCATCGTCTTCTCAGACTCTGCCAGCAGCGTATCGATGATCTGCTGAATCTCCGCCGCCGCCTCGTCAGACTGTACTGCCAGCTTCTGAATCTCGCCTGCAACAACCGCAAAGCCCTTTCCGGCCTCACCGGCGCGGGCAGATTCGATGGAAGCATTCAGCGACAGAAGGCTTGTCTGATCTGCAATCGATGTGATCAGTGACGCAGCCTCGCCGATCTTTTCGATGGAAGCATTCGTCATCTGAATCTGTTCGCTGATTCTTGCAACCGCAGCCGTCGTGCGGTCATTGGACTCGCTGAGCTGCTGAATCGTATGTGACGAAGCATCCCCGGCCGCAATCATCGTCTGCGACGTATCCGTCAGGTTTCCTACACTCGTCACGATATTCTCAATCACCTCACCCATGGTGGCAATCTCCTGGGAAGCGGTCTCGATCTCCTCCGCCTGGGATACCGCACCCTTCGAGATATCCTCTACCGCACGGCTGATCTCATCCGCCGCTGCCGAGGACTGTCCTGCCATCTCATCCAGCGAATGCCCGGACTCGCTCAGAGACTGGGACGACTTCTTCAGCTCTCCGACAATTACCCGCAGCTTATCCACCAGGTTCGTCGCACACTCTCCCATATAGCCGATCTCGTCGGTACGCTTCATAACGATCTCCGGAACGGTCACATCCAAATGCCCCTCCGACATAAGCTCCAGCACGCCGGATGCCTCCACCAGTGCCTTTGCGATGCTGCCAGCCATAAAATATCCCGATATGCAGCAGACAACCAGCACGATCAGCGCCAGAACAATCATCATGATCAGCTTGGAATTCATGTATTTCTCGATCTCCGCACTGGGCTGACCGGCAAAGAGCGCGCCTACAACGGTTCCGTCAGAGTTTACAAGCGGTGTATAGATCGCATAGAAATGTGTTCCTAAAATTTCCATGTTCATCTTTTTGTAGGTCTCATTCCGCTGCATCGCCTGCCATACGTCGTCATCAATCTCACTGCCCACCGGACGCGTGCCATCCTCTGATATAAATGTGCTGGCGATTCGGGTCTTTCCCCAGCAAACCGTCAGATATGTAGACGAACCTTCTGTATAGTAATCCAGCGCATCCTCAGCAGACGTCAAATTCGTTTCGCCCTTATAGAGACATCCGTCCTCTCCCAGACGAAAGTCACCTGAATCGACTGCATTGAAAGCGCCTCTGACCGCAATCCCAAAAGCTTCCAAGCCCTCAACTGCCTCATTTTGCATACCATCCTTGATTGCACTCACAGAGGAGAACAGCATCACAACCACTGCTACAAGCACCGGTATTCCAGCCAGAAGAATCAGCTTAATTTTAATGCCGATCCCCTTTTTCCCGGATTTTTTCATATTATCCTCCTGTTTTACTCCCATAGCCAATTACACTCCTTCGTATAAATCTTTTTTCATGCTTCTTCTATTCTATAAAATACGGACTGGTTTCGCAACCCTTTTCTTTAAAAAATACAATATTTCTTACGTACCTGCTGTAACAGCACGGGCAAACTGCTCTGCTACACGCAAAAATCCGTTTAAAATCGGTTCGAGTCAGGATTTTTGCACTTCCGGGCCATGTGACTACAGCTGCGTCTCAACGAAAATATCGTAAATCGAACGCACCGCACGCTCAAAGTCATCGTTGCTCACACCGATGATAATGTTCAGCTCGCTGGAACCCTGATCAATCATCTTGACATTGATCTGCGCATGCGCCAATGCGGAAAAGATACGGCCGGCCGTTCCCCGCGTAGACTTCATGCCCCGACCCACAACAGCCACCAGCGCCAGATCACCCTCAATCTCAATCGCATCCGGCGATGCATAGCGATGGATCGCCGAGAGCACCTGCTGCTCCTTTCCCTCGAAATCATGCCGTTGGACAAAGACAGTCATCGTGTCAATGCCGGAGGGCATGTGTTCAATGGAAATATCGTGATCTTCAAAGGCCTGCAGCACCTTTCTGCAAAAGCCCACCTCAGAATTCATCATATCCTTGTCAACGTTCACCGCCACAAAGTCCCGCAGACCGGCAATACCTGTAATCGTGTACTCCGGTTGATGGCAGGTACTCTCCACAATCATGGTCCCCGGCTCTAAAGGCGCATTTGTATTGCGGATGTTGATGGGAATACCCTCTTTGCGCACCGGAAAAATCGCGTCCTCATGCAAGACGCCCGCCCCCATGTAGGAAAGCTCCCGCAGCTCTCTGTATGTGATGGTGTGGATAACCGCCGGATGGTCGATAATGCCAGGATCTGACACGAGAAAACCTGACACGTCCGTCCAGTTCTCATAGATCGTAGCCCGCACCGCCCGCGCCACAATAGAGCCTGTGATATCGGAGCCTCCCCGGGAAAACGTGTGTATGATGCCGTTCTCATCGGCCCCGTAAAAGCCGGGGATAACCGCTTTTTTCGTGTTCTCCAGGCGCTTTGAGAGCACCTCATTGGTACGGTCCGCGAGAAAATTCCCCTCCGCGTCAAAAAAGATAACATCCGCCGCATCAATAAACTCAAAGCCCGTGTACGCTGCCATGATGATACCGTTCAAATATTCGCCGCGGCTCGCCGCATAAGCGGTTCCCACTTTGTTCCTAAAGTTTGCCTCTATCGTCTTGAACTCCTCATTCAGCGACAATTTCAGATCCAGACCCTTAATAATGGAATCATACCGGTCCTTGATCTTGCCAAGCTTGCCTGTAAACTCCTTGCCTGCCTTGGCAATGCCATAGCATTCATAGAGCATGTCAGTAACCTTCGTATCCTTCGGGTTCCGTTTTCCCGGTGCACTTGGCACCACATACCTGCGCGACTCGTCAGCGCGGATGATCGCTCCCACTTTTTTGAACTGCTCTGCGCTGGCCAGAGAACTGCCGCCAAATTTCACAACCTTAATCATGTTTCTTTCTCCTTCGAACCAAATTATGCCCAGGGGCATGCGATACCCAAGGGGCATGCAATACCCAGGGGGGCATGCAATACCCAGGGGGCATGCAATACCCAAGAGAGCATACTTATTTGCCAAATGATCTGATATTTTCTCTATAAATTACAGAGGAAATCAGCTGACAGATCATCCGGCTCACGGGTATATCCGCATCATACTATACTACAAACTTCATGAAAATGCTACGTTTGTTTCACAAGTTTTGCCGAAAATGCATTCCCTTATATTTCATCATCCATAAGCACAACCGTCCGCCCTTCGCGAAGCGTCCGGGGCAGATGGATCAGCCGCTGATTTTCCGAACCGCGGAATTTCAGGGAAATATTTTTCTTTTCCAGAATGAACTCACCGTCCACCAGAACGTTAATCATCGATAAAATCTCGTCCGTAATCTCTATGCGCGCGCGGCTTTCCTGCAGCAGATCCCGCTCCAGCGTATAACCGGTGTATACCCATATATTCTTTTTCGGGTAACGCGCCCGCATGTCCCGATAGAGCGCAAGAAGTCCCCGCTGGTTTTCCGGCTCAAAGGGTTCACCTCCTAAAACCGTAAGCCCCTGTATATAATCCGGTGAGAGCGCCTCCAAAATTTCCTTTCTCACCCGGTCCGTATACTCCTTCCCGTAGGTAAAATTCCACGTCTCAGGGTTAAAGCATTCCCGGCATTGGTGGGTACAGCCGGAAACGAACAGCGATACACGCACCCCCGGCCCGTTTGCTATATCTGTTTTTTTCAATGCCCCATAATACATGTAAATTCCTCCCGCTGACTGAATCGTATTCTTACTCAGTATACCCGTTCTGATCCTGCCATGCAAGGCAATTGACAGATATTTTGTTTTCAGTTATTATCTTAAAAAAAGACACTAGATAAAAGGAGATGTATAAAATGAGTTTTTCCTATCTTCGCCAGCTGCCCTCGCCCGGCGAAATTAAAACACAATATCCATTGTCCGAACGACTGACTAAAATAAAGAAGGAACGGGATGCGCAAATCAGCGATATCCTAACGGGAAAAGACGACCGTTTTCTGGTCATCATCGGTCCGTGTTCCGCGGACAGCGAGGACCCGGTCTGCGAGTACGTAAACCGCCTTGCAAGGGTTCAGGAAAAGGTGAAGGAGCGACTGCTTTTAGTTCCCCGGGTTTACACGAACAAACCGCGCACCACCGGAGACGGCTACAAAGGCATCGCCTCACAGCCCGACCCTGAAAAAGCGCCTGATATGATCGCAGGGCTGATCTCCATGCGCAAAATGCAGCTTCGCGCCATGGAGGAAAGCGGCCTGACCCCCGCGGACGAAATGCTTTACCCAGAAAACTGGGAATATGTCTCCGACCTGCTCTCCTATGTAGCCATCGGCGCACGCTCCGTGGAAGACCAGCAGCACCGTCTCACCGTCAGCGGCTTTGACGTTGCCTCCGGAATGAAAAATCCCACCAGCGGCGACTTTTCCGTCATGTTAAATTCAGTGTACGCCGCGCAGCATCCGCACCATTTTACCTTCCGGGGCTATGAGGTAGAGACCACCGGAAACAAGCTGACTCATGTGGTGCTCCGGGGCGCCGTGAGCAAGCATGGAAACACGGTACAAAATTACCACTATGAAGATATCATCCGGCTTGCGGACATGTATGAGGAGCGGGATCTCGCAAATCCGGCCGCCGTCATCGATTCCAATCACTCAAATTCCGGGAAAAAGTACGAGGAGCAGACCCGAATCGTCAAGGAGGTCATGCACAACCGTCAGATCTGCCCTGCGATCAAAAAACTCGTAAAGGGCTTGATGATCGAGAGCTACTTAGAGCCGGGCTGCCAGAAAATCGGCGACCACGTCTACGGAAAATCCATCACCGACCCTTGCCTCGGCTGGGAGGACTCGGAACGGCTGATCTATGATATCGCGGAGACGTGCTAAAAAGTATGCGGTCACAATGCAGGCATTGGGCTAATCGCAATACGGTCATTGCAAGATGGTATCCATATTTCGGGGTGTAAGAATCCTGACGCCAAGCAGATCAGCCGTTCGGAATATCCGACCGGCTGTCTGCATTTTTTCATTGAAATATTTCCCTTTCATTAAAAATATGTAACTGTTCAGAGCCAAGGCAATTTGCATAAAATATAGACATCATGCTTGCATGAATGGCTATATTTTTGCAAATTTCTTTGGCGGATACGCCAAAGCGAGGAAATTCGCAGGATTTTCGAGCTTGGCTCTGAACAGTTACAAAAATATAATTATTTTCTGTCACACACAGCGAAAATCCTTGTCTAAAAGAAGGAAGGTAAATGTGAAGCATTTTTTATGCCTTCCAGGCAAAAGGAGGTAAAAATCTATGAATCAAAAAACAAATGCGCAATTGCAGGCCCTCGTCGATGAAGCAACGGCCGGGAACAAGGAGGCCCTCGAAGCCCTTGTCACCGGTGTGCAGGACCTGGTATTTAATCTGTCCCTGCGAATGCTCGGCACATTTGCAGATGCGGAAGATGCCAC
Source organism: uncultured Lachnospiraceae bacterium (assembly GCA_949132985.1). Taxonomy (GTDB): domain Bacteria; phylum Bacillota; class Clostridia; order Lachnospirales; family Lachnospiraceae; genus W0P33-017. The sequence continues at coordinate 5,930 of CASCGD010000067.1, forward strand.
ACAAGACATTTTGCTTAAAATGATTACCCACCTGTCCTCTTTTCGAGGTGACAGCGCCTTCACAACATGGGTATTTGCCATCGCTGCAAATCATCTGAAAAGCTACAAAAAGCACATGTTCGCCCACTATCCCCTCAGCTTTGAGTATTACGGAGACGACATAGAAAACGCCAACATACGTGATGTGCCGGATCTGACTCAGAATGTGGAAAAGGAACTTTTGGCGGAAGAACTGAAAATGTCCTGTACCAACGTTATGCTGCAGTGCCTTGATACGGAAAGCAGGTGTATTTTCATATTGGGTACCATGTTCCGACTCGACAGCCGTATGGCAGGAGAAATTCTGGACATGACCCCGGAGGCGTACCGCAAGCGGCTTTCCCGGGTGCGCAAAAAAATGGCTGAATTTCTCGGGCAGTACTGCGGCGAATACGGCGGCGGCAGATGCAGATGCAAGGACCGGGTGAATTACGCAATCCAAAGCCACCGTATCCATCCGCTGCAGCTGGATTATACGACAGCCGCGGAAATTCCCGTTCAGACTCTATGTGATGTAAAAAACGCGATGGAGGATATCGACGAGCTTTCACAGGATTTCTCATTCTGCAAGCCTTACCGGTCTCCCGAACGCACAAAGCATTTGATCCGGGAGCTGTTAAATTCCACACAGATTTCCATAATCCAAAATTCGTAAAGGAGATGACACATATGAATACACAGATCATTTTAGATTACTTATCGGAGCTGAGCAAAAATAATAACCGCGAATGGTACCATGCGAACAAGGATGCTTACAAAAAAGCAGCTGCTGCCTTTGAGGAGCTGCTGGGGGCTTTCATACAGGAAATCGGGAAATTTGACAGCAGCATTTTACACAACGATCCGAAAAGCCTTACATTCAAGATTGTAAGGGACACCCGTTTCAGCCACGATAAATCGCCTTATCTTCCCGCGTTCCGCGCCCATATCTCCTCGAAGGGGAAACTGCCGGTCCCTGTCGGATATTATCTCATGATAAAACCCGGCAATCAGTCTTTTTTAGGCGGCGGCCTCTTCGCTGATATGTTCAAAGACGCAACGGCCATGGTGCGGGATTATATTGTCCAAAACGGAGAAGAATGGGAAAACATCATCCATGATCCGGCGTTTGAAACATATTTTACCGTGCAGGGAACGGCGTTGAAAAATGTTCCTGCGGGCTATGATAAAGAACACCCGCAGGCCAGGTATCTGAAATTTAAGAGCTGGTACCTGGAATATCCGTTAAAAGACGAGGAGCTGAACGACGCGGAAACATTTACTGAAAAGGCGGCAGAAATTTTCCGAATCATGAAACCCTTTAATGATTATCTGAACCGGGCGCTTGTGAATTTCCAGATGCCCTCCAGGTAGTAAAATCAAGCAACCGGCCTTTTCCGGTCCACACTCCCTCTACACGACGTCGTTATGCGCTTTGCCGTTATCCCATATACGGTTCAGATAATAGCAGAACCTGCAGCCGTCCCGCTCGATTTGCCGGTCAAACAGCCCGTCGGGTGCCAGCTTGCGCGTGAAGCAGAAGCTTCCCCTGCCATCCGTAAGCTCCAGATGCTTCTCAAAACCTGCCTGCCGCAGCCCCTGGGCCACAAACTCGATCATATGGGGGCTGCGGCGTGCAAACACAGGCTTGCCGTCTTTGTCTGCCACCGTGGCCCTGCGGTCCTCATAAGGAACATAATATTCGATGCCCTCATCCATATGCCCTTCCAGGATATACTTTGCAGTCTCATAATATTTATCCACATAGACGGCGTCGTGTATCCCGTTCCCAGCGCACAGCGTATCATAGGCATCCCGAAACGACATCCACCGTTTCAGGTTGCGAAACGAGTGTTCCACGGAAATGCGGCTGTCAAAGAAATTCCCGTTCAGCTCATCCCCGCAAAACAAGATACGGTTTTTCCGGTCCAGAAATTGCAGGGAACCGCGGCAGTGCTCTTCGATATTGTAAACCTCCAGTTCGCGCCCCTTTAAGTTAATGACATCTCCGTCCTTCAAAAACACGACGGGATAATCGTCCGGATAATCAATGGCTGCATGCTCCCCAAAGGGCTGACAGCGTCCCTCATAGCACTTTTCCGACATATATACCACGTCGAACAGATAATTGTTTGCCGTGTGGTCAAAATGGTTGTGCGTATTCAGCAGACGATACAGCGGCTTTCCGGACAAGGTCTGGCAGAACGCACGGATATTGCCCGCCCCTGAGCCTCCGTCAATACACAAAAGCTCCTCCTCACCTTCCAGCACGTATGTGTAGTCCCCGTCGCTGAGCACCTGCCAGGTACCGGGTGCAATTTCCTTTGCACGGAAATAAGGCTCGTCCATCGGCTGGATATTGCCCTCCTCATCCTCAATCAAAATATCATGTAAACAGGAAACATCAATCGGTTCCATATTTTTCTTCCAACGCATATCAGATACCTCCATATTTCATCTGAACATCCGGCTTCCTGCTGCCGGCATGCCCGCATAAGCTTCCTATACCAACTTCCTGAGTATCGGCCCTTCAATCCTCCAGGCCGCCTTCCCGTGCCAGCCCAACCGCAAAGTCCTCCAAATCCTCCAGGTCCTCCTTCAGGAGCAGCCCTTTTGAAATCTGCTGTTTCGTATGCCTGATACACAGATTCCGGTAATTGGACAGTGTGCCGTACATGGCTTTTAACATCTCCTTCGGATACGGCTCTTCGTGCCCGAACAGATAATCCCTCTCTGCATTCGGATAAAGCGTGGATTCGCCTTTATTGATATGACTATATCCGTAATACGCCCGCGTAGGATAGTCCACCAGACAGGTGCGGATTCCTCCTATGCTGTTTCCAAGTGCATCCCTGCAGTTATTTCCTTCCGCATCCGTTTCAATCAGGCTGCATGTTGCAGGGCCTGCCCCAGTCTCAATCCATCGAAACAGATTGCGGAACATGGCGCCCACCGGAAACCAGATCGGATAATTCATGGGAACGGCATCTTTGGCCGTATATTCCGGAAGTCCGCCGATACGGATTAAGTCCGGGTCATTCCGGTAATAATCCGTATAGGTTCCCGCCGTATCGTGACTGCTTCCTGCCACATCGTACTGGCGCAGCATAAAATCAGGATCGTCCCCCTCTCTGCGCGCAAGCATTTTCAGGTTAAATTCGAGATTCCCGTTTTCGCTCTCCGTCTGAAACCATATCGCGGGATTTTTTATCCTGGTCAATGTCAGCTCTCTCGCGTCATACGGCAGATCCGATTCGTACTGGTTCAATGGAATCATCAGGCTTCGGACCGGCGCTCCCAGCAAAAATCCATCCCATACATCCTGACCGCCGCGGTAGGCAAAATGATTGATATAGGTAATCAGGTAATTGGCCGACTGCGACCAGCCGGTCAAAACCACTGTCTTCGGCTGAAATTTCCTGATGGGGTTTTTGTCGCTGTCCGTTTTCAAAAGCGCACCCACATCCGATAAAATATCCCAGCACATTCCGGTTTCATAAGAAAAATCCTGGTCTGCAAGATTTACCTTTATTGCCAGCTCTTCCTTCGTGAAAGGCCAGGGGACATCCGGGGTGGGATTGGGCCAGTAAAGCCTTGCATACCGCTCCCGGTCAAACCGCCACAGCATGTCAAAGGTATTTGGCTTGCTTGTCACGCCCACATAAATATCGCCGCTCCTGGTAAACTCACGATAACCCTGCATCCACATGCGGTCAATTTCTTTGAAGGAGGTTGGATTGATGATCTCGACAACCACATGACCGCTGAAACGGCTGATATCCTCCGGCTGGCGGATAATCATGCGGTTTACATAGGACGCGTCCGCCGTTTGCACCTTCACCGTTTTCTCCGCCGTGCGCCGGTAAATATTTGCAGTCCCATCAAAATAGTATTCTTTCTCCACATATCCCCGATCCGCAAGCCCGCAGTATCTCGTTGCGCTGCAAAAGGGATATGGGGATTTCGTCAACTCTTGTAATCATAGGTATTGCCTTTCTCCTGTTATGATTTATTTGCTCTCCTGTGCTTTTGCGGATAATGTGCTCAGCACCAGTGCCAGCATAAGAATAATGCCCTTGATAATGTTAATCGAATAGTACGGGAATGCCATCGCATACAGACCGTTCTCCACAACGCCGATCAGTGCCGCACCCACAAAGGTTCCGATAGCATTTGCCTTTCCCCGTCCTCCGAAGGAAAAACCGATATTCGCCGCGGCAATCGCAGGCATGAGGAAGGAGGAACCCGCAGTAGACTGCACCGTCCCCGCGCGGGATGCAATCAGCATGCCGCCAAGGGCGGAAAATACCGCCGTGAGCATAAACGCCATGACAATATACACCCCGATCTTTACACCCGAGAGGCGCGCCGCCCCTGAGTTGGACCCCACCATATACAAAAGCCTTCCATGCTTTGTATAAGTCAAAAAGAGCTCCACAGCGATAATGCAGACAAACATGATAATGATGATATACGGAGATTTACCCATGTTCCAGAACGCCTCCGGAATTTCCCGCACAACCTCCTGCCCACCGGCGCTCGCCATCTTCGGATTAATCAGGGATCCTCCGGAGTAGGTCAGCACAACGCCGTCCAACACGAAGGACATCGCCAGCGTTGCAAGGAAGGCAGTTACTTTAAATTTTACAACAAGCGCCGAATACAATCCAGATATCATAGTCCTGATTTAACGCCTGCTCCATCAGATTCTGCATTTTGACGTCATCGCCGTCGCTCATAAACGTATCCACGGTATAACCCAGCGATTCTCCCTCCTCGGTAGCTCCTTTAAAAAACTGGGATGTATGGTCGGAGCTGGTCATATTTCTGATCACCGCTATCTTTTTGCTTCCCCCGGATGCCTCCGTTTGGTCCGCATCGGCCGCTCCTCCCTGTTCCTCGGTTTTTGCACCTGTATCGGGATCAGCCGCCCCCGAATCCCCGCATCCGGTCAACAGCATAGCCGCCATGAGCACTCCGCCAGCAAATATTCTCCATCTTTTTCTCATCACTTTTTCCTCCGTTTCCGTTTTAGCAGGATCCCCCTGCGTTGTTGTAGACTCATTATACACAGATTATTTCTAAATTTCTCCAAATAATTAAGTGTTTTTATCTAAATTATTTACTTAATTATTGCAAATCATTTTGTCGTTTTATATACTATTATTCAGGAAGATTCAGAATTATTTAGAATTGTCAAAGGAGACACTTATGTCCATCACTGCAAAAAAGCTGGCGGAAAAGCTGGGCGTTTCTCCCGCTGCCGTTTCCATGGCCCTAAACAACAAACCGGGCGTCAGTCAGAATACGCGAAAGCTGATTTTAGATGCCGCGGAAAAGGAAGGCTACGATTTTTACCGCATATCCTCGAAAAGCAGCATACCCGGCACGATCAATTTTGTGCTCTTCAAAAAACACGGAAACATTGTGTCATATGCCCCTTTTTTCTCCCAGGTCTCCGAAGGCATCAGCGAAAGATGCAAAGAAATGGGCTATAAGCTGAATTTGCACTACGTATGGGATGATGATACGCTGAAAAAAGAAATTGAGAATATCCAGTACTCCGATTGCTGCGGCATGATTCTTCTGGGAACTGAAATGCATGCGGAGGATTTCCGCCCTTTTCAGTCCCTGCCAATACCCATCGTACTTCTGGACGTATATTTTGAGACCATACAGGCGAACTATGTCCTGATTAATAACGTGCAGGGCGCTTTTGCGGCAACTACCTATCTGTTTAAGAGAACCCAGCAGCAGCCCGGTTACCTGCAGTCCTCTTATCCGATTATAAATTTTAAGGAGCGGTCACTGGGATTTTATCATGCGATACGAAGCTGCGGCCTGTCGTCCTCAGGTTCTGTTATCCACAAGCTCTCCGCGTCCACCGAAGGGGCCTTTCTTGACATGATAAAAATTATCGAGCAGGAGAAGCCTCTGGCCAAGTGCTATTTTGCCGACTGCGATGCCCTGGCCATCGGCGCCATGCAGGCGCTCAAAGCCAAAGGATACCGGATTCCGGAGGATATCGCCATCATAGGCTTCGACAACATCGAGTACAGCAATGTCGTGGAGCCAAGCTTAACCACTATCCATGTGCCTAAGAAAGAAATGGGGCAAATTGCGCTGGACCGCCTGATTGAGCTGATCAAAAACCCCAGATCCGCTCCCGTAAAAATTGAAGTGTCCACGCATCTTTTGAAACGGCGTTCTACCTGACTTGCTGCCCTGTTTTTACAAATTTACCACAAGAATAAAGGAGCGATCACAGACAATCGCTCCCTTCTCTGTTGCTTTTCATCATCTCTCATCGGCCCGTATACGCCTCATAAATATCCCGGTCAATCACCGCCCGGATACTCTCGTACACCGGTTTCGCACGCTCCCTGATCTCCTCTCTTGTCTCATCGGAGAGGGTGACAATCGTCGTCCCCGATGCCTCAATGGTCGCCACGCGCTCGGCGATGCGCGCATCGGAAGCCTCTCTTGCATAATCTGTCGCCGTCCTTGCCGCCGCCATCATGATCTCCTGCTCCTCGTCGGAGAGATTTTCGAAAAATTCATCGTTTACGATCAGCGAGATGAGATGCGGCAGATGGTTCGTCTCCACCACATAATCCTGCTGCTCGTAGAGCCGGTTGGAGACGATGACTTCATACGGATTTTCCTGGGCGTCAATGGTGTTCTGCTGCAATCCGATATAAACCTCCGAAAAGCTCATGGGCGTCGGATTTGCACTTAACGCCTTCCAAAATTCCAGATGAAAGCTGTTCTCCATCGTCCGAATTTTCTGCCCCTTAAAATCAGACGCACCGCTCACCGCTTTATTCGTGCTCATCACCCGAAAGCCCTGATCCGCCATCCCAAGCAGATGATAGCCGCCCTGGGTGTACACGTCGCTGATCAGACCGTAAAAGCGTTCATCATCCACCTTTTTTCTGCACGTCTCCAGGGAATCAAAGACACAGGGCAAGTCAAACACAGCCAGATCCGGCATAAAGGTCACCTGTGGCGCGGTGTTCTGTACCACAAAAGGAATGTCGCCGTCCGCACATGTCTCCAAAAGCTCCCGATCACCGCCCAGAGTCGAGTTTGCATAGACCTGTATTTTCATTTTGCCGCCGCTGCGCTCACTTACTTCCTGCGCAAACTTTTCCGCAAAAATCTGTGTCACCGTATCCTCCGGGCTTGCCGTCGCAAGCGGCCACGCGTACCGCTGCTCATCGGATGAGCCGCAGCCGGTCAGCGCCGCGAAAAGCGCCAGAAGAAGCGCCGTACAAAATCCGGCCGACATCTTTTTCTTTATCACATTACGCATTTCCCTTCCTCCTTTTAAAGCGGTAGCGCCCGTTCGCTTTGCTCACGGGCAACTCGTCGGAAGGCATCTTCAAAAATGCTTCGCATTTCCCTTCCTCCTACAAAAGCAGTAACGAAACCGCGGGCACAAAGGTGATCAGAAGCAGCGCTGCCAAAAAGAATCCGATCATGGGCATCGCCTTTTTTGCAATCTGCATCACGGGTACGTCCGTGAGGGAGCTTGCCACAAACAGATTTACCCCAATGGGCGGCGTCACAAAGCCGATGGCCAGATTGACTACCATGATCACACCGAACTGAACCGGATTCATGCCGATGGCCTCCACGACGGGAAGCAGAATCGGCGTCAAAATCAGGATGGCCGGAGTCGTATCCATAACCATTCCGACGATCAGCAAAAACAGGTTGATCACAAGCAAAATGACCACGGAGTTTGAAAAATGGCTCAAAATAAACGCACTCACCGTCTGAGGAACCTGCATGAGTGTCAGCACCCTGGAAAAAGCCGTGGACGCCGCAAGGATAAACAAAATCGGTGAAAAGGTCCTGACCGCCTCCACGAGAATCCCCCGAATATCCGCAAAACGGATGCTCTTATAGATAAACAGGCTCACGATCAGCGCATAAAACACGGATATGACAGCCGCCTCCGTGGGCGACGCCACGCCGGAATAGATGCACCCCAAAATAATCACCGGACTTAAAATCGCAAAAAAGCTCTCCTTTAATACCCGAAACAGCCCTTTCTCGTGTAGCTTTGACACCTCGCTGTTTATTTTTTCCCTGTCCTCACCGTAACGCCTGCAGTGATAGATTACATACAGCATCAAAAGAACGCTGATCAGAATTCCCGGCAGGATTCCCGCCAGAAACAGGTCACTCACAGACGCCCCCGACGCCATCCCGTACATAATAAACGGGATACTCGGCGGAATAATGACACCGAGACCGCCTGCCACCGCCACAATCGAGGTGACAAACACCTTGTCATATCCAAGTCCAATCAGAATCGGAACCGTCATACTTCCCACCGCCGCCACCGTCGCAGGCGCGGAACCGGAAATTGCCCCGTAAAACAGACAGGTCACGATCACCGCACAGGGCATTCCCGCCATAAGCTTTCCAAAGAAAAAGGCAAAAACATCAAAAATCCGCCTGGAAATGCCGCCCTTTGCCATGAGAATGCCGGAAAGAACAAACATCGGCACCGCCAGCAGCGGAAAGCTGTCAAGTCCTCCGAACATGGCGCGGATCAGATATTTTGCCCCGACGGTAAAGGAAGGATCGAAAGCCCCCGGCAATACCGCGGCGATTCCAAGCATGATAGACACCGGAATCGCGATCAAAAGCCCTATGATAAAAACAATAAATATAACTGCAACCGGCATAGCCTGCTCCTCCCATTACGCTGTCATGCGAATCCGTCCCACTTAGAAATTTGCCTCCGGCAAAGAGACGTCTTCCTGTCTGGCCCAATTTGCTCATTCAAACGGCCCACACAGAAAGTGCAAGATCTTACATGGAACGGTCCTGATTTGCTTTTATATTTGCTTCTATAAATGACTCCGGCGTATTGCGCTCCGGGTGAGCCGGGTCATACACGTTCTCACCCCTTGCAATGCGAAACTCGATGATCCAGCGCTGCAAAATTCGAAAAGCTACCATAACAAATGCCGCAAGGGGTGCCGCCTGAATATAATACATGGGAATCCCGCAGGCGGGACTGACCTGTCCGCTCTCAACGGACGACATCATGTAGAGCCATGCAAACGGAATCATGTAGAAAAAGAAAATCAGCTCAATCGTATGGTTCACAACCTTAAAAACAGCGCGTCCTCTCCGGGGAAAGACTGCCACAAACTGCTCAATCTTAATGGACAGACATCTCTTACTGCAATAGCTGACACTGAGAAAACCGCTCCATATAAACAGATACCGGGTCAGCTCCTCCGACCAGGACAGCGACATGCCAAGGGCGTAACGGGAAAACACCTGAATCCCCATAATCAGCGTCATCAAAACGAGACATGCGACGAGCAGAAATTCCTCCAGATTATGATCCAGCCATTTGACTGCCTTCATAAAAATCCCTCCCTCACAGGCATGGCATCCCGGAACCAAGCCAAATGCCCGGTCCCGAAATACCGCAAAGTAGTTATTTTATTTCCTATAACGCATTGTGAAGCAGCTGCAGCACCGTGTTCAAATCGTTCACGCCCATCTGCCCGGGCGCGGAGGCCTTTTTCGCCGCGCCAAAGGTCAGGGCAGAGCCGAATACCTCGCCACACAGTCTGCTGATCACACCGGTTCCCGCCATCGACATGGTGATGATGGGCCGATCTGCATATACACTGTACATCTCCTCCGTTGCCGCCAGAAGGGTGAGCACATCCTTCCTGCTTTGGGGCATCACCGCAATCTTTGGAATATCCGCCCCTAACTCCTGCATCTTGCGCAGACGGCCCACGATGTCATCCTTATCCGGCGTTTTATCGAAATCGTGATTGGATGCAACAACCTTTACGCCCGCCTCATGCGCTTCTTTGATAATACGTGTCACGATCTCATCTCCGGTAAACACCTCCACGTCAACGAGATCCGTGTAGCCGGACTTTGCCGCCGCAATATTCAACGCCGCGTAATCCTCGGCACTGATCTCCTTCTCTCCGCCCTCCTTCGAGGTGCGGAAGGTCATCAGAAGCGCCGTCTCCCCCAATACCTCCCGCAGATCCTTCAGCACATCGATCACTGCCTCTGTGTCAAATACGTTCTCAAACCAGTCGACTCTCCATTCCACCACATCCACCGGAATGGAATCAAATGTCCTCGCCTCAGCGATAATATCATCCTTTGTCACGCCAACGATGGGAACGCAGATTTTAGGGATTCCCTCGCCGATGGAAATATTTCTAACTTTAACCGGGTTCATATGTTTCATCCTTCCTTTCAAAAATAATGTATACTTTTCATCTTAATCCTCAGCGCCTGCCATGGCAACCATCTTTTGTAACTGTTCACTTCCTTCACAGTTACGGTGCAAAATCCATTTATAATCGTCTGCGACGATGGGATTTTGCACTCCTGAATCATCCTTTTTCGGTTTCCGCGGCAAGCGCTCCAACCTACTCCGAAGCAGCGACCATTTTTCGTAACTGTTCACTTCTTTCACATTTACGGTGCAAAATCCATTTATAATCGTCTGCGACGATGAGATTTTGCACTCCTGAATCATCCTTTTTCGGTTTCCGCGGCAAGCGCTCCAACCTATTCCGCTGCGGCAACCATCTTTTCATATCTAAGGTTTACAAAAAGGCCGAGGAGAACGCCGATTCCCGTAAGGACAATATTCATCACCATAACCGCCGAGGGTGTCATCTTTGATGCAGCCGTCAGAATCGTATAGTTGCACAGTGAGGATGCGATCATGACAAGCGCCGTCACCGTTCCCTTGATCTTCGGGAAAATCATGTTGCATACGGAAGTCGCGATCTGCAGCAGTCCGCCTGCGCCCGCCCAGCCGATCAAAAACGATCCTGCGGTACACATCATCTGGGACGGGGCCACCAGCACCGCTATAATGGTCACAAGGCAGATCACCGGATACACCAGGATAAAACGCACATCCTTGATTTTTCTTGTGAGGAATGCCGTAACGATCAATGCAAGGATCGTTCCTGTGGAATAATAGGTCTGCATGATGGACGGGTCCTCCCATCCGATGGATTTCGCATAATTCTGTGCACAGTTCAGCCAGAGCTGGAAGGTTCCGGTACAGGTAAATCCAATCAGTATCATCGAGATGGACTCGATGGAAAAATGCGTGTGCTTTAAGCTCTCGATCAGGCCCTCCTTCTTTGCTCCTCCGGCATTTTTGTCGGTATCCGGGAGCGGGAAGAAGATCATAAGTACAAGCAGTACGATGTATGCAACGCCGCACACGATAAACAGCGGGTTATAGGAGGTCATTCCGGCCGCCGTTGTAGTCACGGCCACGCCAAGGAAGAACGGAAGCATCATCTGTGAGATGGAAATGAAAAATTTAATGCCCATCGTCGCAATGCCGGGCGCCTTGTAAATCACCTCGGCAACCGCCGGATAAATTCCGGTGTCCAGGAAAGAGTTTGCGATACCTCCGACAATCGCACAGACATATGCAATCTGATAACCGCCATTTGCTCCCGCATTAAATGCAAGCGCCAGTCCGATCAGGTAAACCGCATAGGACGCACCGCCGATAATAACAGATATGCGGCGCCCCAGCTTATCGGACAGCGGCCCTGCAAAGGGAAGTGCAATCAGACGTCCAAGACCTAACGCCGCAGAGATTGCAGTGATTGCCATAACCTCCACACCCCAGCTGGCGGCGAGGGATTCCTTGATCACCGCCTGCCCGAGCACCGAGCATCCCACTCCATGTAAAAAGTAATTTAAATACAGTACAAGCGCACTGGGAATATATTTTTTATTCATAGCTTATCTCCTCTTTCACTTTTAAGATAGCGCTGCCCGCGCCTGCGCACGGGCACACCGTCAAAAGACATCCTGAAAAATGCTTCTCATTACTGCCTGTCGCCTCAATCATCATAGCTGATATTCAGAATCTGCTTCATATGCTCGATGGGCATCGGGGTTCCGGTCCACAGCTCAAAGGCAGCGGAGCCCTGGAACAGCATCATGCCAAGACCGTTCATCGTCTTGCAGCCCACCTCTTTCGCCATCTTCCGCATTTTTGTCTCAAGGGGCGAGTAGGGGACATCCACCACGATCAGCTCCGGGCGGAAATAGGATTTATCGGGAACCACCGACACGTCCTCCAGGGGTTTCATGCCTGCTCCGGTCGCGTTGACAAAAATATAGCTGGAATCCATCTCCTTCTTTAACTGCTCGAGATCCGCCAGATCGTACAGAACCGCCTTGCAGTTTGTCTTTTCGTTGATCTTCTTTACCGTCTCGATACCGCGCGCAAAGAAGTCATCCTTAATATTGAAAATAGACATTTCCGCAACACCGTCCAATGCTGCCTGGATCTCAATCGCTGTGGCCGCGCCGCCGCATCCCACGATGGTCATCTTCTTGCCGATGGCATCGATGTTGTTGTCCTTCAATGATGCCATAAAGCCGATGCCGTCCGTGATATGTCCGGTCAGGTGTCCGTCCTTGTTTACGATGGTATTGACCGCGCCGCAAAGCTCTGCAGCCGGAGATAACTCATCCAGATACTGCCCTACGATTGTTTTATTCGGCATGGACACATTGGAGCCGCGCATTTTCAGCGTGCGGATTGCCTTTACCGCATCCTCGATCTCATCCGCGCCAATCTCAAACGCGAGATACGCCAGATCATAGCCCAGCTTTGCAAACGCCTCGTTCTGCATTGCGGGGGAGCTGGAGTGACGGATCGGGTACGCCATCAGTCCAACCAGTTCTGTGTGTCCGTTAATTCTCTCTGCCATGATTTTTTCTCCTTCTTTATACTCAATCTTTTCATTCACCACAAACGAAAGAAACCTTGCTCTATATGTTCGTTAAATATGTAACAAACTTGTTTAAAGCCATTATAGCAGTGTGCATAGCTTAAGACAAATACATATTTTTGTCGAAATCGATACGTTTA
>CASCGD010000068.1 GCA_949132985.1 uncultured Lachnospiraceae bacterium
AGGTTCATCCGACTGGTGAATCTTAGTCGGTAGGCTCAAAATTCCGAGAGCCTATATATGCGTCCCATATTCACAGTGAAACGGTGGTTCAAAATACATGACTCCCTTGTGCACGATCCCCGCCTCCTCAAGACACGTCATGCCCTGTTTGGTGTCAAAGGGCATACACGCATTGTACTGGCGGATTGCACGCTTTGCTTTCAGCTGCTCGTTCATGACAGATTCATCCGAAAAATATGCCATTCCTCTGTCTCTTCTTGTTCTGTTATCCATGATTGTATACTCCTTCTGAGATAATTTGTATATGACTGTATCTATCATACAATGAAATTTGAAAAATATCTATCACTTTTATGCCGAATTCTATAACGATTCTGCGTTAATGGCTGCTGGCGCTGCGGAAAGCAACCGAATGATTGCAAATATTACAAATTAAGTTATTTTTCGCCTCCCTCGAGCCATAGGATGCCCTCCGGGTACGCATTTGCTGCGTGGTTGCAGGAGAAGATGATTCAGGCAGCAGTTTGTTTTATTATTGTAATGTCATTTACGAATATGAAATAATATGAAATAATTGTGAAAAACTTTCTTGACAAGTTACAGGTATATCGATATAATGTAATAGTAATGTTTGATGAAAAATTCGCTCTTATTTTTCATAAAAACTTCCTTCTTACGCAAAGAAGCCCGCTGTTCCTGCGGGCTTCTTTACTTTAGCTTTATTTCTGCGGGCAATGAGGAAAACAGCCGTGTTTACACACACGGATATTTGACGAATGCCGCGAGGATGAAATGACCCGCAGCTTGCTGCGGGTCGTTTCACTTTAAAATGTAACGAATGGCAGTATCCTCTCCAAGGCTGCACCAGGAAAAGCCCTTACGCATCGTGCAGTAATAGACCTCCACGGTAGCGGGCTGCGAGGGCACAACCGGGTCTAAAAGCTCTGCGTCGGAGAGATGGAACTCGATACCCTCCTTGCTGCAGAAGGCATACACGGTACTATTGGTGTGGGCATCAGCAGCGCTCTGAAAGGATTCTGTTTCGATTACCAGGCTGACGGCGAGCTTGCTGTTCAAAAGATCGGATCCGTGCATGGCAGTGATGAGATAGAGAAGTGCTGCCAGCAGAAAGCTGAAAGTAACGATTCCGGCGATGGGCAGGATGTAAATGTATTTTTTGCGGTACATTACGGTGATGGCGATGAGATTTGCGCCAAGTGTGACCGCTGCAATAATCAGAAACCAGTAAAAAATATTCATGATTTTTAATCCTTTCGCTGTGTATTTTTATCATAGCGGATGGAAGGCAGATGTGTCAATAAATCTTTTGGCTGAAAAACAAAAATAATGAAAGAAAGTGAAGGAATCAGATGAAACATCAATTGACAAAGCAGGACATTGAAAAAATGGAGGAGGAGATCGAGTACCGAAAGCTGGTGGTGCGCAAGGAAGCGCTTGAGGACGTGAAGACGGCGCGGGCTCACGGTGACCTCAGTGAGAATTTTGAGTACAAGGCGGCGAAGCAGTATAAAAACCAGAATGAAAGCCGTATCCGCTATCTGGAGCGGATGATTAAGGGGGCGGATATTATCGATGATGCGTCTGCGGAGGACGAGGTCGGCATCCACAATACGGTGACGGTTTATATCGAGGAGGATGACGCGGAGGAGACCTACCGCATCGTGACCACGGCCCGGGGGAACTCTCTAAAAAAGATGATTAGCATCGAGTCGCCTCTGGGGAAAGCTCTGCTCGGACATAAGGTGGGAGAGAGGGTGCTTGTGGAGGTCAGCCCGGACTACAGCTACTATGTAGTGATCCGCAGCATTGAGAACACGCCGGAGGACGAGTCGGAAAAGCTGCGGAAATTTTAGGAGGGGGGGACGCCCTCAGCTGACCCGGCGGTTCTGCGTTTGCCGCGCAGAAATACGAAGCGGGATTTCTTGTGGGGCAGCGGGGTGCCTGTTACCTGAATTTGAAGGGATTTACATAGTGGCTGTCAAACAGCTCCTCCTCGATCTCTAACAGGCGGTTATATTTTGCGACCCGCTCACTGCGGCAGGGTGCGCCGGTTTTGATCTGTCCGCTGCACACGCCAACTGCGAGATCCGCGATGAAGGTGTCTTCTGTTTCGCCGCTCCGGTGGGAGATGATTGTGCGGTAACCGTTGCGGTGTGCCAGCTCGATGGCGTCCAGCGCTTCCGTGAGGGTGCCGATCTGGTTCACTTTGATGAGGACTGCGTTTGCGGCACCTTTTTTGATGCCCTCAGCGATGCGGACGGGGTTTGTCACAAACAGATCGTCGCCGACGAGCTGTACCCGTTTGCCGAGACGTTCCGTGAGGCGGCTCCAGCCGTCCCAGTCGTTCTGGTCGAGGCCGTCCTCGATAGAGACGAGGGGATAGCGATTGCACAGATCTTCATAGTAGGCGATCATTTCGTCGGTAGTGCGGCTGATGGAAGTGCTCTGCGTGTCAGGTACGGCGGGAGCGTCCAGCGTCATGGCAGCTTTTTTTTGCGCACTTTCGCCGGGGAAGAAATAGTAGCCGCTGTCGGGACTGTACAGCTCGCTTGCCGCGGCGTCCATGGCAAAAACCACGTCTTCACCCGGACGGTAGCCCGCCTCTTCTACGGCGCGGGTCAGATAATCGAACACGGCGTACGCATCCTTTAAATCCGGCGCAAAGCCGCCTTCGTCACCTACGGCGGTGGAGAGCTGGTCGCGGGCGAGCAGACCCTTTAAGGTGTGGTAGATTTCCGCGCCGATGCGCAGGGCATCATGCAGGCTGTCCGCACCTACGGGCATGATCATAAACTCCTGAAAATCGAGGTTGTTTTTTGCGTGTACGCCGCCGTTTAGAATGTTCATCATCGGAACCGGCATCCGGTTTGCATTGCAGCCGCCGATGTAGCGGTAGAGCGGTGTGTCAAGGGCGGCGGCGGCGGTACGGGCAGCGGCAAGCGATACGCTGAGCATGCTGTTTGCACCCAGCTTTGCCTTGTTTGGCGTGTCGTCCAGCTTGATCATGCGGTAATCAAGCTTGCGCTGCTCAAATACGTTGTCGCCGCTTAGCAGCTTATGGATATCGTCGTTGACATGGGTTGCGGCGCTTAAGACGCTTTTTCCAAGATACTGCGCTTCGCCGTCGCGAAGCTCCACCGCCTCATGCTCGCCGGTGGAAGCGCCGGAGGGAACGGATGCGCGGCAGGTCACATCCTCTGCGGTCAGACGTGTTTCAAGCGTCGGGTTTCCTCTGGAATCAAGAATCTGCCTTGCGTACATATGTGTGATAGGTTTGTTGTGATTCATAGTAAAAGCCTCCTGTCTGGAATAATCCTTTTCTCTGGCTAGGATTTCCAGACAGGGGGCTTTTTATACATAGCTTTTCGGCAATTAATTACGGCTGCTTTGCTTCCTCCTTCTGTGTGAGAACCCCGTCCGCATCAATGGTGATTCCCTCGGAAATGTGCTCTAGGTAGTCGTAGGTGGCAGCTTTTTTATCGCCGTCATCCGCCGCTGTGCGGGCATTGCCCGCGCTTGCGGCGATCATCTGAAAAGTGGGTGCTCCCTGCGGGGGAACCGTGACCTTGAGGACAGCGGTGCGGGCGATCTCCCGGTTGAAAATAAAGTTGCCGAGACTGTAGAAAACCGGCTTCCCTTTATAGTAGGAAATTCCCTGCAAAACGTGGGGATGCGCGCCGACGATAAGATCCGCCCCTGCATCGATGTACTGCTTTGCCATGTTCACCTGATAATCCTGCGGATATTCGTCCCGCTCAATGCCCCAGTGGACAAAGACCGAGAGAAAATCGCACTGGGCCTGTGCCTGTTCAATTGCGGCGAGCAGCAGTGTGGGGTCGTAGGTGGTAAAGACGCCGGGGGAGGCGTTTTTTATGTCCCACGAGACCACCGGGATGACCCGGGAGGCGGCGAGAAAGCCAAAGGTTTTCCCGTTTATTTCCTCTGTGATGAGCGCGCCTGCCCGGTCGATATCGTCGCCGGCGCCCATGTAGTCGATACCGGCATTTGTCAGGGTGTCAAAGGTGTCGCGCAATGCGTCCGGGCCGAAGTCCAGCACATGGTTGTTTGCGATGCCCGCGATATCGACGCCCATGTCGGTGAGGATGCGCACGTAATCCGGGTTTACCCGAAAGGTGAACTGCTTGTCAGGCGCCTGATCCCCCCGGGTGCTGAAGGGAAATTCGTTGTTTATGACGGTGATGTCGGCGCCTGTAAGCTCTTCTAAAAGCACGGGTGAGAGCACGCCTGAGATGCCGTCCCGGTCATAGTTTTTCAACACGTAGTCGGAGAGAAGCACATCCCCGGTAAAGAGCAGTGTTACAGGCTCTGTCTCCGGCTCTGGTTCGGCATCCGTCCGTGACGATTCCGGATCGGTGTCCGGCTCCCGGGACTGTGCTTCCGGCTCTTTTTTATCGTCCGGGGCGGGCAGTTTTTGTGCGGGTTGCGCGGCTTTTTCGTCCGTCCGGGAATCCGTTTCCTCCAGTGTAGCGGCATCGTCTTTTGCGTCTGCACAATCGGTGGGAAGGTCTGTTCGGTTCTCTCTGCTCTCGAGATGGCGGCTTATGGCAAAAAGTGCTGCAAGCGAGAACAGTAAAATCGGTAAAAGAACACATAAAATACGCCTTGTCCGGCGCATAGCACGTCTCTTTTTCATGATGATCAGCGTCCTTTTCTTTTAAATTTTTGCGTTTGGTATTACTCCGGCGGATAAATACCGCAGCGGATTACGCAGAATCCAAGACCCCACTGCGGGCAGCGGGTCATTTCACCCTCGCGGCACTCGTCAAATATCCATGGAAACGTGACTGTTTCCCTCATTGCCAGCGGGAATAAATCTTCCTGTGCAAGGAAGAAGTTTGAGCTGCAGCGATCGATGACAACGTGGCAGATAGAAATTTATACAAGTAAAAACGTCGATATTTAACTGCCGTAGTAATATTTAACCGCCGGAGAAATAAATTCGCCAAGTGCTCACAGTATACCATATGTTGTGTCATTTTTCAAAGCCGCGAATTATTTATGCGGCTTGAATTTATGGAAAAACAATGCTATGATATGGACGGGACAAATCTGCACAAAATACAACGGAGAATGAGATGAAAAGAGGATACAAAAGATTTCTGACGGGGGCGCTGGCCCTGATGCTGATGGCGCCGATGAACCCGATAGGTGGGGAAAGGGTATTTGCAAAGACGGCTGAAAAGATACAGTCCGATGCGCAGCAAAAGGAGAGCTACACGGTGAGCTTCGATGCCCGCAAGGGAAAAAAGGTGAAAACGAAGCTGACGCTCTCCACCGGGGATGTTTACGGGAAGCTTCCGAAGACCAGTCGGGAGGGCTATGAGTTTAAGGGGTGGTATACAAAAAAGAGCGGGGGTGTGCGTATCACGGTAAAATCCGTATTCACCGGGACAGCAAACCAGGTGCTCTATGCGCACTGGAAAAAGCTGGCGGAGAAGCCGGATTCTGCAGACAAGGATACGGATGCGGCCGGAAAACCGGGAAATACGGAAGTCCCCGGAGCCACACCGCCTACGATGACAGGGCAGATCACGAATGTGCTGGTTCCTTATCAGCCGAATGCGTCCATCGATTATAAAAAGAATAATTACAGAAATTTTGTTGTTCTGAAAAACTTTAAGGCAAAATATGTGTATTGTCAGTTCGACTATAAGCGTTTTGTCAACAGTGGCGGCAGAAATGTGGGTTGTACGGCAACGGCGGACGCGATGCTTGCATCCATCTATACAAATAAGGCGTTCAGCCCGAACGACGAGGGCTGGATTCCCGGTGTGGGCGCTACATGGACAAACTCGGTTGTGGCGGCGGGCAGTAAAACCTACAGTGTGAAGGAGCAGTGTTCGGCAGTCTACAATTATCTGCAGGAAGGTAAGCCGGTGCTGATTCGCGTAATCGGACATTCCGTGACGGCGATTGGCATCCGCAGCGACGTAGACGAAAAGGCATTAACGCCCGGTGATATTCTGATCGCAGACCCTGCGGACGGCAAGGTGAAGTGCGCCGATGAGATGGGTTACCGCGTCATGACAGATTCTAACGGCTGGGGGCTTCGGATTCCAAAGGCGGGTCTGGTGCCCGGGAAATAGTAAGATCATTATGGAGGATTTTTCAGGACTATGACAGACCAGAGCAAGATTCGCAATTTTTGTATTGTGGCACATATCGACCATGGCAAGTCTACGCTGGCGGACCGTATTATCGAAAAAACGGGTCTGCTCACGAGCCGGGAGATGCAGTCTCAGGTACTTGACAATATGGATTTGGAGCGCGAGCGCGGCATTACCATCAAGTCGCAGGCGGTTCGTATTATCTATCAGGCGGCGGACGGAGAAGAATATATTTTTAATCTGATCGACACGCCGGGGCATGTGGATTTTACGTACGAGGTGTCCCGGTCACTGGCGGCGTGTGACGGCGCAATCCTCGTGGTGGATGCGGCGCAGGGGATTGAGGCGCAGACGCTTGCAAATGTGTATCTGGCGCTGGATCATGATCTGGAGGTATTTCCGGTGATCAATAAGATCGACCTGCCGAGCGCACGCCCGGACGAGGTCGCGGAGGAGATCGAGAACGTGATCGGCATTGAGGCCATGGACGCGCCCCGTATTTCGGCAAAGACCGGATTAAATATTGATGAGGTTTTGGAGGCGGTGGTGGAAAAGCTGCCGGCTCCGGGCGGGGATGCGGATGCGCCGCTGCAGGCGCTTATTTTTGATTCTGTGTATGACCCCTACAAGGGGGTCATCGTGTTCTGCCGTATCAAGGAGGGCACGATAAAGCCGGGGATGACGATGCTCATGATGGCGACGGGCGCAAAGGCGGAGGTCGTGGAGGTGGGTTATTTTGGTGCAGGGCAGTTCATTCCCTGTGAGGAGCTTTCCGCCGGAATGGTGGGCTATGTCACGGCATCTCTGAAAAATGTGAAGGATACCCGGGTGGGTGATACGGTGACGGACGCGAATCGCCCGTGTGAGAAGCCACTTCCGGGCTATAAAAAGGTAAATCCCATGGTGTACTGCGGTCTCTATCCCGCGGACAGTGCAAAATATCCCGATCTGCGGGATGCGCTGGAAAAGCTCCAACTCAATGACGCATCGCTGCAGTTTGAAGCGGAGACGTCGGTGGCGTTGGGCTTTGGCTTTCGCTGTGGCTTTTTGGGGCTGCTCCATCTGGAAATTATACAGGAACGCCTGGAGCGGGAGTACAATCTTGATCTGGTGACGACGGCGCCGGGTGTTATTTACAAGGTGCATAAAACGGACGGCGAGGTGGTTGATCTTACAAATCCGTCCAACCTGCCCGACCCCTCGGAGATCGACTACATGGAGGAGCCGGTGGTAAACGCCGAGATCATGGTGACAAGCGAGTTTATCGGCTCCATTATGGATCTGTGCCAGGAGCGGCGCGGTGTCTACATTAGTATGGAGTATATCGAGGAGACACGCGCGGTGCTGAAATATGAACTGCCGCTGAATGAGATCATTTACGACTTTTTCGATGCGCTGAAATCCCGTTCAAGGGGCTATGCGTCCTTCGATTATGAGTTGAAGGGCTATGTGAAATCCGAGCTTGTGAAGCTGGATATTTTGATCAACCGGGAACAGGTGGATGCTCTTTCCTTTATCGTGTTTGCCGGAACCGCATATGAGCGGGGGCGCAGGATGTGTGAGCGCTTAAAGGAGGAGATTCCGAGGCATCTGTTTGAGATACCGATTCAGGCGGCGGTAGGCAGCAAGATCATTGCCCGGGAGACGGTGAAGGCGGTGCGCAAGGATGTGCTGGCAAAGTGCTACGGCGGCGACATCACCCGAAAGAAAAAGCTGCTGGAGAAGCAGAAGGAGGGCAAGAAAAGGATGCGCCAGGTGGGCAGCGTAGATATCCCGCAGGAAGCGTTCATGAGCGTGCTCAAGCTGGACGAGGGAAACAGATGACATGGAGCTTTATATCCACATACCTTTTTGCATCAGAAAATGCGTGTACTGTGATTTTCTGTCAGCCCCGGCAGATATGGAAACCATCGCGCATTATATGGAATGTATGGAGAAGCAGCTTGTACGGGAAGCTGCTTCTTTTCAGGGGAAAATCATTGATACCGTGTTTATCGGCGGGGGAACTCCCTCAATTTTAAAGCCGGAGCAGCTCTCGCGGCTGCTGGCGGCAGTGCAGGAGCGCTTTACCCTGGCGGCGGGGGCGGAGATCACGCTGGAGGCAAACCCCGGCACCCTCACGCGCACGAAGGCGGAGGCATTAAAGGCGGGCGGCGTGAACCGTGTGAGTCTTGGTTTACAGTCTGCAAATGAGCGGGAGCTGCGTCTTTTGGGGCGCGTCCACACCTACCGGGATTTTCTGCGCAGCTATGAGCTTTTGCGGGAGGCAGGGATTGTGAATATCAATGTCGATCTGATGAGCGCGCTGCCGGGCCAGACCGCCTCCTCCTATGAAAAAACGCTGCTGCGAGTGCTGGCGCTGCACCCGGCGCACATTTCGGCGTACAGTCTTATGATTGAGGAGGGGACGCCGTTCTTTGAGCAATACCGGGAGGACGAAAAGCTGCGGGAGGACGGGGGGACGCCCCGATGGCTTCCCGGTGAGGAGAGCGAGCGCGCCATGTACGAGCTGACCGGCGTACTGCTGGCGGAGCACGGCTATGAGCGCTACGAGATATCCAACTACGCGAAGAAAGGCTTCGCCTGCCGCCACAATATCGGTTACTGGACGGGGGAAGCGTATCTCGGCCTTGGGCTGGGGGCATCCTCTTATATAGAAGGAATCCGTTTTTGCAACACATCGGAGCTGGATGAATATCTCTCGGGAGACTTTGCCCCGCGGGATGTGCAAAAGCTTTCAAAAAATGACCGCATGGCAGAGTTTTTTTATCTGGGGCTTCGTATGAGCGCGGGTGTGTCTAAAGCGGATTTTATCGCTCAGTTTGGGCTGCGCGCAGAGCAGGTCTATATGCAGGAGATACCGGAGCTTATTGGCAGTGGACTCTTGGAGGACACCGGTGCGCGCTACCGTCTGACGGATTACGGGCGGGATGTGAGCAATCAGGTGCTGTGGCGGTTTCTGTTGGGATAGCCGTCCGGTACTCAAAACATCAGACAAAACATAAACGAAGGGAGAGCTATTCATGTTAAAAATCGGAACAAAAGGATCAAAAAGCGTCACCGTTACCAGCCGAAACACCGCAAAAGCCATGGGCAGCGGCACGCTGGACGTGTTCGCCACGCCTGCGCTGATCGCGCTCATGGAGGAGACTTGCTGGAGCAGCGTTGCGGGGCAGCTGGAGACGGGAAGCGGCACGGTGGGAACTTTGCTTGAGATCAAACATACCGCGCCCACGCCGGTGGGCCTGGAGGTGACCTGCGAGTCCACGCTGATCGAGACGGACGGGCGGCGGCTCGTGTTCGAAGTGACAGCGCGGGACGCGAAGGGTCCGGTTGGCGGGGGACGCCATGAGCGTTTTGTGGTTCAGAACGAAAAATTTCAGGCAAAGGCGGATGCGAAGCGGGAATCATGATGGAAAAGAAGCAGTATAAAGGGATCATTGATATTGTGTGTGCGGCAGCGGCGGGTGGCAGTTTCCCGTCACGGCGGCTTACAGCCGTGCCCCGGAGGAAGAAATATCAATCGACGGAGGAAATAATTTTTCGGAAGAGCAGGCTTACAGCTGTGTTCCGGCGGGAGAAATATCCGTGTACGATTATTTGCAGGTGATTTTTTCGGCAGGGCAAGGTCTTCTGATTTTCGGACAGGTGCCGGATCTGCTGAGTTGGACGGACTGCGCCGTTATCTGCACGATGGCGGCGTTGATGTTTTGATATAACTCAAAAAAAGCAGTCAATCGGATATATTATAAAATGGTTTACAAAATTTTTTCCAAAATTGGGTGTTGACATTATCTCTGTGCAGTGTTATCTTAATTACAGAAATGATTAGCACTCTTTTTTGTTGAGTGCTAATAACGCAGGAGAGTCAGAGGTGAACCGATGGAACACTTGGACGAAAGAAAAACAAAAATTCTAAAAGCGATCATCCGGACATATCTGGAGACCGGAGAGCCGGTTGGTTCCCGCACGATCTCCAAATATACGGATTTGAACTTAAGCTCCGCCACCATCCGCAACGAGATGGCGGATCTGGAGGAACTGGGCTATATCGTCCAGCCCCATACCTCTGCAGGCCGCATTCCCTCCGACCAGGGCTACCGCTTTTATGTGGATAACCTGATGGAGGAGAAGGAGCGCGAGGTGTCCGAGATGAAGGAATTTGTCATCGAGCGGACGGAGAAGATGGAGCGGGTGCTGAAAAATGTGGTAAAGCTGTTGGCGACGAACACGAATTACGCCACGATGATCACTGCGCCCCAGTACCGACAGGGCAAGCTGAAATTTATCCAGCTCTCCCAGGTGGACGCGGAGCAGATTTTGGCAGTTATCGTCCTCGCGGGCAACATCGTGAAAAATAAGATCATCCGCACGGATTTGGAGGCGCTGGATTCGGAGCAGATTTTAAAGCTGAATCTGCTTTTGAACACGAGCTTAAACGGGTTGGCTCTGGATCAGATCAATCTGGCCACCATCGCCAGGCTCAAGGAGCAGGCGGGGATTCACAGCGAGATTGTGAGCAAGGTACTGGATGCGGTTGCCGAGTCGATTTCCGAGGATGAGGATCTGGAGATCTACACCAGTGGCGCTACGAATATTTTCAAGTATCCCGAGCTGGCGGATTCGGGTCGGGCCAGTGAGCTGATCACGGCCTTTGAGGAAAAGCAGCAGCTCATCGGTCTGGTAAACGATACCCTCTCGGACGAGGAGAGCACCGGTATACAGGTGTATATCGGAAGCGAATCCCCGGTGCAGACGATGAAGGACTGCAGCGTTGTGACGGCTACCTACGAGCTGGGAGAGGGCATGAAGGGCACCATCGGAATCATCGGGCCAAAGCGCATGGATTACGAGAACGTCATGGATAATTTGAAAACGCTAAAAAGTCAGTTGGATGGTATATTTAAGAAGCCGCCGGAAAAAGATTAGAAGAGAGATTTTATTTCCGCGGGCATTGAAAAAATAGTCATGTTTACATGGATATTTGACGAATGCCGCGAGAGTCAAACGCTGCTTAAGCAGCAGCGCTGCAGGCTTTACCCCGTTGCTTGCAGAGGGGTCTTTGATTTAGGAGATAGAGGAAACACGAGGCTGAGAAGGAAACAGGCAGCCGAAGAGTATTCAGGAAAATGAAAGGTGAGGGCATATGGCAGAAGAAAAGACGATTTCCCCGCAGGAGGAAGAGGTAACTTTGGAGCAGGACGAAACCGCCGGGGTGTCAGCTTCGCAGGAAGAGACGACGGAGGATATGGCCGGGGAGGCTTCCTTTGAGGAGGCTTCGGCAGAGTCCGGTGCAAAGGAACAGGAGACGGAAAGCGGCGCAGAGGAAGCGGGGGCGCAAAAGCCGGCGAAGGGTGAGAAGAAAAGTCCCTTTAAGAAAAAAGAAAAGAAAAAGGACAAACGGGATGAGCGCATCGAGGAGCTGACCGATCAGGTGAAGCGCCAGATGGCAGAGTTTGAGAATTTCCGCAAGCGCACGGAGAAGGAAAAATCCCAGATGTATGAGATCGGCGCCAAGAGCATTGTGGAGAAGATTCTCCCGGTGGTGGACAATTTTGAGCGCGGTTTGGCGGCTGTCCCCGAGG
Source organism: uncultured Lachnospiraceae bacterium (assembly GCA_949132985.1). GTDB lineage: Bacteria > Bacillota > Clostridia > Lachnospirales > Lachnospiraceae > W0P33-017. The sequence continues at coordinate 11,735 of CASCGD010000068.1, forward strand.
AATTACAGGACAATGCTTTTGTGGATGGCATGGACAAAATCTACAAGCAGATGATGACCGTTTTCGAGGAGATGGATGTGAAGCCCATCGAGGCGGTGGGTAAGGAATTTGATCCCGAATTCCACAACGCGGTGATGCAGGTGGAGAGCGAGGAGTATCAGTCCGGAGTTGTGGCGCAGGAGCTGCAGAAGGGCTACACTTACCGCGGCGCAGTGGTACGGCACAGCATGGTGGCAGTGGTACAGTAAAACAGGCTTTGCGGTACAGAAAAAGCAGCCGTAAGCGGTCACGGAGCAGACAGTAACTGTATTTTAAACAGTCAGTAACACTTTTTTATATAATTATTATCAGGAGGGAAAAATAATGAGCAAGATTATCGGAATTGACTTAGGAACAACAAACAGCTGTGTAGCTGTTATGGAGGGCGGAAAGCCTACCGTTATCGCAAATCAGGAAGGTGCCCGCACAACACCGTCGATCGTGGCATTTACAAAGACCGGCGAGCGCCTGGTGGGTGAGCCTGCAAAGCGTCAGGCAGTTACGAACGCGGAGAAGACGATTTCTTCCATCAAGCGCCATATGGGAACTGATTTCAAGAAGGCGATTGACGAGAAGAACTACAGCCCGCAGCAGATTTCAGCGATGATTCTGCAGAAATTAAAGGCAGATGCGGAGAGCTATCTGGGTGAGTCCGTGACGGAGGCGGTGATCACCGTTCCGGCGTACTTCAACGACGCGCAGCGCCAGGCTACAAAGGATGCCGGAAAGATCGCAGGACTTGACGTAAAGCGTATCATCAACGAGCCGACGGCGGCGGCGCTTGCATACGGCCTTGACAATGAAAAAGAGCAGAAGATCATGGTATACGACTTAGGCGGCGGTACCTTTGACGTTTCCATCATCGAGATCGGAGACGGCGTTATCGAGGTGCTCTCCACAAACGGCGATACACGACTCGGCGGTGATGATTTCGACAACCGCGTGACCCAGTGGATGATCGATGAATTTAAAAAGGCGGAGGGCGTTGACCTTTCAAATGATAAGATGGCACTGCAGCGTTTGAAGGAGGCGGCTGAGAAGGCAAAGAAGGAGCTTTCTTCCGCGACGACCACAAACATTAATCTGCCGTTTATCACGGCTACCGCAGAAGGCCCGAAGCACTTTGATATGAACCTCACCAGAGCAAAATTTGACGAGCTGACCCATGACCTTGTGGAGAAGACCGCAATTCCGGTACAGAACGCCATGAGAGATGCGGGGCTTACAAATGCGGATCTTGGCCAGGTGCTTTTAGTAGGCGGTTCCACACGTATCCCGGCAGTGCAGGATAAGGTAAAGCAGCTCACCGGCAAGGAACCCAGCAAGAGCTTAAATCCCGACGAGTGCGTTGCCATCGGCGCGTCCATTCAGGGCGGCAAGCTGGCAGGCGATGCGGGTGCAGGAGAGATTCTGCTGCTGGATGTCACGCCGCTTTCTTTGTCCATCGAGACTATGGGTGGCGTTGCAACCAGGCTGATCGAGCGCAACACGACGATCCCGACAAAGAAGAGCCAGATCTTCTCTACTGCAGCCGACAATCAGACAGCCGTAGACATTAATGTTGTACAGGGCGAGCGTCAGTTTGCCCGCGACAATAAATCCTTAGGCCAGTTCCGTCTCGACGGTATCCCTCCGGCACGCCGCGGCGTTCCGCAGATCGAGGTCACCTTTGATATCGATGCAAACGGTATCGTAAACGTATCCGCAAAGGATCTGGGAACTGGAAAGGAGCAGCATATCACGATCACCGCAGGCTCCAATATGTCTGACGAGGAAATTGACAAGGCAGTAAAGGAAGCCGCAGAGTATGAAGCTCAGGATAAGAAGCGCAAGGAGGCCATCGACACGAGAAATGATGCGGATTCCTTTGTGTTCCAGACCCAGCAGGCACTTGATCAGGTAGGCGACAAGCTTGACGCGGCTGACAAGTCCGCGGTGGAGGCAGACCTGAATGCATTAAAGAGTCTGGTTGATGCGAATCCCGAGGCGGAGAATATGTCCGAGTCCACCGTCAATGACATGAAGGCGGCGAAGGAGAAGCTGATGGAGAGCGCACAGAAGGTATTTGCGAAGATGTATGAGGGCGCACAGGCTGCCGGAGCCGGCCCGGATATGGGTGCTGGTGCAGGCCCGGATATGGGTGCCCAGAGTGCAGGCCCCGCAGATGATGATGTCGTAGACGCAGACTTCAAGGAAGTATAAAAATGGCAGACAAGAGAGATTATTACGAGGTTCTCGGCGTTGATAAAAATGCCGATGACGCGGCGCTGAAAAAAGCATATCGTGTACTTGCCAAAAAGTATCACCCGGACACCAATCCGGGTGATGCTGAGGCGGAGGCAAAATTTAAGGAGGCATCCGAGGCATATGCGGTTTTGAGCGACCCGGAAAAGAGGCGCCAGTATGACCAGTTCGGCCATGCGGCGTTTGAGGGCGGAGCCGGCGGCGGAGGCTTCGATTTCTCCGATATGGGGGATATTTTTGGGAGCTTCGGCGATATTTTCGGTGATCTTTTTGGCGGAGGCTTCGGCGGCAGCAGACGGGCGAGTAATGGGCCTATGAAGGGCGCCAGCATCCGCACGCAGGTGCGGATCACCTTTGAGGAAGCGGTGTTTGGCTGTAAAAAGGAACTCGATCTGGTACTCAAGGATGAATGTCCCGACTGTCACGGAACCGGGGCGAAGCCCGGAACCAGTCCCGAGACGTGTACAAAATGCGGCGGTAGAGGCCAGGTGCGCATGACGCAGCAGTCTTTGTTTGGCATGGTACAAAATATTACCACCTGCCCGGACTGCGGCGGCACCGGGAAGATCGTCAGGGAGAAATGTCCGGGCTGCAGGGGTACGGGTTATTTGAGCAACCGCAAGAAGATCGAGGTGAGTATTCCTGCGGGTATCGACCACGGGCAGAGCGTCCGCATCCGGGAGAAGGGTGAGCCAGGTACAAACGGCGGCCCGCGGGGCGATTTGTTGGTAGAGGTATTGGTCAGCTCCCACCCGTTTTTACAGAGGCGGGACATGGATCTGTTCTCTACGGCACCGATTTCCTACGCGCAGGCGGCGTTAGGCGGCGAGGTGCGCATCGGAACGGTAGACGGCGACGTGATCTACGAGGTAAAGCCGGGCACACAGACCGACACACGCATCCGACTGAAAGGAAAGGGCGTGCCTTCCCTGCGCAATTCCAATGTGCGCGGTGATCAGTATGTCACTCTGGTGGTGCAGGTGCCCACCGGATTAAATGCTGCGGCAAAGGATCTGCTGCGGCAGTTTGACGAGCAGACCGGAGGCTCTCTGACAAATCAGAACGGGGCTGCCGACGGCGAGCCGAAGCATAAGAAAAAATTTGGGCGGAAGAAATCATAACGGTATTGTTTTCTGGAGGACCGCTCAGCCAGCGTAGCTGACTTTACTCATAGAATGGCACTTGTGGAAAAAACAAGATATTGTGGCAATGAAATTTTTTTGAGTTTTTTGTCACAATATCTTTTTTTGTGGACAGATTGATGAAAATAAAATGATTTTATTTTTTTAAGGAGGCGTACTGCGCCTCATCACGGAGCTGCTGTTTGAGCAGCTTTTTTGTTTCTCCAATGATGATATCCTGATTATCCGCGTCCAGCTGCTCAAAAGCAGAGAGGAGGTTGACGGTTTTTGCATTCTCCCGCAAAGCGCTTTTAGCCTGCCCCGGGGCAGACTCATCGTTCCTGCCAAGCAGATAGTCAGTCGTGACGCCAAATAAATCTGCAAGTCGGACAAGCGTGCTCGTACTTGGCATCCGCTTGTTGGTTTCCCACATGGCGACGCTGCCCTTGGAGATGTCGAGCTTTTTTGCAAGTGCATCCTGCGTCAGGCCTGCCTGATATCGAAGATCTGAAAAAATATATCCATGGTTCATGTAGTCTGGAATGCTCCCTGTATGATCTTAATATATCCTAAACTTAACATAATATGTAATTTTCTTGGTTTATTTTCACAAAAAAATAACGTTAAGTGATTAAAACTTGACGTAAACAACGAAAAGTGATTATAATAGTAACATTAAGTGAATATGATTGTAAGAGCAGGAGAAATAGACGAGATGATCTGATATGGATGCAGGATTAACAGAACTGTATTATGGACGGGAGCGGTTCGATGTGCCAAACAAAAAATAGTTCTGGCATTCGTCATTGCACTGGATGAGACGAAGGATCTGCTGAAAAGTGCCGGGTACATATTATCGGGAAGTTCGAAATTTGATATTATCGTCGTCTATTTTCTGGAACAACGGATATATAATCTCTTCGAGATTAACGAGGTGCTCTATGCGTATGAGAGCCGATTTTTGAATAATAGATCAGAAGAAAATGGCCAGTATAGATGAAAAGTGAAAAATGGTAGCGAGCGGTAACAAGATGTGAATGCTGGAAATGGGAAAATGTACGAATCATGTAGAGCAGGGGGATGTCTATGAAAAAGCAAGTGATAATTTATCTGGTAATCGTGATGGTTATGGTCGGTCTACAGCCTGCGTACGGCCAGACTGTGGATTGGGATGCAGAAGAATTCGGTTTTTCTGATCCTGGAGATGGCGAGGAAGCTTATTTTCCTGATTTTGATACGGATGAGGATGGCGGAGAGACTGAGGAAGATGAAGACGAGGAGGAAATTCATGAGGATGTATTGGATTACTCCAAAAAGTCGGAATACTGGTACAACGGAGTTCGGGTGGAGCCGGACAAAAATGGCTTTGTGATCTGCGATGGTGCGCTGATCGGCTACGAGGGCACGAAAACAAAGCTTACAATTCCTTCTGGCGTCACAAAAATATACGGGCTGTTTAACTCTGTAAGCCGCAAGCAGGACTATGAGGTAAAAATACCAAAATCTGTGCTGGAAATTTCGGATTCGTTTAATACCCGTGTCATGAAAATAACCTTTGAAAAAAGGGATGCAAACGAGCTGAAAATTGGAAAAAACTGCTTTAATGATTTGCGGGTAGAGCGAATCGATCTTCCGGAGGGCACTGTTTCCATCGGAACAAAGTGTTTTAGGGGAATATCCTTTGTAGCAGTTCCGTCAACAGTGAAAAAAATTGACGCATGGAAGCAGTACGGGGGAAAGCCGTGTATCATCTGCAAAAAAGGTTCCTATGCGCAGTACTATGCAAAGGAAGAGAAGAAAAACTATAGCAATCATTTTGAGCCCTACGTGGATAAGCCTCGGAAAACGATCTATGCGACTGTCGGGAAATGGCTGGACATAGAGTATGAGGATATGGGCTTTGGCGGCTCGGTTCAGTGTAAATGCAGGGATTCTTCTGTATTGAAGGTCAAGAAGCACAATTATTTTGCAAATGTGCCAAACTTAAAGGTTTACGGGAAAAAACCGGGGCGCTCTGCGGTTATTCTGTCGGCAGGCGGCTATTCGTCGACCTTTGAGATTGTAGTTCTGGCGCATACACAGGACAATGTCATAAAGCAGATTCTCCACAATTCCACAACAGATTCCATGAGCAAGGTTCAAAAAGCCTATCATATTGGAGAATATCTTGGAGATTTTGTCACCTATGATATGGAATGCCTTGCTACTGGAAAATATTCCCATAAGTATTCGCCGCATACTGCGCAGGGTGCACTTTTAGACAAAATGGCAGTGTGCGATGGAATTTCCTATGCGTATCAGATTCTGTTGAAGGAGGTCGGGATAGAGAGCCGGATCGTCACTGGGAACAATGGCGGGCCCCATGCATGGAATCTGGTAAAAATCGGAAAGAAATGGAGCCATGTGGATGTGACAAACGGAGTTTATTTTAAGACGGATAAACAGATGGAGCAGTATTGCTGGTGGAACAAATCGAACTATCCGAAAGCGGACTATAAGGTGCCGAAAGGGTTTAAAAAATAAAATATTTTTCTGTGACAGCCCGGAAGGGAAATTATTATATTAAGTTGTTAGGTTTATACAAAAAGATGAAGTAGTGTGATTATTTAATGGGAAAAATACATTTCACAGAGAGGAGATATTTAATGAGAGAAAAAATAAAGCATGTATTCATACATCTATTAATGGTTAG